>JACQTZ010000023.1 GCA_016210515.1 Chloroflexota bacterium
AGGTCCCAAGGGTCCGGCTGTTCGCCGGTTAAAGCGGCACGCGAGCTGGGTTCAGAACGTCGTGAGACAGTTCGGTCTCTATCCGTCGCGGGCGCAGGAGATTTGAGGGAGGCTCTCCCTAGTACGAGAGGACCGGGAGGGACAGACCTCTGGTGTGCCGGTTGTCCTGCCAAGGGCAGTGCCGGGTAGCCATGTCTGGAGTGGATAAGCGCTGAAAGCATATAAGCGCGAAGCCCTACCCAAGAATAGATCTCCCATCCCGACGCAAGTCGGGAGTAAGACCACAGGTAGACTACCTGTTTGATAGGCCGCAGGTGTAAGTCCCGCAAGGGATTGAGCCTAGCGGTACTAATCGGTCGAGGACTTGACCCACATTCAGGCGCGTAGACCTCTATTGGGGGGTTGGGAGCAGTGCTCTGGCCCCATTTGAACGCACAGCAATGCACCACCATTAGGATGGGGCAGAGTTGTGCTGGGTCTGTCGCGGGGTGGAGCAGTGGTCCCGACTCGTCGGGATCGGGCTCATAACCCCTAGAGAAAACCGCGGGGTGGAGCAGTGGCAGCTCGTCGGGCTCATAACCCGAAGGTCGTTGGTTCAAATCCAACCCCCGCTACCAGGAAAAAGACGCGAAATGGCCCCTTGGGGACTCCCCAGGGGGCCATTCGTTTTGCCTTTTGCTAGAGGGGTGTCTCCTCAGTTCTTTACAAAAGTAGACGCTCCCTACGGTGAAATCGCCTCCTCTTTGGGGACAGATACCTCACCCCCTAGCCCCCTCTCCAGCAGGAGAGGGGGAAGAGAGAAGCCTGGGGGACACCCCCATACCCCTGGCAGGGGCTCCGCCCCTGCACCCGGATTGGCTACGATTCATTCAACGTTGTTCCAAAACAGGACACTAGCATTCACTTCGCGTACTACGGCTGGTGAGACAGGCCGCTCAGAAGCTGTCGAGCTTCGGCTTGGGCGAGTCTTTGCCGTGCCGGACCGAGCCTCTTGTACAAGCTGGTGGCCTTCTCCAGGTCACGGGACTTGAAGGCTTTCAGCAGGTCTCCTTCCAGCTCTGCAATCTCAAGACGCTCGTAGTAGTCAAGGGACTCCTTCAGATGGGCGCACACAATCCTCCCTGTTAGAAGAGGGTGGTTGTTGGTAACGTTTGTGTCGTCAAAAGTGAGTCCATGTTCCAGCTCTACCTGAAGGCCTTGTCGGAACACTTCAGTCGATACGCTAGCCGCTTCTCCGCCAATGAGCGCCTGTACGGTGGCCGCCTCTTTGCGGGAGACCCTGGGAGTCTTCAACCTGCTCCAGTCTCTAAGCCCAAGCTCGCGGCAAACTTTTCTGACCTCCCTGGGTGTCACGTACTGGGGTATTTCCAATTATCACCTCTTTTAGCCACCTGCCAAAGCCACAAGAGGCACGCGGTGTGCCTGCACCTTTGCTATGGGGTTGTGGCTCTGTTGTTCTTACATTTTACTACTTGCGGGCGTCTGGCTGAATCCCTTGCAACTGGACACGCGCTTGAGCATAGTTGAGCTGTCCCGGCGGAGGTTGTACCTGGTTGCGTTGGTATGGGGCCTCTGGTATATTGGGTAGCTGTGGGGCTGTGGCTCAGTTGGGAGAGCGCCTCAATGGCATTGAGGAGGCCGAGGGTTCGAATCCCTCCAGCTCCACCACTTTCAGATTAAGGCGTGGAAGAGTCCCACATATATGAGGCAAAGGCTGGGACTGAGTGAATAGCTCCGTTCAGTTGAAAGAGCGCCCCGATTGCATCGGGGAGGCCGAGGGTTCGAATCCCTCCAGCTCCACCAAAACTTTCCTTTGCAAGAGCTACTCCACAAAGCAACGATAGTGTAGACTTGCCCTGGCCGCTTCTGTGGACGGCAGAGCAAAATTATAGTCTGTTATCGTCCCCTTCGAATAGACAGCATGCCCAAGCGCCTCAAAGCAATCATGCGCTCCCGGGTCAGCCTATGCCTGGTGACGGCAGCAATCCTCACTTTGGCCTTAGCCGTCGTGGCCACCGCCCAGGAGGTAGAGTATCTAACCCTATTTGCCGACGACTTCGAGTCCGGCCAGGCCCAGGACTGGACACCCAGGGGCGTTTTAACAGGCGAGTGGAGCGTTCAGGAAAAGGACAGTAACCACTTCCTGGACGTAAAAGGACACACATCTCTTAACTTCAGCACCGGACCTGGCTCTACCTGGACTGACTACGTCTTCAGGGTAAGGCTTGTCCTGCTGGAGGGAGAGGCAGGCATCAATTTTCGCCTGCAGACCTCTCCCACCGGCTCTGGTCCTATAGCCAGCTACTTACTGCAACTATCCCGCTACGACCTGCGCTTGAACAAAGTCACTTACATCAGTGGCTCGCCTCGCCCATACGAGCTCCTGGCCTCCTCTCCCGTGGACTTGCGACCAGGGCCCTGGTATACGGTGAGCGTGGACGCCAGTGGCAACCAGCTTGCCATCAGCGTTGATGGGGTCCCCGAGCTAAAGTACGTAGATGTGAAAGACCCCCTCCTGAACGGGAGTGTGAACCTTACGGCCTACAGCGGGGGGCATGCCCTTTTTGACGATGTCTGGGTTGGCCGGGTGAGAGCGCCCGGACCCACGCCCGCAACCATGCAACAGCCCCAGACGCCAGTCCTGCCTGGAGCAGCCACCGCGGCACCTGCGTGGACTCCACCACCCTCCGTTCTAACCCAGCCCACACCTACTCCTCAGCCGCCCGCAGGCTCCAGACTTGGTGTGCGTCTTCCGTGGGATACGTTGGCTGCTATCGTAGGCGTGGTGACGGGCGTAGGGGGTGCCGTCGTCTGGCTAATACATGGCAGGGCAGCAAGCAGCCAGAAACGCCACCTGAAGAGGTTGCTGGACGAAATAGATACAGTTTACACCCGGTTCAAGATGAATACCCGGCGCTGCGAGGCTGAGCTCTACCGCCTGAAAGACGTCGTTGTTGAAGGCCTGAAGGAAGGCAAAGTCACGGAGGAAAGCTACGGCATCCTGGACAAGAGGGTAGATAGCTATCTGAAGGAGGTCCAAGAGAAGATAATCGATGAGAAGCTCGGCGGTTTCCCCAGCATGCTGAAAAACTCCCTCCACCGCATGCTCAGGGAGGGGGCCATTAGCCAAGAGGAGTTCGACAGCGTAGAGAAGCTCCTCATGGCCACCGCCGACCTTTCCGAGGCCGAAAAGTCGGAGCTCAGGGACTCCTTGGCCCGATGGCGTTCAAGCTACCTGAAAGCAGACACGACAGACAAGAGTGAAGGGCAGCAGTAAGGGTCTTCATTGCCTGTTCTCAGCCCACTTCAGCCACACCTTCAGGCTCCTGGAGATTGCGAAACACGCTCATCCGCCTTCGCCAAAATGGATGAAATCTATTGCACCGTCTGGGTGACAGTAGTATCCTAGAAATAAATGGAAACCGTTACCCAGGAGCCTGCCTCGGGGCTCCGAATTCCACCAATACAAGAGACCTGGCCCAGATTCAGTGGGCGTGGCGATAAGCTCCGTCCCTGGGCCGGTAGTGTAGCCGGGCACTCTGAATAAATTGGCAATCACACTCAAAGCACGTAGGGTAGCTTTGCGCCAGTTGGAGGTTCCGTTGAGGCTTGGCGTGGCCATATAGACAGGAGGAACGGTGCGATGACCACGAGGGAGATAGAGCTATCGCTCCTGGACCCGGTCCTGGAGCGGCACAGGGGCCAGCAGGACGCCCTGATTACCATGCTCCAGGAGATGCAGACCGTCTACGCCTACCTTCCTGAACAGGCCCTGGAGCGTCTGAGCCGGGAAACGAAGATACCCCTGAGTCGAATCTACGCTGTGGCGACTTTCTACGCCCAGTTCTACCTGACCCCTCGCGGTCGGAACACGGTGCGCATCTGTCGGGGAACAGCCTGCCACGTCCAGCGAAGCGAGCTGATAATCACGGCCGCGGAGGACACCCTGGGCATCAAAGAGGGAGAAACCTCGGATGACCTCCAGTTCTCCATAGAGACGGTGGCGTGCCTGGGGACCTGCTTTCTAGCGCCGGTGATGATGATAAACCAGTCCTACCACGGCCATCTTGACCCGCAGAAGACCAGGACAATCCTGCAGGGATTTACCAAGTCCAGGAAGGAGCCTTAGTGGAAAGGCTGAGGAACGCCCAGGAGCTACAGAGCTTCCGCAACAGGCTGGTGGCGGCCCAGGATGGCAACAAGAGTTGCCTCAGGATTTGCATGACGGGGTGTCGCGCCCAGGGAGCGGAAGGGATAAGGGACGCATTCAAGGAAGAACTGGCAAAGCAGGGGCTGGAAAACGAGGTGGAGGTCCGGGAGACAGGGTGTCAAGGCTTCTGCGCCCAGGCGCCGGTAATGGTGGTTGAGCCACAAGGGTTCTTCTACCGACAGCTAACTCCCAAGGACGTCCCAACCATCGTTACGGAGACTCTCAAAGAAGGCAAGGCAGTCGAACACTTGCTGTACCTGGATCCCAAGAGCGGCCAGAGGGTCACTTACGAGAGCGACATTCCCTTCTACAAGGGGCAGCAAAAGAACGTCCTTCGCAACTGCGGGATCATAGACCCTACCAGTATCTCGGACTACATCGCTCGTGGTGGATACACTGCCCTGGAAAAGGCCCTGGGCAGCATGACCCCTGAGGAAGTCATCAGCCAGGTGACCAGGTCCGGCCTGAGGGGACGTGGAGGAGCAGGATTCCCCACAGGCAGAAAATGGGGGTTTGTCCGAGCCGCACCTGGAGACGTGAAGTACCTGGTATGCAACGGAGATGAAGGTGACCCCGGCGCCTTCATGGACAGGGCGGTGATGGAGGGAGACCCCCACAGCGTGCTAGAGGGAATGCTCGTTGCCGCCTACGCCACGGGGGCCAAGACGGGGTACATCTACGTGCGGGCTGAATACCCCATCGCCGTAGAGAACCTGAAGCTCGCCGTGGCTCAAGCCGAGGAGCTAGGGCTTCTGGGAAAGAGCATCCTGGGGTCGGGCCTAGACTTCGACATAAGGATAAAGGAGGGCGCAGGCGCCTTTGTCTGCGGCGAGGAGACGGCCCTCCTTGCCTCCATCGAAGGCAGGAGAGGGACACCTCGGCCACGGCCTCCCTTCCCGGCCCAGTCGGGCCTGTGGGGCAAGCCCACCAACATCAACAACGTGGAGACCTACGCCAACGTCCCCCTCATCATCCTCAACGGGGCTGACCAGTACGCCAAATTAGGAACCGAGCAGAGTAAGGGCACCAAAATCTTCTCCCTGGCCGGCAAAATCAACAACACCGGCCTGGTGGAGGTCCCCATCGGCATCCCTCTAAGGGACATCCTCTTTGATATCGGCGGTGGAGCGCCCGGCGGGAAGAAGCTCAAGGCGGTGCAGATGGGAGGCCCATCGGGAGGGTGCGTGCCGGAGATGCACATGGCGCTGCCGGTGGACTATGGCTCCCTGGAGGCCATAGGGGCCATTATGGGCTCCGGAGGCATGGTGGTTGTGGATGAAGACACCTGCATGGTAGAGATGGCCCGCTACTTCCTCAACTTCGCCCAGGTGGAGTCCTGCGGCAAGTGTGCCCCCTGCCGCCTGGGCACCAAGAGGATGCTGGAGATGCTGACTCGAATCACCGAGGGAAAGGGCGTTGAAGGGGACGTGGAGCTGCTCACCGAGCTGGCTGAGGGGGTCAAGGACTCCTCCCTGTGCGGCCTGGGGCAGACCTGCCCCAACCCGGTGCTGACCACCATAAGGTACTTCCGAGACGAGTACGACAAGCACATCAGGAACCAGCAGTGCCCCGCCGGCGTGTGCAAGGTGCTCATCAAGTACTACATAGACCCTGAGAAGTGCATGGCCTGCCTTATTTGTGCGCGCATGTGTCCTGTCCAGGCCATCGAAGGGGGTAGGAACATCATCCACTTCATCGACCAGGAGAAGTGTACCCAGTGCGGCACCTGCCTGGCCGTCTGCCCGGTCAACTTCAACGCGGTGAAGGTCATCTCCGGGGAGCTGGTGCCACCTCCTCGCCCCGCGGAAGAGAGGGTGCTAGTGCGAACAAGAGGGGGAAGACGATGAACACCATCCGTCTGCAAATCGACGGCAGAGATATCAGCGCCCCAGAGGGCGCTACCATCCTCGATGTCACCAAGAGCGCCGGAATCGAGATTCCCCGCCTGTGCCACATGGAGGGGTCGCTTCCCAACGCCGCCTGCCGTCTCTGCGTGGTTGAAGTCCAGGGCTCCCGGAACCTGGTGGCATCCTGCTCTTTCCCCGTGGCCAACAATATGGTAGTCAAGACCAACTCGGAGAGGGTCGCCAGGGCCAGGAGGCAGGTGATGGAGCTTCTCCTCTCCGACCACCCCTTCGACTGCATGACCTGCGAGAAGAGCGGCGCCTGCGACCTGGAGAGATACGCCTATCAACTGGGCGTCCGCACCAGCAGATTCCAGGGAGAGAAGCACGCCTACCCCCTGGACGAGTGCAACCCCTTCATTGTGCGAGACTACAACAAGTGCATCCTCTGCGGGCGGTGTGTCACTGCCTGCAACGACATTCAGTTCATTGGGGCCATCAACATCGCCCATCGCGGGTTCGACGCCAAGGTATCTGCACCCTTCGACAGGTCTCTCCTGGACAGCACCTGCGTCTTCTGTGGTAACTGCGTGGATGTGTGCCCAACAGGCGCTCTCACCGAGAACACACGAAGGCTCCAGGGGCGGGAGTGGGAGTTCAACAAGGTACGCACCATTTGCCCGTACTGCGGCGTCGGCTGCAACATAGAGCTGAACGTCAAAGACAACCGTATCGTGAAGGTGAAGGCCGTGGACAACGAGGCGGTCAACAAGGGTTCCCTCTGTGTCAAGGGAAAGTTTGGCATGGACTTCGTCCACAGCCCCGACCGGCTGACCACTCCCCTCATCCGCCGCAACGGGCAGCTATCCGAGGCTTCCTGGGAGGAGGCCTACGACCTCATCGCCAGCAGGTTCGGCCAGATCAAGGAGGAGTCGGGCCCCAACGCCTTTGCCTTCCTGAGCTCCGGGCGGGCCACCAACGAGGCCAACTACCTGGTGCAGAAGTTCGCCCGAGCGGTCATCGGGACCAACTGTGTCGACAACTGCGCACGTACTTGACACGCCCCCACGGTCGCCGGTCTGGCGGTCATGGTAGGCACAGGGGCAATGAGCAACTCCATCGCAGAGTTGGAGAATGCACCCCTCATCCTGGCGGCGGGAACCAACACCACGGAGAGCCACCCCGTCATATCCCTGCGGGTAAAGAAGGCGGTCTCTAAAGGGGCCAAACTCATCGTCGTTGACCCCCGCAAGATAGAGCTGACCGACCTGGCCCACCGCTGGCTCCGCCTGAAGGTGGGCACCGACATCGCCCTGTTCAACGCCATGGCCCACGTAATCATAGAGGAGGGCCTCTACAACAAGGAGTACGTGGCCGCGCGCACGGAGGGCCTGGAGGAGCTGCGAGAGTTCGTGAAGGAGTACACACCCCAGTACGCGGAGGAGGTCACGGGGGTGCCCGCGGAGGATATTGTAGTCGCGGCCCGTGAGTATGCCGCGGCCCGTCCCGCATCCATCATCTACACTCTGGGCATAACCGAGCACTCCTGCGGCGTCCACAACGTCCAGTCGCTGTCCAACCTGGCACTCCTGTGCGGGAACTTCGGCGTCCAGAACGGCGGGGTCAACCCTCTGCGAGGCCAGAACAACGTCCAGGGCGCGGGCGACATGGGCGCGCTGCCCAACGTGCTCCCTGGCTACCAGCGAGTAGGAGACGAAAATGCCCGAGCGCGCTGGGAGAGGGAGTGGGGCGTCCAACTCAACCCACGACCTGGCATCACCAAGATTACCGCCATGGAGGAAGTCCTGAAGGGAAACGTGCGGGCTATGTACATCATGGGCGAGAACACCGTGGTCTCCGACGCCAACGCCGGCAAGGTGCGCGAGGCACTGGAAGCGGTAGAGTTTTTGGTCGTTCACGACATATTCCTGACGGAGACTGCCCAGCTAGCCGACGTGGTGCTGCCTGGCGCCTCCTTTGCCGAGGAGGATGGGACCTTCACCAACACCGAGCGGCGCGTCCAGCGGGTGCGCAAGGCGGTGGAGCCACCGGGACAGTCCAGGGCAGACTGGACAATCCTCTCGGAGCTGGCAACGCGCATGGGGTACCCCATGTCCTATGAACACCCTTCCCAGATATGGGACGAGATGGCGCGCAACACGCCCATCATGGCCGGCATCAGCTACAACCGCCTGGAGCAACAGGGCATCCAGTGGCCCTGCCCAACGCCCGATCATCCAGGCACTCCGTACCTGCACAAGAACACCTTCGCCTCGGAGAAGGGATATCTCCAGTCGGTGCCTCACGTGCCCCTGGCGGAGCCGCCCGACGACGAGTACCCCCTGGTGCTGACCACCGGCAGGCGGAGGCCCAACTATCACACCGGCACCCAGACCGGCAGAGCCAGGGGATTTGACGTGCTGGTCCCCCACGAGTGGGTGGAGGTCAGCCCCCAGGACGCCGAAGAGCTGGGAGTGTCTGACGGCGAGGAGGTGGAGGTGGCCTCTCGGCGGGGACGGGTGCGGGTTCATGCCAAGGTCACCGACCGCTCCCCCAGGGGCCTGGTATTCATGAGCTTCCACTTCCCGCAGTCCACTCTCACCAACCTCCTTACTGTAGACGCCTATGACCCCATCACGGAGACGCCGGAGTTCAAGGCGTGCGCGGTGCGTGTAGAGAAGGCTGGCTGAGCCTCTGGATATGAGTACGACGGCAGCTCCCCTGGGCGGTGAGGGTATAACACAGGTACAATAAGGATATGTGACAGGAGTGGAGACCCCGCGAGCGCGTGGAACCGACCGCGAATGCCCAATGTACATGCCATTGCAGTTGCCGTATCTGGGGTTGCGAATTCGATTCTTAACGCTTGACTTCGCAATGACATACCGTTACCCTATAATTAACAGCGCTGATACTGGAGACGCTCAAGTCTCGGCGACGAAAACGCAAGTACCGCCTCGGGCTGCGGCGTCGCACATTGGCTTCAAGCACATGGAGGTGCGACTTCAGGCAGCCCGTTTTTTTGCCCTTGGGGGGCTGGCAACAACGCTGGTTCCCTCGGTAGTAGGCCTTGGCCGTGGCTGATTACAAGAGGAGGTTGTTAGCGAATGGTTAGCAAGAACGATAGCCCCATGAGTATTGACCCCGCCGCCGTAGAGATGCTGGAACTGGCCGAGGCCAATGAGTATACAACGGCCTTCAGCCGGGCCAGGAATCTGGCGCCTTGTCCCATTGGGGTGAATGGCCTGTGCTGCCGTATGTGTTTCATGGGCCCGTGCCGATTCGTACCCAGAAGGGGCCAGAACATTGAGGAGTTGACCGGCGTCTGTGGAGCTACCGCGGCCACCGTGGTTGCCAGGAACTTCGCCCGCATGGTCGCAGGAGGAGCCGCCGCCCACTCGGACCACGGACGCGACATGGCCCTGGTCCTGCTGGCTGCGGCCAAGGGAGAAGCGAAGGGCTACAAGGTCAAGGACGAAGAGAAACTTGACAAGGTAGCCCACCTTCTGGGGATCGAGGCCCATGACCGCCCGATTGCAGACGTGGCCAAGGACGTGGCTGAGAAGGCTCTGAGCAACTTCGGCCAACAAACGGGAGAGATTACCTACGCCTCCAGGGCTCCCAAGCGCCGCCAGGAGCTATGGCGACGCTTGAACCTTATACCCCGGGGCATTGACCGCGAAATAGTGGAGACCATGCACCGTACGGGCATGGGAACCGACCAGGACCCTGAACACGTCCTGCTGCACACCCTTAAAGCATCCATGACCGATGGCTGGGGCGGCTCCATGCTGGGCACAGACATAACCGATATTCTCTTCGGCACCCCCAGACCCCGCACATCCCAGGCCAACCTGGGAGTCCTCAAGGATGACCAGGTCAATGTGGTAATACACGGCCACGATCCCACGCTGTCAGCACAGATAGCCGAGATAGCAAAGGAACCCGAGCTCATTGCGTACGCCAGGTCCAAGGGGGCAAAGGGAATCAACCTGGCAGGGATCTGCTGCACCTCCAACGAGGTACTGGCACGCCAGGGTGTGCCCTCAGCGGGTAACATGCTCCACCAGGAGTTGGCCATCCTCACGGGCTCTGTGGAGGCCATGATTGTGGATGTCCAGTGCACCATGGAAGCACTGACGGGGGCGGCGAAACATTTCCACACAAAACTCATCACCACATCGCCCAAGGCAAGATTTGAAGGAACTACCCACATTGAGATGGAGCCGCACAACGCTCCGGAGGTAGCCAGGCTTATCCTCCGCACTGCCATAGATAACTACCCCAACCGCCAGGCCGACCGCGTTCACATTCCCAGCCAGTTCAGCGATCTGGTGGCAGGCTTCTCTCACGAGTACATCAACTATATGCAGGGTGGCTCCTATCGCGGCTCTTTCCGCCCCCTGAACGACGCCATCATGTCGGGAAGGATACGGGGCGCCGCTGGGGTGGTGGGCTGCAACAACCCGCGAGTGACCCAGGACCAGGGGATCATGTACCAGATCAGGGAGCTCATCAAGAACGACGTGCTGGTAGTGGTCACAGGATGCGGCGCTATAGCCGCAGGAAAGCACGGGTTCCTGACACCTGAGATAATGGAACAGGCAGGGAAGGGCCTCAAAGAAGTATGCGAAGCGGTGGGAATTCCCCCCGTTCTCCATGTAGGCTCCTGCGTAGACAACTCCCGCATTCTGACGGTGCTGAGTCAGATGGTGGAAGAGGGCGGCCTGGGAGATGACATCAGTGACCTGCCCGCAGTGGGCCTCTGCCCTGAGTGGATGAACGAGAAGGCCCTGTCCATCGCCTGCTACTTCGTGGCTTCCGGGGCCTACGTTCTCTTTGGAGTAGGTTCTCCCGTGTCTGGTAGCCCCAAGGTGGTAGACCTGATGACCCGGGGCTGGGAAGAGACGGTGGGTGGGAAGCTGGAGTTTGAGCCAGATATGGAAAAGACACTTCAGAAGGCGCTGGCCCACATAGACGCCAAGCGACGGGCTTTGAAGCTAGAGGAGTACGATCCCAACCGATACGGCCAGAGCGGTGACGCTCGGCTTGCGGGGGCCAGAGCATAAAGAAGGCTCAGGCAACAACATAGAGGCAATTTCTACATAAGGGGGATGCGGTGTCCAGATATATCGCGACACGAGCTATCAGGGGAGCAAACGCCATTGTAGCGGAGGCGGAAAAGACGCTGGATAAGGCTATCAAGGAGATGGGGCCTCAGACGCCCGTCGCCTTCACCAACACGGCCTATTTCCTGCCCACCATATACGGCTATACGGGCGTAAAAGTTGAAACCCTGGGCGACATGGTGCCCATCATGAAGAAGGCGCGGTCCATGTTAACCACGACACCCCCCGACAAGCTCTGGCTGCCCTACCTGGGAGAGACCCTGGATGCAGGCGTGGCCACCCTCTTCGCCGAGGAGATTATCGAAGGAGTCCGCTTCGTGCGGAAGGAGCAACCTGAGCGGATGCCCCTGGACGGCATCCGGGTTGCCACAGCAGAAGTGAGCGGCGCTTTTACCTCCCCAGATGAAAACGTAGCGGCGACTCAGACCGCGGGCGGACGAGGGAACGGGCACTACGTCCTGAACGGCCCAATCGATGACATCCAGCTCCGCACCTGGGGGATACAGCTGGTGGATGGACGTATGCCCGGCTTTGCCGCCATCGTCGGCTGCGCCAAGTCCAACGAGGTCGCGGTGAGAATCGTCCGAGAGCTTCAGCGGCGCGGCATCCTCATCTTCCTTTGCGGCAACGTCAACGGACGCAGCATCATCCATCAGCTCCTGGAAGAAGGAGTGCAGCTGGGATACGACACCTATACAGTCCCCTTTGGCACAGATACCATCTCTGCCATCTACCCCCTGGGATTCGCCACCCGCTCCGCCCTCACCTTTGGCGGCATGACTGGTGGCCAGGCCCGGGACATTCTCCTGTACAACAAGAACCGGGTCTTTGCCTTTGTCCTGGCCCTGGGTGAGGTGGACGACCTTAAGTACGCCACCGCCGCCGGAGCCATAACCTACGGCTTCCCCGTCATAGCCGATACCCTTATCCCTCAAATCCTGCCCACGGGTATAACCACCTACGAGCACGTGGTCAGCATGCCCTTTGACGAGATTGAAGGGAAAGACGACCTGGAGCGGGCCGACAGGCTGGTACAGCGGTGCATCGAGGTCCGAGGGGTCAAGATTCAGACCACCGCCGTAGACATCCCCGTGGCCTATGGCCCTGCCTTCGAGGGAGAGATCGTCCGCCGAGACGCCATGCAGTCGGAGTTCGGCGGCCCCAGGGGTACCTGCTTTGAGATACTGCAAATGATGGACTCCGACGATGTGCAGGACGGCCGGGTGGAGGTGGTAGGCCCCGACCTGGATGCCTTTGAGGTGGGGACCAACATCCCCCTGGGTATAATGGTGAAGGTGGCAGGCCGCAGGATGCAAGAGGACTTCGAGCCCGTCCTGGAGCGTCAGATTCACCACATGATTAACGGTGCAGAGGGTGTGCAGCACATCGGGCAGCGGGATATCACCTGGATCCGTATCTCCATAAACACCTTTGGACGCGGCTTCCGGCTCCGCCACCTGGGCAATATCATCCATGCCAGGCTCCACGCAGGCTTCTCCGCCATCGTGGACAAGGTTCAGGTGACGCTGTATACCGAGCGACAGAAGGTGGAGGAGTTTAGAGAGGCAGCTCGCGAGGTGTACCAGGCGCGCAACCTCAAGACGTCCAACCTTACCGACGAGTCGGTGGACACCTTCTACAGCTGCACCCTGTGCCAGTCTTTCGCACCCAGCCACGTCTGCATCATCAACCCCGAGCGGGTCGGGCTATGTGGAGCCTACAACTGGCTGGACTGCAAGGCTTCCTATGAGCTCAACCCTACCGGGCCCAACCAGCCCATCCTCAAGAGAGGGCTTATAGATGCCGAGAAAGGGGAGTGGGAGTCCGCCAACGACTTCCTGTATCAGCACTCCAACTCCACATTCCGCCGGTTGACCCTTTACTCCATCATGGACGCTCCCATGACCGCCTGTGGCTGTTTTGAGTGCATCATGATGCTCATCCCAGAGGTCAACGGATTCATGGTAGTCTCACGAGATGACCCCAGCATGACCCCAGCAGGGATGAAGTTCTCCACCCTGGCCGGGGTAGCCGGCGGTGGCCAGCAGAGTCCCGGCATGATGGGCCATGGCAAGTACTACCTGCTAAGCAAGAAGTTCATCCCCAAGGAGGGCGGCCTCAAGCGAGTGGTGTGGATGTCCGCCAACCTGAAGGAGAGCATGGGACCGGAGCTCCGGGAGGCGTGCAAGCGCATAGGGGTGCCGGACCTGCTGGACAAGATCCCGGATGGGAACTCGGTCACCACCGTGGAGCAGCTCATGGCTTACCTCCAGGAGGTGGGACATCCGGTGCTCACCATGGAATCCCTCATCTAGCCCGCTGGACAGCCAAGGAGGACATTAGATGACCACGATTCAAGTGCCCACCACCAAATGGGCTGGAAAGGTGGGGGAACTCACCCTGGGTGGCGTATCCCGCAAGAAGGTAGTGGTGGGAGGCGAGACCACCCTGCCCTTCTTGCACTTTGAAGGCTCTATACCTAACGCTCCGGCCATCGCCATCGACATCGAGGACGTGGCTCCCAAGGGGTGGTCTCCTGTGCTGGAGGCCGTCTGGGGCGACGTCTGGAGCCAGGGGCCAGCGGCCTGGGCGCGCAAGGCCGTGGCCATGGGAGCCGACATCGTGGCATTGACCCTGCGCAGCGCAGACCCCGACCTGGGGAATACCGGGGCCGCCGAGGCTGTAAAGACGGTGAAGGCAGTCCTGGCAGCGGTGGACGTGCCCCTCATCGTCTACGGCCCAGGCGTGGCTGAAAAGGACAACGCTGTGCTGGTGGCAGTCGCCGACGCCACCTCTGGACAGCGGCTGGCGCTGGGCCTGTGCGAGGACAAGAACTACCGCACTATTGTGGCCACCTGCATGGCCAATGGCCACGTGGTCATTCCCAACACGCCCATCGACATCAATCTAGCTAAACAACTGAACATCCTTATCACGGACATGGGCTTTCCCCGAGACCGGATTCTGATGGACCCCACCACGGGTTCCCTGGGCTACGGCCTGGAGTACGTATACTCGGTGATGGAACGCCTTCGAGTAGCGGCCCTCCAGGGAGACTCCATGACCGCCATGCCCATGATTCTCAACCCGGGCCGGGAGGGGTGGCGTTTCAAGGAAGCCAAGACCGCGGAGGGAGTCCCAGCCGAGTGGGGTGGATTAGAGGGACGCGGGATTGCATGGGAGGCAACCACAGCCATAGCGCTCCTACAGGCTGGCGCTGACATTCTGGTGTTGCGCCACCCCAAGACACTGGGGCTGGTGAAGGGAGCCATTGCCAGCCTGATGGCCACAACTTAACGCGGCGAGGTAAATGTCATGCCACTATCCGGACTTGAAATCTATAAACTTCTGCCCAAGACCAACTGCAAGGAGTGTGGTTTCCCCACCTGCCTGGCCTTTGCCATGAGGCTGGCCCAGCAGGGAGTAGAGCTTTCTGCCTGCAAGTATGTCTCGGAGGAGTCCAAGCAGGCCCTGGCCGCTTCCTCCCGCCCGCCCATCCAACAGGTTACCGTGGGCACGGGAAAGCGGGCCTTCACCGTGGGCAACGAGGTGGCCATGTTCCGCCACGAGAAGACCTTCTACAACCCTACGGCACTGGCGGTGCGGGTGAAGACGTCGCAGCCCAGGAATGACGTTGCAGCCCTCGTTTCGGCGTTGAACGTCTATCGCGTGGAACGGGTGGGCATCGACATGAGGCTCAATGCCATAGCCATCGACGACGCGGATGGCAATCCCGCCACCTTTGCCTCTTGCGTGGAGCAGGTCGCATCGGCCACCGATATGCCCCTCATTCTGATATCCAAGAACCCCGCGGTGATGGAGGCGGGCCTGGCCAAGGCTGGAAACAGCCGTCCCCTCATCTACTCTGCCAACGCAGAGAACGTGGCCAAAATGGCCGCCCTGGCCAAGCAGTACAAGTGTCCCCTGGCGGTCTACGGCAGCGACCTCTCCCAGGTGGCAGGGGTGGCGGACCAGGCCAACAAGGCTGGCGTAGAAGACCTGGTCCTGGACCCCGGGGCGCGGAGCTTTGGCGAAACCCTGACCCGCTTTACCCAGATTCGCCGCCTGGCGCTCAGGGACAAGGTACGCCAGGTAGGCTACCCGGTCATAGCCTTCCCAGGAGAAGGCGCCTGCTCTCCTGAAGAGGAGACTGTCCTGGCAGGCCAGTCCATCGCCAAGTACGCCAGCATCGTGGTGCTGGACCATTTCGCACCCAACCACGCCTACCCACTGATGACCCTGCGACAGAACATCTACACCGACCCCCAGAAGCCCATCCAGGTGGCGCCCGGCGTCTATCCCATCCGAGACCCCGGCAAAGACAGCCCTGTGCTGGTCACCACCAACTTCTCCCTCACCTACTTCTCGGTCGCAGGCGAGGTGGAGGGCAGCGGCATTCCGGCCTGGCTCGTCATCTGTGATACCGACGGGCTGTCGGTCCTCACCTCCTGGGCCGCAGGAAAGTTCCACGGCGAAAAGATTGCCAAGACCGTCACCAGCCATGAGGTTGGCGCACGGGTGAACCACCGCCTAGTGGTGATTCCCGGTGCCGTGGCAGTGATCTCTGGAGAGACGCAGGAGGAGCTGTCCGGCTGGACGGTCCTGGTGGGACCACGAGAGAGCATAGACATTCCTAGCTATCTGAAAAACGTCTGGGCCACCCGGTTTCAGGAGGCCATGAGGTAGCAGCAGAGGGGTATGAGTGGAGAAGTCGCACAGCACCGTCACCTTCCTGCCTGAAAACCGACAGTCCGTGGTGCCTGATGGCACCCTTCTCAACGAAGCTATCCGCCAGGCCGGCCTGGAAGCGGATATCCCCTGCGGCGGCCAGGGCAGGTGCGGCCGCTGCCTGGTACGCGTCGAAAGAGGCCAGGTGTGGAGGAGGCCCAACGCCCACATAACAGGCCAGCAGATTGCCCTGGGGTGGGCGCTCTCCTGCCAGACAGAGGTGAGAGGGGACGTAACCGCCTTCCTGATTCCCCAGAGGGTGAAGGCGAGGGTGGCTGTCTCAGGCGCGGCAAGTATCAAGGTATTGCGCAGGACCAGGCCACCTCGCGACCCCATCATCACCCAACACCTGGTTGAGCTTACCCCGCCAAGTCTTAAGAGCAATACCGCCGACCTGGAGCGGCTGCGACAGGCCCTGGCCAATGGCCCAGGCGTGAGCGACCTGGAGATTGACCTGTCCGTGGCACGGGGCCTGGATCAGACCCTGCGAGAGGGAAGCTGGCGGGTCACGGCTGTGGTAGAGCACTCACTCCATGGCAAGACTGCCCATCTGGTAGCAGTGCGGCCGGGCGATGCCGTGGGAGCCAGCCTGGGGGCCGCCGTGGACATCGGCACTACCACAGTAGCAGTTATCCTGGTAGACCTCCGGTCGGGCCGCATCATCGACACCGCCACCGGCTTCAACCGGCAGATATCCTGTGGCGAGGATGTGATATCGCGCATCGTCTACAGCCAGCGCGGCGACGGCCTGAGACACCTTCAACGATTGGTGCGAGAGACCATGAACGACCTCATCACCGAGCTGTGCACCCGTCACGAGCTGGACCCCAGGCACATAGACCACATGGTGGTGGCAGGCAACACCACCATGAAGCACCTGTTCCTTGGCCTGAACCCCCGCTCCATACGGGAGGAGCCTTATGCCCCCCTGGCCACCAGTTTCCCCAGGGCCAGCGCCCTTGAGCTGGGGTTGAAGGCCAACCCCAGGGCCTCGGTCTACTGCGTACCATCGGTGGCGGCCTACGTTGGTGGGGATGTCACCGCCGGAGTCCTGAGCTCCCGCCTCTACAAGCAACGAGGACTGGCCCTTTTCATGGACATAGGCACCAACGGCGAGATGGTGCTGGGCAATTCCGACTGGATGGCAGCCTGCGCGTGCAGCGCTGGCCCCGCCTTTGAGGGAGCGGGGGTGCAGTGTGGCATGCGGGCGACCACAGGCGCTATAGAAGACGTGATTATCAACTACCACACCCTGGAGCCGACCCTGCGAGTCATCGGTGGTGGAGCGCCCAGGGGAATTTGCGGCTCCGGGATGATCGCCGCCCTGGGAGAGATGTTCGTTACCGGCATACTGGACAAGATGGGGCGGTTCGACGCCACCATCCAGCGTGGCCAGGGGAACGGACGGCGTCGCATCGTGTCCACAGACCACGGCCTTGCCTACGTCCTGGCATGGGCATCGGAGTCAGGCACGGGCGAAGACATCCTTCTCACCGAGGTGGACATCAATAGTCTCATACGCACCAAGGGTGCCATCTACGCCGGGGTGATGGTGATGCTGCGCTCCCTGGGCATTGACGTTAGAAACATCGAAGCGGTGCTCATTGGAGGCGGCTTTGGACAGCACATCAACGTGGAGAAGTCCATCCTCATCGGGCTGCTGCCCGACCTGCCCTGGGACAGGTTCCGCTTCCTGGGCAACACCTCCGCCCTGGGTGCCTACCAGGTCCTTATCTCCAGGCGGGCCCGGCGGCGGGCGGAAGACATCGCTGGTAGAGTGACCTACTTCGAGCTGGTGGCCGATAACTCCTTTATGAACGAGTTCACATCCAGTCTTTTCCTGCCACACACCGACATGGAATCGTTCCCTACTGTCAAAGACCTGCTGGCAAGCGCTTCAAAAGACGGCTTCCAGGCCGTCCCCGTGGAGGAGAGAGGAGAGCGATGAGCACAACTGTAGCAGTGGCTGGCAAGGGGGGCACAGGCAAGACCACCATCTCCTCGCTGCTGGCAAAGCTCCTGGCCGAGAAGGGTACGGTGCTGGCCATAGACGCCGACCCCAGCGTGAACCTGTATATGGCCCTGGGCCTGGAGACGCCCTCGACCATAGGCGACATCCGTGAGGACCTCCTGGATGCCGCCCATCTGCCCCCGGGCATGAACAAGTACGAATACATGGACCTGGCCATTCGCGGGGCACTGGTGGAGTCCAAGGGCATAGACCTGCTGGCCATGGGCAGGCCCGAAGGAGCGGGCTGCTACTGCGCGGCCAACCACATCCTTCGCCAGGCCATAGACAGTCTGGCCAACGCATACGACTACGTGGTCATCGACAATGAAGCGGGGATGGAGCACATCAGCCGCCAGACCACCAGGGATGTCAATACCCTCCTTCTGGTGTCCGACCCCACGGTTCGCGGTGTCACTGCGGCGGGGCGAATGCAGGAGCTGATCCAGGTTCTGCGCACCAAAGTAGACCAGATATACCTGGTGGTCAACAGGGTCAATGGGGCCATTCCGCCGGAGGTTGAGAAGACCATCAAGGAACAGGGGCTGTCGCTCCTGGCCACCATCCCCTCCGACGAAGGGGTGGGAGAGCTGGACGCCCTGGGCCGCCCCCTGGTGGAGCTGCCGTCCGACTCTCCGGTCAGGAAGGCGGTCCAGCAACTGGCCCACGACCTGGGACTGGCAAAGCTAGAGGAGCCGGTGAAGGCTGGCCTGCCCGCCAACCCGGCCAAATCAGGCATGGGAAAACCGTAAGGAGTAGTTCGATGATAGTGATAGGCGAGTCCATCCACGTTATCTCAACACGGGTCAGGACGGCTCTGGAGGAAAGGGACAAGGCAACGCTCCAGAACCTGGCGGCTCGCCAGGTGAGGAACGGGGCAAACATGCTAGACCTGAACATTGGGCCCCAGAGGCGAGAAGGCCACGAGATCATGCCCTGGCTGGTGGACGCCATCCAGGAGGTGGTTGACGTTCCCCTGTGCCTGGACACCACCAATGTAGCGGCCCTGGAGGCCGGCCTCAAGAGGTGCAACCAGAAGGCCCTGATTAACAGCACCGATGCCACCGAGGCCCGAATGAGCACCATGATGCCCCTGGCGGCCAAGTACAACGCTAACCTCATCGCCTTGGCCCTGGGAGGGTCGGGCTTGCCCAATACCGCCGAGGCCAGGCTAGAGATAGTCATGACCACTATCCTACCCACCGCGGAGCAGTACGGGCTGTCCTCGGAGAACCTGTACCTGGACCCCCTGGTGCTGACGGTCAACGGGATGCAGGACCAGGCTACACAGACGGTTACGGCAGTGGACTATTTCAAGCAGGTGGCCGTGCCTGCTCCCAAGACAACCTGCGGCATATCCAATGTCTCCAACGGCCTCCCCCCTGAGAACCGCCCCCTTCTCAACCAGGTGTTCCTGGCCATGATGTATGGTGCGGGCATTGCCGCGCCCATCCTCAACGCCCTGGATGACGGTCTCATGTGGGTTATCAATACTCTCGATAAGCGGGATGGTTCCACCCCCAAGGGGCGGCTCTATCTGGCCCTGGCGGACACCGTGGCCGCGAGCCAGGAGTTTCAAGTGGAGCCTTCCATGCTGGAGGACCCGGAAACCAGGGACGAAGCCAAGACCATCAACATCCTGTACAACCGCCAGATATACGCTCACTCTTACCTGTCGCTGTAGCAAGGCAGGAGAGACACAGGAGAGACCAAAAGAGTGGTTGCACAGAAAAACGAGGCCAAGATAGTAGGGGCAGCCCTGGTGGTGGGCGGTGGCATAGCGGGTATGCAGGCCGCCCTGGACCTGGCCGAGTCGGACATACAGGTCTATCTGCTGGAGAAGTCCCCCTGGATCGGCGGGCGCATGGCCCAGCTGGACAAGACCTTCCCCACCAACGACTGCGCCATGTGCATCATGTCGCCGCGCCTGGTGGAGTGCTCCCGCCATCACAACATCCAGATTATCAGCAACGCCGACCTGGTGAAGCTTTCAGGAGAGGCAGGAGCCTTCACTGCCTCCATCCGCAAGCGCGCCCGCTACGTGGACGAGTCCAAGTGCACAGGCTGCGGCATCTGTACACAGAAGTGTCCCTGGAGGACGGACAGCGAGTTCGACGGCGGCCTCAGGAAGCGAAAGGCCATCTACACCCCCTTCGCCCAGGCTGTGCCCAACGTCCCCTTCATAGACAGGGAGCTGTGCATGTACTTCAGGCGCGGCACCTGCAAGGCGTGCGAGATGTTCTGCGGGCCGAAAGCCATAGCCTTCGACCAGCAGGACCAGCACTTTGACCTGGAGGTGGGCGCTGTTATCCTGGCACCCGGCAGCGACACATACGATGCCGGGCTCTCCCAGGAGTTCGGCTTCGGGCGGTACCCCAACGTGGTCACCAGCCTCCAGTTTGAGCGGCTCCTCAGCGCTGCCGGGCCTACCCAGGGCCACATCCAGCGCACCTCGGACGCCGCCGAACCCAAGAGGATTGCCTGGCTCCAGTGCATCGGCTCACGGGACCAGGAGCGCCCCTACTGCTCGGCGGTGTGCTGCATGTACGCCACCAAGGAGGCCATACTGGCCAGGGAGCATCTGTCCTCCGATACGGGCCTCTCCATATTCCTCATGGACCTGCGGGCCTTTGGCAAGGGGTTTGACGCCTACTTCCAGCGTGCTCAGTCCCACGGCATCCGGTACGTTCACTGCCGCGCCTCTGCCCTGAAAGAGGTGCCCAGCAGCAAGAACCTGGAGTTCCAGTACGAAAACGAAGCGGGAGAGCTACTCACCGAGGAGTTCGACATGGTGGTCCTCTCCGTCGGCCTCGCGGCCCCCAAGGGCGCAGCGGAGCTTGCTGCCGTTGCAGGGGTGAACCTGGACAAGTTTGGCTTCGGGGCCGGCTCTCCCCTATCGCCCCTGGAGGCGGCTCGACCCGGCGTCTACCTGTGCGGAGCCTTCCGAGGACCCAAGGACATCCCGGATTCAGTCACCGAAGCCAGTGGAGCCGCTGGCGAGGTGCAGCGACTCCTGGCCCCTGTTCGCGGAACCCTGGCCAAGCCCAAGGAGTTCCCTCCTGAGCTACCTATGCTAAGTACAGAGGAGCCTCGGGTGGGCGTTTTCGTGTGCCACTGCGGCACCAACATCGCCGGCGTCGTTGACGTGGCGGAGGTGACCCGCTTCGCCAGCGAGCTTCCTCACGTGGTCTATGCCGACCACGTCATGTTCGCCTGCTCCACGGACTCCCTCAAGGCCATGCGGGAGGCCATCGCAGAGCACCGCCTGAACCGGGTGGTCATGGCAAGCTGTAGCCCCCGCACTCACGAAGGCCTCTTCCAGGAGAACGTCAGGGAAGCGGGACTGAACGCCTATCTGTACGAGATGGCCAACATCCGCGACCAGTGTAGCTGGGTGCACGGAGACGTCCCAGACGAGGCAACGGTCAAGTCCAAGATGCTGGTGGCCATGGCGGTATCCCGTGCCAGCCACCTTGAGCCACTGTACCAGCTTCCCCAGGGGTTAAGCGACCGCGCCCTGGTAGTGGGCGGTGGCGTAGCCGGGATAACCGCGGCCCTCTCCCTGGCCGAGCAGGGCTTTCCTGTGGCCCTGGTGGAGCGGGAGCCGCATCTCGGAGGCATGCTGCTGGAGCACGATACGCTGACCTCTGGCCTAGACAGCCGCGAGCTGGTGTCCCAGCTTGTGGAGCAGGTGCAGGCCAACGACCGAATCGAAGTCCTGACCAACCACCAGGTGGTGAAGTCCATAGGATTTGTGGGCAACTTCAAGACCATCATCGCCAGCCGCGACGATCCGACCCAGCGTCTCATCGAGCACGGCGTCACCATCATTGCCACCGGCGGCCGAGAGTATCGCGGGAACGAGTATCTGCTGGGCCAGCACCCCGCAGCCTTGACCATGGGCGACCTAGAGAAGGCAATCAAGGCCAACGACCCAAGGCTGAGCCAGGCAAAGCGCCTGGTGATAGTCCAGTGTGTTGGGCCGTGGCATGAGCAGCCTTTCTATTGCAGCCGGGTCTGCTGCACCGTCACCATGAAGAACATCCTCAAGCTCAAGAAGCTGAACCCCTCCTGCCAGATATTTGTACTGTACAAGGACATTCGCACCTATGGCGCTCGTGAGGAGATGTACACCGCAGCCAGGCAAGCGGGGGCCATCTTCGTGCGCTACTCCGATGATAACCTGCCAGTGGCTCAGGCAGCAGGAAACGCAATTAAGGTCTCCTTCACCGAGCCGAGCCTCAAGGAGCGGATCACCATCACCGCCGACCTCCTGGTCTCCTCCACCGCGATGGTGCCCTCCAAGGGCGCCGAGGAGCTGAGCAAGGCCTTCAAGATACCCCAGACCCAGGAAGGGTTCTTCCAGGAAGCCCACCCCAAGCTGCGCCCGGTGGACTTCGCCTCGGACGGAGCTTTCCTGTGCGGCGTGGCCCACTACCCCAAGTCCGTAGAGGAGGCCATGATCCAGGGGAAGGCAGCCGCGGCGCGAGCCAGCCGAGTGATCTCCAAGGACGAGCTGATGGTGGGTGGGGTGGTGGCCAGCGTGGACGGGGAGAAGTGCACAGCCTGCCTCACCTGCGTCCGTATCTGCCCTTACAACGTACCTGTCATAAGAGATGGCGTGGCTGTTATCGAAGCCGCCGCCTGCCAGGGATGCGGCATATGCGCCGCCGAATGCCCGGCCAAGGCCATCCAGCTGCACCACTACCGGGACGACCAGGTAATTATGAAAATAAAGGGAATGGCGGAGCTGATAGAGGCGGGAGGTGTGCCAGTATGACGGCCAGTGGATTTGAACCCCAGATCGCCGCCTTCTGCTGCCACTATTGAGCATGTGCAGCAGCGGACCTGGCAGGTTCGATGAGGTTACATTACCCCCCCAACGTCAAGATAATCAGGCTGGTGTGCACCGGCCGCGTGGACGTGATACACATCCTGCGCGCCTTTGAGCAAGGTCTGGACGGCGTGATGGTGGTCGGCTGCCTGGAGGGCAACTGCCACTTTCTCACCGGAAACTTGCAGGCAAAACGCCGGGTGCAATTTACCAAGGAGCTACTGGACGCCGTAGGGATAGGCGGAGAGCGGCTGGAGATGTTCAACCTCTCCTCCTCGGAGGCGCTGCGTTTCGTCCAGATTACCACGGAGATGACAGAGCGAATCCGGAAGCTGGGGCCTTCTCCCATCTCCCGGCAGAGGCAGAAGAAGGAGGTGGCCCTATGATCATAGCGCAGCAGAAACCCTTAGACGAAATCAGGGGCGAAGTCGCTCCCTTCAAAAAGGTGCTGGTCCTGGGGTGCGGCACCTGCGTCGCCATATGCTTTGCCGGCGGCGAGAAGGAGGTGGAGGTGCTGTCCTCCACCCTGCGCATGGCCGATGCGGTGGACGGGCGCGAGGGTGAGTACAAGGAAGCCACCGTCAAGCGCCAGTGCGAGTGGGAGTTCCTGGACGAGGTAGCAGAGGAGATAAAGTCGGCGGACGCGGTGCTGTCCCTGGCCTGCGGCATCGGCGTACAGGCCATAGCCGAGCGCTTCCCCAACGTGCGAGTCTTCCCTGGGGTCAACACCTCCTTCCTGGGTATCCCCCTGGAGCAGGGCGTATGGAGCGCCCGGTGCGCGGCCTGCGGCGACTGTGTCCTGGGTTACTACGCCGGCGTCTGCCCCATAGTGCGGTGCAGCAAGAGCCTCCTCAACGGGCCTTGTGGCGGCGTTACCAGGGACGGCAAGTGCGAGATATCCCCCGAGACCCCCTGTGGCTGGCAGCTCATCTACAACAGAATGGAGGCCCTGGGACTTCTGGATGTCCTGGAGGAGATTACGCCACCCAAGGACTGGAGCAAGGGGTTGGGCGTGGGCAGCCGTTTCATCATCAGGGAGGACCTGAAGATATGAAAGCAGGAAGCAACCTGGAACAAGCCCTGACAGAGGGACGCTTTGTCGCAACGGGCGAGGTAGGCCCGCCCAAGTCCACGGACGCCGAGGTGGTGCGAAAGAAGGCAAGGCTCCTCAAGGACCACGTGGTGGCGGCCAACATCACCGACAACCCCACCAGCGTAGTCCGCATGTCCAGCATCGCCTGCGGCCTCATACTATTGCAGGAGGGGCTGGAGCCTATTGTCCAGATGACCTGCCGAGACCGCAACCGGATGGCTATCCAGGCGGACCTTCTTGGAGCTTCGGCCCTGGGCATCAAGAACATGCTGTGTCTTACGGGCGACCACCCCCTCCTGGGCAACCACCCCCAGAGCAAACCCGTGTTCGACCTGGACTCCATCCAGCTGACCCAGATGGTGAAGAACATGCGCGACGAGAAGAAGTTCCAGTCCGGTGAAGAGCTGAACCCGGAGCCCAGGTTCTTCATTGGCGCGGTGGAGAACCCCTTTGCCAATCCCCTCCCGTTCAGGGCCGTACGTCTGGCCAAGAAGGTGAAGGCGGGAGCCGACTTCATCCAGACCCAGCTCATCTACAACCTACCACGCTTCAAAGAGTGGATGAGGGAAGCCAGGGACAGGGGTGTCCCTGAGAAGGCGTATATCATGGCTGGAATTGGGCCTATCAGGTCCGCCAACGTGGCCCGGTACATGCGGGACCGCGTGCCTGGGATGGACGTGCCCGACGAGATTGTCAAGCGAATGGAAGGTGTAGAAAGGAACCAGGCCCGCAAGGAAGGCATCAAGATTAGCGTGGAGATAATCCAGCAGATGCGGGAGATACCGGGCGTTGCTGGAGTACACATTATGGCCATGGAGTGGGAAGAGGCAGTGGGCGAAATACTGGAGGCGGCGGGACTGAAGCCGCTGCCCATGCGTATGGCCGCCTCAGCCTCGTCGTAAAGCCAGGTAATACATGCTACAGATAGAATCACAGCCACAGACGGCCGCGGCCCAAGAGATGGGGAGTCGCTACGGCTCCCAGATAGCCCTGTGCTACCAGTGCAAGAAGTGCACCTCCGGATGCCCTGTGGCGGATGCCATGGACCTCAGGCCGCACCAGGTGGTGCGCCTCTTGCAGCTTGGCAATGCAGAGCGTGCGCTTCAGAGCAGCGCCATCTGGACCTGCGTGGGATGCTATCTGTGCGCCGCGCGCTGCCCCCAGGGCGTGCCAGTCACCGACCTGATGTACTCTCTGAAAGGCATAGCCATTAAACAGGGCATGATGCCCAGGAAGGCGACTGTGCCCGCCTTTCTCAGGGCGTTCTCCGGGACGGTGGAGCGATACGGCCGAATTCGAGAACTGCCCATGCTGGCCGGGTTCTATCTCTCCACCGATATCAGGGAAGCGATCAAGCACAGGGACATGGGCCTGCAAATGCTCCGGCAGGGCCGTCTGCCCATACTGGGAGAGAGACACCGGAGCGGCAAAGCGGTCAAGGCCATGCTGCGCAAAGCCCGCAGCCTGAAGAGGTCATCATGAGCTACGCCTTCTACCCAGGATGTGCCCTGTCCGGCAGCGCTCTGCCCTATGGCATGTCCTTCCACGAGGTTGCTCGTGTGCTGGGCATGGACATTCCTGAGCTGGAGGACTGGAACTGCTGCGGCGCCACCTGTTTTCAGACCCTGGACGAGGTATCCCACGTGAGTTTGTCCGGTCGCAACCTGGCTCTGACGGAGCGGAGCGGCAACCAGGAGCTGGTTACCCCCTGCTCCGGCTGCTTTGAAGCCCTGGAGAAGGCAAACCAGCACCTGGCCCACGACTCCCCCCTGCGCGCGCAGGTGGACGCGGCCCTGGGAGCGGCGGGCCTCAGCTACGGTGGCAGTGTGCGAGTGCGCCACCTGCTGGACGTGATGGTGAAGGACATAAGCCTGGATGCCATCAAAGAGAAGGTGGTCCAGCCCCTGGAGGGCCTCAAAGTGGCCTGCTACTACGGGTGCCTGCTTACTCGCCCCCACGCCATCGCTCGCGACCCCAATCCGGAATACCCTCTTTCCATGGAGAGGCTGATGGCCGTTCTGGGCGCTCAGGCCCTGGACTGGTCGTACAAGACCGAGTGCTGTGGAGCCTCCCTGGCCCTGGCCAGGCCGGACCTGGTAACCAGGCTCACCACCCGAATACTGGACAACGCCAGAGAGGTGGGCTCCGACGTGGTAGTGGCGGCCTGCCCTCTCTGCCAGACCAACCTGGACGCCTACCAGGGCGAGCACGCACTCCTTCAGCCAGAGGACACAGCCAACGGCAACTTCAAAGAGCCTATGCCCATCGTCTACTTCACCGAGCTCATGGGACTGGCCTTTGGTCTCCCTCCCGAGGCTCTGGGCCTCACCAAGCACTTCCGAGACCCCCTGCCCGCTCTCCGCAGCCGCAGCCTTGTGAGTTGAACGTACAGAAGATTGACCAGGTTCACCACGGCTCAGGAAGCTCCAGAGCCGGGTTGACTTGAGGAGAACAATGCGCATATTGGCGGTGGTCCAGGGCCTGTGGGGAGAGAGATTCGTGGACAACATTCGCCAGCGAGGCCCCAAGGACTGGACAGTTGAGGTCTATCGGCCACCCACCAGGCTTCCCATAATCCTGGATGACCCCGAGGAGTTCCTGCCCGGAACGCTGCCCCAGGTAGACCTGGTCCTGGGCTGCACGGCAAGCCCCACGGCGGCACAGCTCATTCCAGCCATAGCCCGCCTCTCGAAAGCCAAGGCCGTCCTGTGCCCCATTGACGACTCGAACTGGATGCCGGAGGGCCTGAAGAACCAGATCCAGCGCGAGTTGCAGAGGATGGGAGTGGAGTCTGTCTTCCCCAAGCCCTTCTGCACCCTGACCGAGGAGACCGCCGGCTACAGAAGGTCAGCACAACCGTACACCAGCGAGACCATCTCGGAGTTTGCACGGCACTTTGGCAAACCCAGGTTCAACTTGACTGTGAACGAAGAGACGGGTATTATCTCAAAGGTTGAAGTTGTCAGGGGGTCTCCCTGTGGAGCCACCTGCTATGCAGCCGAAAGGCTAGCAGGGACTGCGGTGGAGGAGGCAGTGCCCAAAGCCGGACTTGTGAGCCACCAGTATCCCTGTCTGGCCTCCATGGAGCGGGAGTTCATCGATGACCGCCTGCCCAGTGATACTCTAATGCACGTCTCAGGTTACGTGGTCAACGAGGAGATGGAGGAGAAGCTGAGGCCTTACAAGAAGCGCCCTCAGTACTTCACTCCCGATGAGAACGTGAAGTCCGCGGAAGAGACAAGGACCTAAGAGGACAAGCAGAGCAAAAGATTGGAAGAGGAGGGGAGTCAAAGGGGCTCCCCTCCTTTCCATGAAAAAACGAAGGAGGAGAAAGATGCCCTACGACGTGTCAAAAATGGCGGACTGGCAGATTGCCGATGCAGCTGAAGAGCACATGCCAACGCCCGATGAGTGGCGAGATAAGCTGGGCCTGCAGAAGGATGAGATACTTGCCTATGGGAAGGTATCCAAGCTGGACTTCCTGAAAATAATGAACCGCCTGCAAGACAGGCCAGACGGCAAGTACATCGAGGTGACGGCGGTTACCCCCACGCCACTGGGTGAAGGGAAGACTACGACCACTATGGGCCTCATGGAGGGCCTGGGCAAGCAGGGTGAGAACGTGGGTGGCTGCATTCGCCAGCCGTCCGGCGGCCCCACCATGAATGTCAAGGGCACCGCCGCCGGCGGAGGCAACGCCGTTCTCATCCCCCATTCCGAGTTCTCTATGGGTCTCACCGGTGATATCAATGACATCATGAACGCCCACAACCTGGCCATGGTCGCACTTACTTCCAGGATGCAACATGAGCGCAACTACGATGACGACCGGCTGGCCAGGCTGAGCCACATGCGCCGCCTGGATGTAGACCCTAACCGGGTGGAGATGGCCTGGATTTTGGACTACTGCGCCCAGGCTCTCCGAAATATCACCATCGGCCACGGCGGCCGAATGAATGGCTACCTCATGGAGTCCAGGTTCGCCATCGCGGTAAGCTCCGAGTTGATGGCCATGCTGGCCATCGCCAAGGACCTGGCCGACCTGCGGGAAAGAATGAACAACATCACCGTGGCCTATGACAGGCAGGGCAACCCGGTTACTCCCGCGGACCTGGAGGTGGCCGGTGCCATGACCGCCTGGATGCGCAACACCATCAACCCCACCCTGTGCTGCACAGCCGAGTACCAGCCCTGCATGGTCCATGCCGGCCCCTTTGCCAACATAGCGGTGGGGCAGTCATCCGTCATTGCTGACCGCCTTGGGCTGAAGATGTTTGACTATCATGTCACCGAGAGCGGCTTTGCCGCCGACATCGGCTTTGAGAAGTTCTGGAACGTGAAGTCCCGCTACAGCGGCCTCAAGCCCAACGTCTCGGTGCTCGTGGTCTCTATCCGCTCGCTGAAGATGCATGGCGGTGGGCCCAGGGTAGTGCCCGGTGTTGCCTTGCCTGCGGCCTACAAAGAGTCCCACCCTGACCTGGTAGAGAAGGGGTGTGTCAACATGCTCCACCACATCAATACCATCAGGGCGGCTGGAATCAACCCCGTGGTGTGCATCAACAGCTTCCCCACCGACACCAAGGAAGAGGCTGCCATAGTCCGCAGGGCAGCCGAGGCGGCGGGAGCGCGCTGTGCCGTATCAACCCATTTCGCCCATGGCGGTGCGGGCGCTCTGGAGCTGGCAGATGCCGTCAAGGACGCCTGCAAAGAGGATAACGATTTCCACTTCCTGTATCCCAACGAAATGAAGCTGCGAGAGAGGGTGGCTACCATCGCCAGGGTGGTCTACGGTGCCGATGGCGTTTCCTGGTCCGCCGACGCCGAGGCCAAAGCCAAGACCTTCGAGAGCGACCCCAAGTACGACGCGTATGCGACCATGATGGTCAAGACTCACCTGAGCCTTACCCACAATCCGACCCTCAAGGGTGTCCCCAAGGGATGGACCCTGCCTATCCGTGACATCCTGATCTACTCCGGCGCCCAGTTCCTTTGCCCAGTCGCGGGAGACATCAGCCTGATGCCCGGAACTGGCTCTGACCCGGCCTTCAGGAAGGTTGACGTGGACGTGACTACCGGGAAGGTCAGAGGACTCCACGAAGTAGACTAGCCAGGAACAAGACAGGTTTAGCGTAGCGTCGTATGCCGCCCCCCTCTTCCCAGGGGGGCGGCATACCGTTTTTGAACGGTTTGGCCCAGGCAGCCTAACAGGGCATCCCGACTCACGCCTCTGGATGCTCTCGTTCATAGTGAATAGTGACACTTAGGATAGTGTCACTATTCTGCTACACGAGAACACCCCCTTGCCTATCGGCCTCCATGACTGTAGACTACCCAACGACATAACCTGGCCATGACCACCAGAGACCACAATAAAGACTCGGCCTCCCTGCGGGAGTGCATGCGCCACTCCGCCTCTCACCTCATGGCCGACGCGGTGCTCCACATCTTTCCGGACGCCAAGCTGGCCATTGGCCCCTCCACCGACGATGGCTTCTACTACGACTTCCAGGTCTCTCGCCCCTTCACCCCTGAAGACCTGGAGGCCATCGACGCCTACATGAGGGAGACTATCGCCAGGAATCTCCCCTTCCTGCGGGAAGAACTCAGCAGAGAAGAAGCGAAGTCCATGTTCGCTCACCAGCCCTTCAAGCTGGAAATCATCGACGAGCTGCCCCCCGATGAGACCATCAGCATCTACCGCCACGGCGATTTTGTAGACCTGTGCCGGGGGCCTCACGTGGGCTCCACGGGGCAGATAGCGGCCCACAAGCTCTTGAACGTGGCTGGCGCGTACTGGCGCGGAGATGAGCACCGGCCTATGCTCCAGCGCATCTATGGCACCGCCTTCGAGACTGGAGAGGCCCTGGAACAGCACCTCACCTGGCTGGAGGAAGCCCAACGTCGCGACCATCGCATCCTGGGACAGGAGCTGGGCCTGTTCATGTTCCATCCCATCGCGCCGGCCAGCCCCTTCTTCCTTCCCAAGGGCACTACCTTGTACAACACCCTGGTGGAGTACATACGGGGCATGTACCGTGCCAACGGCTACACCGAGGTCATCACACCGCAGATATTCGACACGGAGCTATGGAAACGCTCCGGCCACTACGAGCACTACATTGAGAACATGTACATCGTAGTCCAGGACGAGCGTGAGTTCGGTGTCAAGCCCATGAACTGCCCGGCCCACGCCATGATCTATGCCTCCCAGCTCAGGTCCTATCGCGACCTGCCGGTCAGACTCGCGGACTTTGGCCGCCTGCACCGGTACGAGCGTTCCGGCGTCACCCAGGGCCTCACCCGGGTCAGGACCTTCTCCCAGGATGACGCCCACATCTTCTGCACCCCCGAGCAGGTGGACGGCGAGATACGGGCCTTTGTGAAGAGCCTGGATGAGACCTACAAGCTGCTGAAGTTCGACGACGTGCGCATTACGCTCTCCCTCAGGCCAGAAAAACGCGTAGGCACGGACGAGCAGTGGGACCACGCAGAAAAGGTGCTGGCCGATTCCCTGGAGGGCCAGGGGCTGGAATACAGGCTGATGCCCGGCGAAGGCGCTTTCTACGGCCCCAAAATCGACTTCTTTGTGGCCGACGCCCTGGGACGAGAGTGGCAGCTTGGTACCATCCAGCTCGACTACAGCCTGCCCGAGCGGTTCAACCTGGAGTACGCGGCCGCGGATGGCAGCCGCCAGCGGCCTGTGGTGCTTCATCGCGCCCTGCTGGGCAGCCTGGAGCGGTTCCTGGGCGTGATGATAGAGCACTTTGGCGGTGCTTTCCCAGTGTGGCTTGCGCCTGTGCAGGCGGTGGTAATCCCCATTGCAGACCGCCACATAGACTACGCCCGCCGCGTGGAGAGGAGCCTGAAAGAGCAGGGCATCCGGGTGGAGGTTGACGACCGCGCCGAGCGCATGAACGCCAAAATCAGGGATGCCCAGCTACAGAAAGTCCCCTACATGCTGGTGGTGGGGGACAGGGAGGCGGCCTCCGACTCCGTCGCCGTGCGCCTGCGGGATGGCCAGGACCTGGGCGCCAAGCTCCTGACAGAAACCCTGACTCTTATCCAGGAAGCCATAGACTCCAAATCCTGAGCATCTGGGGAAAGGGAGTCCAGGGGGGAGCCGCGAAACCTGCCCTGAGCCGCCGAAGGGGTACCCCAGGCTAAGCCTGGGGCGCTACCGGTGCGGGGAGCATCTCCTCCAGTATGCGCTGGAGCGCCATGGAGTGGCTGCAAAAGCTGTGACCGGCAAAGAAGGCGCATGAGCACGCCAGTTTACCATCAACGTACTCTAATCGGTGATCGTCGTTCTCTCCCTTGAACCTGGCTACAAAGCTGTCGAATGTAACCCGGCTCTTCTCCTCCGCATACCTCTTGGCCTTCTCTATCTTACCGATCACGCTAGAGTACATAGATGCTCCTTTGCTGCGGTACAGATTCTACCTCGATTCTATCCCTTTGCACTGGTGCAGTCAATGAAATATGACCGCATTATTGACACTACACAGTCCCCAAACTCAACACCTGTGCTATAATTCACGATGTCTCCCCCCCAACCCAAAAGGACGGGGTCGGACCACTTCGATATGTCTACACTGTATGTAGCCTCAGACCAGGCGCGATCGGGCAAGACCGCCGTATCGGTCACCCTGGCCCACCAACTGTCCGCCTCAGGCAGGAAGAAGGTGGCCCTGTTCAAACCCTTTCACCTCCAGACCCAGCCAGGACAGACAGACCCCGACGGCCAGATTCTCAGGCAGGCAACCAGCGTCCAGAGGGCAGAGGCCGGGTTGTGGCCCATAGCCATATCCCAGCATGGGGACTCCAGGGAGCTTCCCGTTGAACAGGCATTGGAGGCCTTTCCGACGGCCACCGCAGGAGCGGACGTCTCCATCGTAGAGGGCCTGAGCGGCCTGGCCGACCCGCTGGGGCCTGTGTCCCGTCGCCTGGCCGAGGCCCTGGATGCCGTGGCCATCGTAGTAATTGGCTGCAGCCCTGGCCTTGCACTAGACCGGGCTCTCATGGCCAAACATCTTTTCGGAGACAGACTGGCCGGTGTGCTCCTCAACGGCGTGACTCGCTACAGGCTCCAAGAGGTGAAGGCCATCCTGGCCCCCAGGATAGAGACCGAGGGGGTGAAGGTGCTGGCCGTCGTGCCAGAGGACAGGCGTCTCCTAGGCGTCACCGTGAGTCAGTTAGCTGAGCACCTGCATGGCAGGTTCCTCAACCGGCAAGAGAAAGGCAACAATCTCGTTGAGCACTTCCTCATCGGGGGCATGACTCTGGACTGGGGAGTGCTGCACTTCCAGCGATTCTCCAACAAAGCGGTCGTCGTCAGGGGCGACAGGCCCGACATCCAGATGGCCGCGCTGGCGACCCCCACCAGTTGCGTGGTGCTGACCGGAGGACACCCCCCTATTCAGTACATCAGCTACCAGACGGAGGAGGCGGCGGTGCCTCTCATACAGGTCGAGACGGACACCCTGAGCACTGCCGCAACCCTGGAGTCCCTTCCAGATAAAGCCCTCTTCGACCATCCCCTCAAACAGCAGCTGTTTGGAGAGCTTCTGTCCCAGCACGGGCAGTGGGAAACCCTGTACCGCTCCCTGGGGCTCTAAACTAGGCAGTGGGCTTAGCAGTCCCCTCTTCGTGGCTGCCAATCCAGGCCTCTCCCCCCTGGAACACCTCTTTTTTCCAGATGGGGACTACCGCCTTGATTCGATCCAGAACGTGCTGGGACGCCTCGAAGGCCTCCTGGCGATGGGGCGAGGCTATGGCCACCACCAGGCTAATCTCTCCTATCCCCAGCTTCCCAACGCGGTGGCCTATGGACACGTCTTCGATGGCCCACCTCTCCCGGATCTCCTCGGCAATCTGGTGCAGCATATTCTCCGCCATCGGTTGGTACGCCTCATACTCCAGGTGCAGGACATCCCTCCCATCGGAGGAGTCGCGCACCACGCCCAGAAAAGTGACCACCGCCCCGTTGCTGCTTTTGCAGACCGTACTGGTTATCTCCTGGGGGTTCAAAGGCTCAGGGGTAACAAATATCATACTCATCCTCCGCTGACTGGTGGTATAAAGACTACCTCATCCCCTTCGTGCAGGGGAGCCTCCGTGCTCACGTACTCCGCGTTCACTGCGATGAGCACCGAATCCGTAAGAGGCAAGGAGGTGTACACTCGCCTGAGCCGTGTTAGCAGCTCCTTCGCGGTGGCTCCATTCGGCAGCTCCATCTCGACCTGGGAGGTTCCCGCCCTCTCGCGGTACGACGCGAAGAAGCGTACCATTACCTTCAAGCTCGACCCTCCATGCCTTGTATCGTTCAAGTATAACCGTATTGGCGCATAGGGGAAAGCCCAAAAGCAGGGGGTGAAGAGCACGTCTAGACCCCAGGGTGCTCCAGGGCGACTATCGTGCTATTCTTGCTACGCCGACAGCTAGCGCCAGGAGCAGCAGAAGGATAAAGACCCACCAGGGGACCCTTCCCGCACTGGGTCCGCGTTGTGTATGCCTCCAGGCACGTCTGCGCCTTTGTCGGGAACTCATAATCTCTACCAGGAAAACAGAGAAAGTGCTTGCTAGAGTTGGAAGATGATGGTATCTTGTACACGCTGCGTTGATGCTGTATTCATGACGAAGTTATATGTAAGTTTAATTCTTCTGGGGCTGCTACTCATAGCTGCCTGCTCTCCCTCTCCCACCGCCACTCCTGTGCCTACTCCTACCGCCACGTCCACGCCATTGCCGACGGCAACGGCGACTCCTACGGCCACGCCAGTGCCCACGCCTACAGCCACACCTTTACCCACTCCCACCGATACGCCAGTGCCCACGCCTACAGCCACACCTACGCCTACAGCCACACCTACGCCTACGGCCACTCCTTTACCCACACCCACTCCTACGCCAACGCCTACTGAGACTCCCACGCCTACGTCCACGCCCACACCCACTCCTACGCCTACTATCACGCCCACACCCACCATTACACCTACACCCACTGCTACACCCACACCCACACCCTTGCCACCGCCTCCTGGGCAGTTCGTAGCCATCACCATCTTCCAGGATGGCACAGTTACCGTGGGAGGCCAGCCCGCTCCGGATGGAAGCCTCATCGAAGCACGGATACTATGGTGGCGCTCCAGTCCGGTCAAGACCTTCGGGGGGAAGTATACAGCCATCCTGGTGAATCCCAACGACTGGGCGTTGCACAACAAGACCATAACCTTCCACATGGGCGACCGCCAGGCAACGCAGACCGCAGCGTGGGACGGCACCGACCTGAAAGCGGTAACCCTGAACCTGACCTTCCCTTAGCTCAGGTCAGGCCCACTTTTTGCGGGCTGGGCCTTCCCATCCTCAAAGGGCCAGTGACAGTCGTAAATTGGCTTCAACCGAGGCAGAGTCTTGTGCTAAGAGCCTGCCCAGTCTCCGAGCCAATGCAGCACCCGTTACAGTGCGCAGGATACCTGTCACTACCGATGGAGAAATCAGCCCTGCGCCTTGCCAATCCTGTAAGACCGTGTCTCCAGGTAGAATACGGCGCACATTGCTGGTAACGGCTGCCAGGACAACCTCGTGACGGCCCTGATGATAGGTCTCTGAGCTAACTATCAGGGCTGGCCGTCGCTTTACCCCGGATTGATCAGGGAAAACGAATCTTACGAGTACGATGTCGCCGCGTTTATAGTCTATCGTATGCTGAATCAGCATCGTTGTCCCAAAGCTCGGTCAGAACCGGATCGTCGTCTCCTTGGATCACCGATGACCCATCTTGTGACAACCACTCCTCTACCTGTGCCAACGTGAAACGAAGATGTCCTCCCTCTAAGCGGGTGGCGGGGAGGAGCCCCTTCTGATGCCATGCCTGGACAGTCCGTACAGAGACTCCCAGCACACGCGCCACGTCGCTGGTGGACAACCAAACCTTCTGCCTGTAGTAGATGCTTCCGCCAATCCTCTTCGACTCGAGCCACGGCTCCAAGTTTTTCAACACCTCGTCAAAACCTGGGTCGCTGCTAGTTCGCTGTCCTTGATATAGTTCGTAGATCTCGCCGTAATCTACTGCTTCGCCCCCTTTGGGGATAGCGTCCAAGACCGCCTGGTGTATACGCCCAAGGTGCCCTAAATCGAAGTCCTTTGCCCCTATGCGCACTATGCGCCTCCATGCTGATATTGCGTATATCTTACCTGGTCGCTAGGCTTTTGTCAAGGCCTGCCATCTGCCCCTTGCCTACATGGGAACGCATGTTCTACTATCCCAGCAATCGAATAGCACACAGGAGGTAGATAGAACATGGCACTGACTCTGGCGGAAGCAGCAAAGCTCTCCAACGACCTTCTCCTCACGGGGGTCATCGAGACCGTCATCAAGGAGAGCCCCATCTTGCAGGCCCTCCCCTTCATCGAGATTGTGGGGAACGGCCTGACCTACAACCAGGAGAACGCGGCGCCCACGGCCTCATTTTTTGACGTCGGTGACACCTGGACCGAGTCCACCCCCACCTTCACCCAGCAGACGGCCACCCTGAAGATCCTGGGAGGCGATGCCGACGTGGATAACTTCCTGAAGGCCACACGCTCCAACCTCCAGGACCTGGAGGCGGCGGTGGTGCAGCTCAAGGCCAAGGCGGTGCAGCAGAAGTTCGACGACACCTTTATCAACGGGGACACCGCCACTGACGCCAAGTCCTTCGACGGCGTCGATAAGCTGGCCGTCTCGGGACAGACGGTGTCCATGGGAACCAACGGGGCCACCCTGACCCTGGAGAAGCTGGACGAGCTCATAGATAAGGTCAAGGCGGGCAAGCCCCAGATGCTGCTCCTGAGCCGTCGCAGCCGGCGTAAGCTCACCGCTCTCTCCCGCGCCACCGGCTCCGGCCTTCTGGAGATGGACCGCAACCAGTTCGGTCAGATGGTCCAGTATTACGACGGCATCCCCCTGGGCATCAACGATTGGATCTCCGATGCCAAGACGGTGGGTTCCTCGACCGATTGCTCCACCATCTATACCCTCCAGTTCGGGGAGGGCGCTGTGGCCGGCATCACCGCCCCGGGCGGGCTTCAGGCGGAGCGAGTGGGCAGTCTGGAGACCAAGGACGCCACCCGGACCCGGGTCAAGTGGTATGTCTCCCTGGCTCTATTCAATACCCTCAAGCTGGCCAAGCTTACCGGGGTGCGAGACTAATCCCATGACCTCTAGCCTTCGGCTATCTATCTCTTCAGCGCACAATCAGACCCCGCCTCCTTTATTACAAGGAAGGAGGGTATCGGGAACCTTGGTTCCTGACAGGGGGCTTGGGGGATACCCCCAAATCCTTTTTCCATCCCCCTCTCCTATCAGGAGAGGGGGACCGAGGGGGTGAGGATGAAAAGAGGCAGGGGGAGGCAGCCCCGACGCAGTCGAGGCGTCGGAAGGGGGACGGAGTTCCTCTCCGAGAGTAAAAGGGGGTGAGGTGAAGAATGGCTAACGTTCGTTTAGACCAGAATGGTATGCCCAAGGGGCCGGCCTACGAGTGGACGGCCCCGGCCTCCCACAGGTCGGGGGTCACCGCAGTGGACGCATCGGACCCGGCGGATGCCTCCGGAGCAGTGGACTGCGCCGGGTATGGACATTGTCGCTTCGATATAGCCCTCACAGGCACAGGCTTCACCAGTCTGGAGGTGCAGGCCATCTTCTGGAACAGCCGGCAGGGGCTGTGGTTCGGTGGGGGCAAACGGTCCTTCACTAGCACCGGTCGCCACGCCTTGGAGGTGGAGGCTCGGGGGGCTATGGCCTTCCTCAAGGTGACCGCCTTCTCCGGTACCTCCTTCTCTTTAAGCGCCGACTATTCCCTGAGCTAGGCCCGTCTTGAATAAAGTGAAAGGCTCTTTTATCAATGTCATTCTGAGCCCCAACCTGTCGGGGCGAAGAATCTCAGACTCTTCCCCCTTCACTTCGTTCAGGGTCAGAATGACAGCAAAACGGGCGACGAATTGAAAGAGTTTGCCTTGAGCAAAGTGAAAGGAGGTAAAACATGGCCCTAAGACTTGCTGGAGAGGAGTTCAGCGTCCTGCAAGGGCTGGACGAGCTGGGATGGCTGCGCTCCATCGAGGTCAGCGACGGCGCCCCTGGCCTCAAGGTGAAGCAAAATGGCTCAGGCCCCCTCTTCGAGTTCTACGACGGGGCCGTCAAGGTCCTCTACGCCAATAGCGGCGGCTCGGTGGCCCTGGGCCGTGATATCTCCCTGGGAGGGAATAAGCTAAAGACTACCGACCTGGAACTCAAACAAGATAGCTCAGACCGCATGGGCGTATGGGGCACTATCCCTGGTGTCTATCGAGACTTCATAGCCCGCAATCTAATTGTCTACGCCACAGGCCTGAGCGTTGGCCTCCGCCTCCTTACGGAGAGTTCTACCGATTTGGCTATTTATGACGAGGGGGGCTCCGCTAGGCGTAGCCTCTCCCTCGATAGTCTCAGCTTTTTCGGAGCTCTGGCCAGTCAAACCACCGATGGGGGCCTCCAGGCTAAAAATGCTGATGGCGCTAACTAGCTCTTCACCGCCAGGCGGACAGGCGTCGGCATTATTGAGGTAGCCAGACTCCAGGGGGCGGCCGAACCCCACTTCCTTCTTACTCATGGCAAGGTGGGAAGCGTAGCCAGTCTGCCAACGGCCTCAGCAGCTTTCCGGGGGTTCATCTACCGGGTGGAGGGCGGGGCGGGGGTCGCTGACGCCTTCTATGTGTGCGAGAAAAATGCCGCCGACGCCTATGTCTGGCGAGCTATCTGAGGAGGTTCGATGAAAGTCAAGCTCTTGAGTCGTAAGTTTTGGCTCAGCCTCCTGGCCGTAGCCTTGGCTCTCCCCAAGTACTTCGGTCTGGATGTGGATGTAACCGGCCTCTACTTTATCCTGGCTGGGGTCCTGTCCTTTGTGGGGGTGGAGGGAGCCAGAGACCTGGTGGTCGCCCTTAAAGGCCCCCCGATTCCCCCAGGCTCTAACCTGGCGTCCTCCCCCGTGGCGTTAACCGAGGACCAGCTAAGCCGAATACTCGGCTCGATTTTAGAAAGGAGATAAGCCATGCCTAAGACCGTCGCTGCCCAAAACATCGCCGACATCCGAAACCTTCGTTTCTCGGTGGATGATGGTGGAACCCTCCAAGGCCTGGAGATGACTGTGGAGGTCAACTACGGCTCTTTCGGAGCAACCGAAACCCTGGACGTCTTGCCCAAGTTGAGCGCTGCCCAGAGAACAGCGGCCCAGGCCCTTTATGACCGGCTGAAGGCTATCCTTGAGGAGAAGTTCCTTGCCTGAGCGAGCCAGTCAGGTAGCTGATTCGGAGCAGGTGTCCGCCGGAGAGATGTATCAGCTACGCCGGGCGCTGCTGAGGGCAGAGCGTCTGTCTCTCTTGGCCCAACTGATCCAGAATCGGGCCAGGGCCCTCCTCCTGACTCTGGAGAAGAGATACGGGCTGCTGGGGACGGATGGCAAGCTGGACATCGACTCTGGTCGCATCACTAGGGAAACATCGGAAATGCCACAAAAAACAAAAACAATCAAAAGAGATATCCATGAACCTGAATGATATGAGGGCCAGGGTCCGCAAAGACCTGCACGACGAGGACTCCCAGAGCTACCGATGGACGGATGCCGTTCTCGACCGCCACATCGCCCGCGCCCTGGGCGAGGCCAGCCTGGCGGCGCCTCTCCAGGCCAAGGCTACCCTGACCACCTCAGCCGGGAGCCGCGACCTCTCTATAGCCAGCCTGGCGAATTTGATAGCAGTGGAGGCGGCGGAGTACCCTGTGGGGCAGTATCCTCCTATTTATGTCCGCTTCAGTCTATGGGGCAACACCCTGACCCTGCTGGTGGACGGCCCTCCCTCCGGGGCAGAGAACGTCTACGTCTATTACAGCCAGCGCCACACCCTGGACACCACCACCTCCACTCTGCCCGCCTATCTGGAGGACGTGGTGGCCACGGGGGCTGCGGCCTACGCCGCCATCGAGTGGGCCAGTTTCGCCACAAATCGGGTGAACCTGGGGGGCGGCGAGGCCTGGAAGAATTACCTGGTATGGGGCCAGGACCGCCTGGCGGAGTTCTCCCGCCAGTTGAAACGGCACAGCAACAAGAACGCCGTGCGCCTGCGCCAGCTCTACCGGCCCTATGAGCCGCACGCCAGCCAGTCCACCGACTGGGGCCCGGGAGGCTAGATGCGCACTTTAAGCACCAGCCTCCTGGCTGCCCAGAAAGCGGCCTCCCGCGCCCCCTACCTCCAGGTGGAGGTCTCTGACCGGATAGGAGGGGTGGCCCGCCTGTCCTGGAGCCGGCTCTACACTGGGGCCGAGCCTGACTATCACCATGCCGCCACTATGCCCGGCGATGGCTCACTGAACCGGGCCAGGGTGTCTCCCTCCGATAATACCCTCTACCGCCAGCGGGTGGCCAGCCCGGGGCCGGGGAGCGACTTCTCTCAGTGGACTTCCGTTGCTACCGTCTCCTCTGTCTCCGGGATAGCCCTGTGCAGCCGAGGGGCCAGCGTCCTCCTGTTTTACGTGGCCTCTGACCAGGTCTCCATCTACTCGGTGGAGAGCTCCAACTACGGCGCTACCTTCGGTTCTCCCATCCTTGTGGACACAGCACCGGGGGCCGTTGGCTGGATGGCCACAGACATAAATCCATCAGGGGTAGTGGCCCTGTTCTACACCGTGGGGAGCACCCTTTATGTCATCCAGCGCACGGCTGGGACCTGGGGCTCGCCCTCGGCCTGGAGCAATAGCCTGGCCTCCTTCTCCGGAATAGGCTGCTGCTATCAGCTCGACTGGGACCTGGCAGTGACAGGGCAGGAGGCCTCAGGGGAATACGGGCTGTGGACCTGCGTCTATGGCGACGGCTACTCCCGGCCTGCGGGGTCGTGGTCTTCCCTCAAGGATTTGATGTTGGCGGAGTCCGGGGCCGACGTGGAGTTTCGCTGCCCCTTTGTGGGGTTCCTCGATGTTTTTCGGGCCTTCTTCGTGGAAAAATATTCCGGCATAGACGCCTACAGCCGCCCTTTATGGAGCTACTCCCTGGCCACCGCCGACTTCATTGATAGCTGGTGGCGGGAGCCTGTCCCCTTCAACTTGGCTTCCAGCTACGGGATGGCCCTGGCCAAAGGCTCATCCTATGCCTGGCTCTCCACCCCCTCCGGAGTGTGGCGAGCCTCTCTCTCTTCGGCCACCTTGGATGTTAGCCAAGATGTGCTGGAGCTGGAGTCCCAGGCTCGACCCGAAGGGGGCAGGGTGCGCATCGTCCTGCGCAACGACACAGGCCGCTACAACAGCCCCGGCTCGGGGAGCCTGGCCGCCATAAAGAGTGGGGCCGAGGTCTGGGTCAGACCCGGCTATATAACCTCCGCCGGTGCTGAGGTGGCGCCGGGGCAGGCCTACTGGGTGGAGGGCTGGGAACACCTATCTCAGGGCGGCCAGGCTCTCTTCGTCCTGGAGGCCCGAGACGGCTGGGGACTCCTGGAAGGGTGGCGTGCCCGACGCCAGTTCTCCTGGACAGCAGGGCAGAAGAATATCTACCAGCTCCTGGCCTTCATCGCAGCCCTGACCGGTCTGGAGTACTCCACCTTAAGCTACTCCAGCACCCTGGTGAACCACTACCCCACCTTCACCATCCATCCCAGAGAGCGGGGAGATGAGATAGTGCGTCGTCTGCTCCAGATGGCCCCCGACATCCTCTTCTTCCGGGGGCAGTTCGCCTATTCCAAACATCCCCAGGCCTCTGACGCCACCGATTACAGCTACGGGGGCGACCATGTCCTGCTGGAGGGTCGCTATGTTAAGGCCATGCCGAAGGTCAACCGCGCCCAGGCTTACGGCAGCGGCGTGGTCTCCGAGGCCTTCTCCTGGACGGACATCGAGGAGGCCTACGACTTTCTGTCCCAGGTGCACGACCTCAACCTGACATCCTCGGCCTTGGCTCAGGACCGGGCCAGTTTGGAGATAAGGCGAGGAGGGATGGGAGCGGTCTCCGGAGAGCTCAGGGTGCCCGTCAACTGCGGCCAGGAGCTCTACGATGTGGTGGCCATAACCGATAGCCGGGCTGGGCTCCAGGCGGAGAAGCGAAGGGTAGTGGGGATGAGTTTGTCTTTCACCTGCCAGGGGCGGAAGCCCATTTATGAGCACCGGCTGCTTCTGGGAGGTGTCTGATGGAGATGAAGAGGGGCGTGGTCAAGGCCTTCGACGTCGGAACTTATAAGGCCACCGTTCAGATAGAGGGCAGCCTCTCCATGTGGCTGGAGGGGGTGCCCGTGGCCCGAAACATCGCCTCGGCGGAGATGGTGGCGGGACGTAGCTGCGCCGTCCTCTTCTTCGACGAAGCTAACCCCGAGGATGCCGTGCTCATCGCTGTATGGGTGTAGGGGGTTGATAGGATGGAATCCCTGGGGCAAGGGCTAATTACGTCGATGACTTCTACGGAAGATATGTGGCGAAGAAATGAATCATTGGGGTTCATGTGCTTGACGCGGAGTGTCGACCAAGGTTAAACTCCGATGTATGGCGAACGACGAAGAAGTAATGAAGCGGATCTTAGAAGCTGTCCAAGCCAAACTTGGGCAGCACGATGCCCGGTGTTCGTTGTGCGGTCACAACCAGTGGGCGATTGGCAGCAGATTCGTGGTCTTATCTGCATCGAAGTCTCCTCGTGGAATGGTCTTGGGTGGTGGAGAGGGCTTTCCGTTGGTTCCAATTATCTGTCAGCATTGCGGCAACGCGCACTTGCTAAACTTACTTGTCCTTGGATTCACGGAGAAGGATTTCGATTCTCTCGGGTACAGTTAGCATGGAAGAACAACACCAATCGGCTCCACCGAATCTGCCGAATCTGTCTACTATCTTGCCGTCAGGTGCGGGGCGTATTGCAATTGTGGAGCATGGAAGGGATATTCACGTGCATCGCGTAACTGAACCGGAATTGGACGGCTTGACGTCAGGTTACAATTCTGTACATCTAGCTTTTTTTACCCTTTGTTTGGGTCTCCTTATCGGGTTCTTGACCACGCTCCTTACTGTAGACCTACCAGATAGAAAGGCTGCTATCTTCGTAGCTGGTATTATCGTTACGGCAATCATGGGTCTTTACTTTGGCGCAATGACTTTGAAAGAACGCGTGGCCTTGAAGAAATTCGTCAATCGGGTAAAAGAAGGGGAGGGGAGGCGTGTTCTGTAGTAGGCACCCCGTGATCATTCGTCCGCCAGATAGGGTGCAACTATGTCAGAGGTAGAATCACGGGTGGCTTTGAGGGCCGCTTTCTACCCCTCCAGCACTATCTCCCCGCTCCTGCCCCCAGACTTGCGCACCAGTCGGATGTCCTCTATGCGCATGGCGCGGTCGGCGGCCTTGAGCATATCGTAGAGGGCCAGAGCCGAGACGGCCACCGCCACCAGGGCCTCCATCTCCACCCCGGTGCGGGCGGTGGTCTTGGCCCGGGCCTCGATGTCCACGGCGGAGCGGGTATCGTCGAGGCGCAGATCCACCGTCACCTGGGTCAAGGGGAGGGGGTGGGCCAGGGGGATGAGGCGCGCCGTCTCCTTGGCGGCGGCGATGCCCGCCAGGCGAGCCACCGCCAGGGCATCGCCCTTCTCCACCTTACCCTCCTGGAGGAGCTTCAGGGTCTCCGGCTGCATGAAGACCCGTCCTCGGGCTATCGCCTCCCGCGCCGTCTCCGGCTTGGCCGAGACGTCCACCATTCGAGCCTGTCCCCGCTCGTCCAGGTGGGTGAGGTCCAGGGGTGGGTCTGCCTTGGCAGTGCCCGCCTGCTGGGTGGCCAGGTTGTGAGCTCGCTGGATCTCGGGATTATCTGCATTCTCTTCCGCCCACTCCCAGCGCACCTTGCGGGAGGCGACCAGGCCATCCAGCTTCCGCCAGAGGTCGGTGTTGACCCGCCGCTTCCAGTTTCGGGTCATGGAGTATATCAGATACTGGCTGTCGCTATGGAGCACAACCCCGGCTCCTTCAGGCGTGCGAGACAAGCCCTCAATGGCGGCCTGGAGCTCCATGCGGTTATTGGTGGTGCCCTCCACCCGCCCCGAGTGCTCGGTGCGCCTCCCATCCTGGACGATGACAGCGGCCCACCCCCCAGGGCCGGGGTTGCCCTGGCAAGCGCCATCGGTGTAGATGTTAATCATGGGCATCCTGCTTTTCCGAGCCAGCTAATGATAATATCTTCCACCATTCCTATGTATAGTAACACAAAACCAAACCACTAGGTCTTGACTTTTCCCTGCCCTTCCCCCTATACTAGTTCAGTCTGGGAGGAAGTTATAGATTTCTTATACCTGCCCGAGTGGCGCAACGGCAGCGCAGCCGATTTGTAATCGGAAGGTTGGATGGGTTCGAATCCCCCCTCGGGCTCTGGGGAGCCCAGGGATAGCCCGGAGGGGTGGGAGAGAGGCTAATACCAGCAGACTGTAAATCTGCCGCCTGAAATGGCTACGCAGGTTCAAATCCTGCCCCCTCCACCATGATTGATAATAATCTAGAGCCCACATAGCTCAGCGGTAGAGCACTGCCTTGGTAAGGCAGGGGTCATCAGTTCAAATCTGATTGTGGGCTCCAAGCCAGGAGGATAAAGAAAAATGGCAAAGAAGGTATTCGTCAGGACCAAGCCCCATCTCAACGTGGGCACCATAGGGCACGTGGACCACGGTAAGACCACCCTGACCGCGGCCATCACCAAGGTCCTGGGCCTGAAGGGGGAGACGGAGTACCGACCCTACGACTCCATCGATAACGCCCCCGAGGAGAAGGCGCGGGGCCTGACCATCGCTATCTCCCACGTGGAGTATATCAGCGACAAACGCCACTATGCCCACATCGACTGTCCCGGCCACGCCGACTACATCAAGAACATGATTACCGGCGCGGCGCAGATGGACGGCGCCATCCTGGTGGTGAGCGCCCCCGATGGCCCCATGCCCCAAACCCGGGAGCATGTCCTCCTGGCCCGACAGGTAGAGGTCCCTCGCATCGTGGTCTTCCTCAATAAGGTGGATGCCATGGATGACCCCGAGCTGCTGGACCTGGTGGAGCTGGAGGTCCGGGAGCTTCTATCTAAATACGAGTTCCCGGGGGACGAGATTCCAATTATAAGGGGGAGCGCCCTCAAGGCCGTGGAGAGCACCTCCCAGGACATCAATGCCCCGGAATACCAGCCCATCCTCAAGCTGGTGCAGGCCCTGGACGATTACATCCCCATTCCCGAGCGACCCAAAGAAAAGCCCTTCCTTCTGCCCATCGAGGATGTCTTCGCCATCAAAGGTCGGGGCACGGTGGTTACGGGCAGGGTGGAACGGGGCACCGTCAAGACCGGGGAAGATATGGAGATCGTGGGCTTCGGCGAGACCAAGAAGACCGTGGTCACCGGGGTGGAAATGTTCCGCAAGACCCTGGATTACGGTGAGCCGGGGGACGCCGTGGGCTGCCTCCTGCGGGGCATAGAGCGGGAAGATGTCTTCCGGGGCCAGGTCCTGGCCAAGATGGGATCCATCACCCCTCATACCCACTTTGAGGGCCAAGTCTACATACTGTCCAAGGAGGAGGGCGGGAGGCATACCCCCTTCTTCAACGGATATAAACCCCAGTTCTATATCCGTACCACCGATGTTACTGGAACAATGGAGCTAAAAGACCGCGAGATGGCCATGCCTGGAGATAGCCTGAGCCTCACTGTGAAACTTATCGATCCCGTGGCTCTGGAGGAAGGGCTTCATTTTGCTATCCGTGAAGGGGGCAGGACAGTGGGGGCTGGGGTTATCACCAAAATTCTGGAATAACTCTCGCTTTAGCAGAGTAGAAGGCTGAATTATGGCTAAGAAAGGCGAGTCCCGTGTTATCATCCACCTGGCTTGCACCGAGTGCCGGGAGCGGAACTACATAACTACTAAGAACCGCAAGAACGACTCCCAACGCCTGGAGCTGTCCAAATATTGTCCTCGTTGTCACAATCACCGCATGCATCGGGAGGTTAGGTAGAGAGCCCGTTTGGTCATGTCAACGCAGAGCAAGCGCACAGCAGTGGCCCGGGGTTGGCCTCGTTTCCAGTTCGTCAGAGATGTCATCGCTGAGCTGAAGAAAGTAACGTGGCCCACTCGTCGAGAGGCGAGCTATCTGACATTGATGGTGTTAGTAGTCGCCCTGGTGGTGGGGCTTATCTTAGGGACGGTGGATTTTGGCTTCTCTAAGATAGTCAAGACGCTGTTCTTGCGATGATGTGGATGCAGGGCTAGAAAGATATGGCAGAGAACGAACGTCGGTGGTATGTAGTCCATACGTACTCGGGTTACGAGGGCCGAGTCAAGACTAATCTGGAGCACCGAGTCCAGTCCATGGGGTTGCAGGATCAGATACTCCAGGTGGTGGTGCCCACAGAGGAGGAGGTCGAGATTCGGGAGGGGCAACGGCGCACGGTGGAGAAGAAGGTCTTCCCGGGTTACATCCTGGTGGAGATGGTTATGTCGGAGGATGGTTGGTATGCGGTGCGCAACACCCCAGGCGTGACTGGATTTGTGGGCTCAGGGAACAGGCCCACCCCTCTGGAGGAAGAGGAGGTTAAAGGCATATTGAGACAGATGGAAGTCAAGGTGCCCCGAGTGAAGATTGGTGTGAGCACAGGCCAGAGTGTGCGCATCATCGATGGTCCCTTTATGGACTTTATTGGCGTGGTGGAGGATGTGAGCCCGGGGAAGGGAAAGGTCCGAGTCTTGGTCTCCTTCTTCGGCCGGGATACGCCGGTAGAATTGGATTTCCTTCAAGTGGAGAAGCTGTAAGAGAATGGCTAAGAAAATCAAAGCTATATTGAGGATTCAGTTGTCGGCAGGCAAAGCGACGCCAGCTCCGCCAGTGGGCCCCGCCCTGGGCCAGCATGGGGCTAATATCATGGCCTTCTGCAAGGAATATAACGAGCGCACCGCATCCCAGGAGGGTAGCATCATTCCGGTGGAGATCACCATCTATGAGGATCGCTCCTATTCCTTCGTAACCAAGACGCCGCCGGCCTCGGCTCTGCTCAAGACGGCCCTGGGTGTGGAGAAAGGCTCAGCCTCTCCCCGCCAACAGAAGGCTGGCAGCCTTCCTCGGGAGAAGGTTCGTGAGATCGCCCGGGTCAAGATGCAGGACCTCAACACTACCGATATAGAGGCGGCGATGCGTATTATTGAAGGCACTGCCCGAAGCTTGGGCATCGAGGTAATCTGAAGGGCAAGCCGGGGTAAGGAGAAGTTATGTTTAAGATTCTACTGGCTGTGGATGGTTCAAACTTCGCTCAGGAGGCGGTGGACTTCGCCGCAGAGCTATCACGGCGTATGGGGGATGCCCAGATTATCTTGTTCTATGTTATTGAGCCACCCTCTCTGCCTCTGGTGGCTGGGCCTATGGAGGTGGGGGTGCCCGTGGCCTGGCCCCAGCCCGAGGAGCAGGAGCAAGCCGCCCGGCAGGTTCTGGGGGCAGCCAACGAGAGGCTCAAGGCGGCGGGGCAGACAGGCATCATGCGCTTCTCCCGCGGCAGGACAGCGGATGTCATCTGTGATATTGCGGCTAAAGAGAGTTTCGACCTTATTATCATGGGTAGCAGGGGGATGGGCCATCTCTCCGGGATGTTGCTGGGCTCAGTGAGCGATAGGGTGTTGCATCGATCTACTGTTCCGGTGCTAGTGGTGCGTCGCCCTTCGGCTAAGAGCCCACAGAAAAATTAGAGGTAGGGCAATGGCGAGGCAAGGTAAGAAATATCAAGAGGCGGCCAAGCTGGTGGATAGGGATAAGGCTTACACGCCTCAAGAGGCTGTGGCCCTCTCCAAGAAAACCAGTTTCGCTAAATTCGACGAGACTGTGGAGCTTCATCTTCGCCTGGGGGTAGATGCCAAACACGCTGACCAGCAAGTGAGGGGAACGGCCACTCTCCCTCATGGCCTGGGCCGTCAGGTGCGCATCCTGGTCTTCGCCCAGGGGGAGACCGCGCAGGCGGCTCAGGAGGCTGGCGCTGACTATGTAGGCCTGGATGACCTGGCCAAGCAGATAGAGGATGGCTGGCTGGAGTTCGATGTCGCTTTGGCCACCCCCGATGTCATGGGGAAGGTGGGTCGCCTGGGTCGTATCCTGGGCAAACGTGGCCTCATGCCTAACCCCCGCTCCGGTACCGTGGCCCAGCCCCAGGACCTGCCTCGAGCCGTCCAAGAGGCTAGGAAAGGTAGGGTGGAGTTCCGCCTGGATAAGGCGGCCATCATCCATGTCCCCATAGGCAAGGTCAGCTTCGAAGATGGTAAGCTCCTGGAGAATTTGACCACGGTGGTGGAGGCGGTGGTAAAGGCTCGGCCCTCCGGGGCTAAGGGCCAGTTTATAAATAGTATCTACCTGACCACAACCATGGGGCCCGGGATCAAGCTGGGCTTGCAGCCTACCTTGGCTCTGAGCACCAGCCAGAACTGAGGAGGCGCAGCCGACTTAAAATTGTGATCGCCTGAGACCACAGGTGCCTAGGGGCTTAAAGAGTTCGCCTGTCGAGGCAAAGGGGTGGAGAATGGATTGGAATCCTGTCCGGAATACCCCGCGCCTCCAGGCGTGGGGATTTTTGTTAGGAGATAGGTTATCATGCCTGCGGAAAATAAGGTTCAAGCTGTAGAGCGCCTGGCCCAGCTTCTCTCGAGGAGCTCGGTGGTCATCGCCACCAACTACCAGGGACTGACCATGAGCCAGATAACAGAGCTCCGGCAACGGCTGCGCCAGGTGGGGGCTGAATACCACGTGGTCAAAAACACCCTGATGAGTCGGGCCGGCGTGAGCACAGGGCGTCCTGGAGTGGATGCTATCCTGGTTGGCCCCACAGGTATGGCCTTCTCCTCGGGGGACCCGACGGAGTTGGCCAAAGCTATCCAGGTGTATATTCAGACCTCGGGAGTGCCTCTGGGACTGGCGGGGGCCTTGTTGGACGGGAGGGTGCTCAAAGGCAACGAGGTAGCCCTCCTGGCTACGTTGCCCTCCAAAGATGTGCTCTTGGCCCAGCTCCTGGGTGGCCTCCAGAGCCCCCTCCGGGGCCTGGTCTATGTCCTGGGAGCTCAATTGAGGGGCCTGGTCTGGGTTTTGCAATCTCGAATGAAACAAATGGAAGGAGGATAAGGAATGGTCGAGGATAAAGTGGAAGGTCATGGAGAGGCCACTGTGGCCACAACTGAGAAGTCAGCCCCTGCCCGGAGCCGGGCGGCTAAAGCCGCGACGGCGGAAACTAAGGGACTGTCCAAGGAGCAGCTAATCGAGTCCATCAAGGGGATGACAGTCCTGGAGCTGGCGGAGCTGGTGAAGGCCCTGGAGGATGAGTTCGGCGTAGTGGCCGCAGCCCCTGTGGCCGTGGCAGCCGCTGGCCCAGCCACGGCTACCGCTGCAGCAGCTCCTGCGGAGGAACAGACGGAGTTCACCGTCCTGCTTCAGGAGATAGGCCCTAACAAGATCAACGTCATAAAAGCGGTGCGGGAGGTTACCACCCTGGGCCTCAAGGAGGCCAAGGACTTGGTGGAAGCTGCCCCCAAGGCGGTGAAGGAGAAGGTGTCCAAGGCCGAGGCGCAGACGGCAAGGGAAAAGCTGGAGGCGGCAGGAGCCAAAGTCCAGGTTAGCTAACTCAAGTCCTTCATGATGCTGGGCTGTCCTGGAACCCTTGACCTGGAATAGGAGAGGTTCGATGGTGCCCGCTCAAAGCGTTAACTATCATCCTATGATAAGGGACCTCCCAGCTAGGGAGAGACCCCGGGAGCGCCTCAGGGATAGCGGCGCCGTCTCTCTCTCTAACGCCGAGCTCCTGGCCATTGTGCTGCGCACCGGGGCCTCCGAGGCTAGCGCCGTGGATTTGGCCAACCAGCTTTTGGTGCGCTTCGGGGGTCTGGATGGTTTGGCCAAGGCTGGCTTTGTCGAGCTGTGTGTCATTCGAGGGCTTGGGGAGGCCAAGGCGGCCCAGGTCAAGGCCGCCCTGGAGCTGGGCCGCCGACTTCTCTCCTCCCAGCCCGAGGAGCGGCCCGTGGTCAAAAGCCCTGGGGACGTCTTCCTCCTTCTGGGCGAGATGAGCCTCCTGGACCAGGAGGAGCTTCGCGTCCTCCTGCTCAACACCAAGAACCAGGTCCTGGCCACCCATCAGGTTTATCGGGGCAATGTCAATACCTCCCTTATTCGGGTCTCGGAGCTGTTCCGCATGGCAGTGCGGGAGAATTGCCCCGCCATCATCGTAGCCCACAACCATCCCTCGGGGGACCCCGCCCCCAGCCCCGAGGATGTGGAAGTCACCCGGGACATTGTGAAGGGGGGGCAGCTTCTCAACATCGAGGTGCTGGATCATATCATCATCGGCCGTCAGGGATACGTCAGCCTGAAAGAGCGCGGCCTTGGCTTCCCCTGAGCCAGTGGCCAAATAAGGAGGTAATTTTGAATCCGGCAAACTGCAAGTACACCAAAGGACACACTTGGGTCAGGGTGGAGGGGAACCTGGCGGTGATCGGCCTCACCGATTACGCCCAGCAACAGTTAGGCAAGGTGCTCTTTGTGGAGGCCGCCGCCAAGGGGAAGAAAGTGGCTCAGTCCCAGTCCTGCGGCACTGTGGAGTCGGACAAAGCCACCTCGGACATCATGTGCCCGGTGACTGGCGAGGTGACAGATGTCAACGAAGAGGCCCTCGATGCCCCCGAGCTCCTGAACCAGGAGCCTTATGGCAAAGGCTGGCTTATAAAAGTGAGGCTCCAGGATTCCAAGGAGTTGGGCGCTCTGATGACCGCTCAGGAGTTCGAGAAGTATATCGAAGGCGCAAGCTGAGCTTATCGCTGACCCCGCTACGCCTTTGATAGCGAGGGAGTGGCGCTGCCTCTACACCGGGGCCGCTGGCGGCCCCTATAATTTGGCCCTGGACGAGGCCCTTATGCTTCTCCTCCCGCGCACGCAGGTGCCCGTCCTGCGTCTTTATCGCTGGCGCATCCCGTGCCTCAGCGTGGGCTATTTCCAATCCGCCCTTCGGGACATAGACCTGGATAGATGCCGGTCTCTAGGTATAGATGTAGTGAGGAGACTCACCGGCGGGAGGGCCATCCTCCATCAGGAGGAGCTGACCTACAGCCTGGTAGCTTCACAGACAGATCCCGTGTTTGCCGGTGGGGTGTTGGAGTCCTATGCCAGGGTGAGCCAAGGGCTGATGTCGGGGCTGCGCCGCCTGGGAGTGGTAGCCCAGGCCCTGGGTCCCTGGCGGGGAGCCGGGGAGGAGAGAAGCCCAGCCTGCTTCGATGCCATCTCAGGTTATGAGATAGCGGTGGAGGGCAGGAAGCTGGTAGGCAGCGCTCAGGTGAGAAGGGGCGGTGTGGTGCTCCAGCAAGGCTCCATCCTCCTTCGGGTGGACGCCGAGGCCTTGTTTCGACTCTTTTGCTACTCGGAGGAGGCCGGCCGGCGTTCCGCCCTGGAGGGCTTCCGGCGCAAAGTGACCTCCCTGGCCGAGATGTCGAAGACTCCCGCCCCGAGGAAATCGGGGCTAGGAACGGAGCTGGGCGAGCCACCGTCCCTCCCCAGGTTGACCGCGGCTCTGAGGCATGGCTTTGCCGAGGCCCTGGGGTTGGAGCTACTGCCCAGCCGCGTTAGCCTGGAGGAGCGGGCCTTGGCCCGCCGCCTGGCCCGAGAGAAGTATGGAAACCCCGGATGGAACCTTATGAGATAAGGCGGAACCTTGAGGGATTCCCTGGGGGATGGAAAGGGCCAACGTATGACAGCAGCGGCGGGGGCCAAAGCCAAAGGCCATCGCGATAAAGTAGAGACATGGCTGTCGATGCGGCGATGGAGCACATCCAGGTGGGCTATAAGTCGGGATATGATGGTCTGCGGCAACCTAGCCGAGATCCGGCACCGGGGGTTGCTCCGAGTGGAGGGGAGGGAATATCAAATCCACGATGGTGAAGTGGTCACCATCCTGTTCCACACCTGATCGACTCTCCACAAACTCGATTAGGTGCTGGGATCCTCCTTGAGCCTGAGTTGCAGCCCTAGTGCGGGGATAGCTCTTCGGCGGTAGCACCCTGCCCAAACACGGCGCCTGCTTGGAATCCTCCGCTGCGATGGTACAACGGCGCGCTCCGGCGTCGGGCCATCGTAGGCATAGGCTAGCTGCTTGAGGTTTGCCAAGTTGCGAGCCAGCGTGGTGAGAACCGCCTCTGTCCTTGATAGTATTGTTGCCTCGGTTTCTGCCCAGTATAGGTCGCACCAGAGGCAGCGGTGGTGTCCTTCAGCCGATGTGATGATGAGAGGGGCTTCACTACGACATCTTGGACAGGAGAGCTGTTTACTGATGTGCGTCTCCAAGCCTCGTGGCCCAGTGCTCTACGTCCAACAATCGAGCCTGCGCACGCCGTTACGGTTCATGAATATTCTGTATATTGAGGAAAGCGGGAAGGCTGAACACTATACTCACTGGCCGAGGGATAACGATGGTGTCGGTCAGGAGCCATGCTGTTGTCTCTTCCTTGAGCAGTAAGCCGATATTCGAGGGCCAAGGTCCGGTTGAGTATTTCTGGAAGGGGCAAGCGGGCTATTTCAGTGAGCAGGTCATCTTGGGCCATGTTGAACGACACCTTCTATGGGAATTAACATAAGCGACTTTCGTCTCAAAATCAAGGCCTATTGGGTTCAAAATCGAGGGCTTTTGGGCTCAAAATGGCGAACCTTTTGGCTCAAACCGACTCCAGAGGAGTAGTAACCCTAGGGTGTAGAAACCTTCGTTTTTACCCGGGATTCCCCATTTCAATTAGCGACGAGGCTTTTCTGGCCTCATCACTTCTGACGTAAAATATAGTCCCATGGCGCAGCATCCGTTAAGCCCTCCGGCCATCAGTTTTTCGAGGGTTGGCGGCTCGTTTCCGGAACAGCCCCACCTCAAAGGATCCTGGGTGGGCGGGTATAATAGACATATGACAGCCGAGATGGGGCACTTCCTCCAAGTCGGGCCTTTCCGCACCCACTACCTGAGGGCTGGGCAGGGGCCACCTCTTATCCTCCTCCACGGCCTGGGCGGCTCCGCCCAGTGGTGGCGGCCCAACCTCGATGCCCTGGGGCGAATCCGTACCGTTTACGCCCCTGACCTCCCCGGCCACGGCCTATCAGATAAGCCCAAGGTTGCCTATACGCTCGATATGGGCCGAGCTTTCCTGCTGGACTTCCTGGAGGCGGCCCATCTTCCCTCCGCCGACCTCCTGGGCCACTCCACCGGGGGCCTCATCGCCCTGGACTTCGCCCTGGCCTATCCACAGAGGGTGAATAAGCTGATCCTTGTGGACAGCGCCGGTCTGGGCCGGGAGGTGTCCCCCTTCCTCCGTCTCATGGCCCTGCCCCTGGTGGGGGAGCTTCTGGCCCTCCCTTGTCCCTTTCTCCTTCGCGCCCTCCTGCGTCACCTCCTCCACGATAAAAGCCTCATCACCCCCGAGCTGGTGGAACAGGTCCGCCAGGAGCGGAGCGCCCCTGGCTTCCGCCAAGCCCTCCTCATCGCCCTGAGGCACGGCGTGGGGATGAAGGGAATGAAGCCCCATATCATCCTGACAGAGCGACTGCCCCGTCTTAAACCGCCAGCCCTCCTCCTTTGGGGAGTCCAGGACCAACTCCTCCCCTTCTCCCAGGCCCGAAAGGCCTCCGGCCTCCTCCCAAGCCTCCGCCTACACCCCTTCCCTCATTGCGGCCACGTGCCCAACTGGGAGAGGCGCGACGAGTTCAATGCCGCTGTGGCTGAGTTCCTGAGAGAGTAGAATAGAGGCATGCGCCCTAATCCCGCCTTCATTCGAGGCATGTTCGCTGCTATTGCCACCAAATACGACCTTCTGAACGGTTTGCTCAGCTTTGGGCTGGATAGGGGCTGGCGCAAATTCGCCGCCCTCCGATGTCGGTTGCCTCCGGGAGGGCTGGTCCTGGATGCCGCCACCGGGACGGGTGGCTTGGCACTGCGTCTGGCCCGACAGGACAGCAGCGGCACTATCGTAGGGGTGGATTTTTCTCCCCAGATGCTGGCCAGGGCTAAGAGCAGGCTGGCCTCCGACTCAGATATGAGTAGAATAAGATTGGTCCTGGGCGATGTGCTTAGGCTACCATTTCCTGATAGCATCTTCGATTGCGTAGCTACGGGCTTCGCACTGAGAAATGTCGAAGATTTGGCCAGTGCCTTTCGTGAGATGACCCGGGTGGCCAGGCCGGGTGGTAGGGTGGTTGCCCTGGAGAATACACGCCCCTCTTCGCCCATGCCTAGAGCCATCCATTACCTGTATCTCCATCATATTGTGTCCCGACTTGGGGGCCTCCTCTCCGGCAACAAAGGGGCCTATGTCTACCTGTCAGCCTCCATCCGGAGGTTCCAGCCATCTCAGGAGGTGAAGCAAATCATGGAAGGAGTGGGGTTACGGCAGGTGGAGGTCTTCGAGCTTACCTTCGGAGCAGCTACCGTCTTCATCGGAGTCAAAGATAGCCAGCCTGAGCCATCGCCGTAGCCCTGAGCGAAGCGAAGAGCTTCTTTCGCTGTTGGAAAGACTATTAGCCCTGCCATCCTCTGGGGGGGGATTCCGAGCGTGGTTTTGGAGATGGGCCTCGGCAGTCTGTCTGTTGGATTATTGGGGGCGAAATGATAAAATAAGTATTACTGCATGTCGCTATAATATCCAGCATAGTTGTAGTGTTTTACGCTACATAATTCATTAGTTTTGGCGACATACATCCTAGAATATAGGTTCTAAAATTTAGTTGTGCGTGATTATACAAATAGGCTTTCGGCCAAGCCTGGGTTTTGTGTCCGATCCCAGGTTGAGTAATGGAAAGGCATCAGTTTATACGTCATCGTCTCTAATTTCCCCAGGCTTTGTAATGTAGAAGTAAGGCACTGCTTTGGTCGCCTCCGTCGTCGGACTTTAAAAAATGCCGGAGGTGTGGGCTAGCGAGTTAGGAAGGGAGGGTGATGCCTGATGGCTGACTATGGCCCTCAGAATAGGGAAGGGGTTGACCGACGCACGTTTCTTGCCTACGCTGCGGGCGCCACTGTTGCCTTCATGGGAACGGTGCTGGGCGCTCTGGCCCTGGGCGCAGGCCTCACTCCTGCCTTCAAGCCCAAGTCGGAGGGAGATCGAGTGAAGTTGGGCAATATGGATGATTTCTCCCTCGGCGTGCCCAAGAAGGTGGATTTTGTCCTTTACGTCAAAGACGGCTGGGTGGAGACTCCATCCCCCAAGTCGGTATGGGTAGTTCGCCAGGAAGGCGGCGAGTTCACCGTCTTCAACTCACGATGCACCCACTTGGGATGCATTGTGGACTGGAAGAAGGGCAACCGCGGCCCGGCCTTCTACTCCCCTTGCCACGCTGGGGTCTTCACCATCGAGGGCACCGTTATCGGCGGCCCGCCCCCTCGTTCCCTGGATGCCCTGGAATACGACATCGAGGCCGGTGAGCTCTACTGCGAATATAGGGACTTCGTGCTGGGCGTGCCAGGGAAAGAGCCCGCCTAGTGACGAACTCGATCTTGCCTCCCTCCATGAAGGGTATCCTGTGTGAATAGCTTCATGGCGACCCTTTACCACTGGCTTCATGAGAGAATAGAGCTGGTCTCTCTGCGGGATGCCCTGTTCACCCGGCTCATCCCCGTGGGGGTAGGCTTTTGGTATACTCTGGGCTTCGCCAGTATTTTTGTCTTCATCAACCAGGTGCTCACCGGTATGGTGCTGTCCCTCTACTATTCCCCTTCCCCCGACCACGCCTACGACAGCGTTAACTATATCATGAATGAGGTTACCTTCGGCAGTGTGGTTCGAGGCCTGCATCATTGGGGCGCTAGCGCCATGGTGGTGTTGGTTGTCGCCCACGGGGCGGTCGTCTTCGCAATGGCCGCCTACAAATATCCCCGGGAGCTGACCTGGATTATCGGAATCCTGACCTTTCTGGTAGTGCTGGGCTTTTCTTTTACTGGCTATCTCCTCCCCTGGGACGAGAAGGCATACTGGGCCACCACCGTGGGCACCAACATGGCTGGTACCGTCCCTTATGTAGGAGACTATCTGGTCAGGGTTCTGCGCGGGGGTAGCACCCTGGGAGCCATGACGCTGGCCCGTTTCTATGTGGCTCACACCATGATATTGCCCGCTATTTTCCTTGTTCTCATAGGCATCCATCTTTTCCTGGTGGTCAGGATAGGGGTCTCGGTGCCACCGAAGCTGTGGGAGGGGAATAGACAGTCCCGCCCCGCGGCTGGAGGGAGAAGGCCCTGATGGCTTTCACCAGGAGACGTGTAGATGGGGTTAGGGGGCCGGAGGCCCGCCAAGAGGAATATCACGCTCGCTATATCGACTTCAAGCGCCAGGGGAAACCCTTCTGGCCCCACATCATTATCGAGGATGTCCTGGTATCCTTGGCAGTTCTTGGAGGGCTTCTCCTCTTGACCGTTTTCTGGGGGGTGCCTCTGGAGGGGAGGGCTGACCCCACCAATAGCGCCTATGTCCCTAGGCCTGAGTGGTATTTCATGTGGATATTCCAGTTGCTCAAGGTATTTCCTGGGTATTTGGAATGGGTCGGAGTAGCTGCACTGCCTGCCATAGGCGTGCTCCTTTTGCTCTTCCTGCCCTTTTTGGACAGGAACCCCCGGCGAGCACCTCGGTTTCGTCGCCTGGCCTTGAGCCTTGGGGTCCTGGGTATGGTTGGTGTAGCCTTCCTCACCTATCAGGCCTTCGCCGCCACGCCTCCCCGGGAGGGGGCTGTCGGCCAGCCGGGTCAAGAGATAAAGCTCACCGCGGACCAGCTCGCTGGTCGGCAACTTTTCAACAGCCAGTGCGCGGTGTGCCATATCCTGGCGGGGAAGGGTGGCATCACAGCCCCCCCCCTGGATGGTATCGCCCAGCGAATGGACCCCGCTTTTATCCATATGTATATCGAAAACCCGGCATCCATCAATCCCTACTCAGCGATGCCATCCTTCCTCAAATACCCGGATGTCAAACTTCTGACGCACCAGCAGGTGGAGCAAATAGTGAACTACCTGATGGCCTATGGCCTGGTGACCAAATGAGGCAACCAGCCCCTCATGATAACAGCAAGGGCTCTGCGGGCTGGGCGCTCATCCTGTTGGCTGTGATAGCGGGTCTGGGCCTAGTGGCCATCCTCTATAAATGGGAGTCGTCCGAGCGTGCCGTGGTCACCGCATCGCCCACCCGCATCGCGGCTATCTCTCCCAGCCCAACCCCTGCCGCATTGGCCACGCCGGCGGAGACGCCCACCGTAGCTCCACTACCGGGCGTCGTCAGCTTCTCCCGGGACATTCAGCCCATCTTTAAGGCCCGCTGCCTGGGTTGTCATGGCACTCTGGGCTTGGGAGGTCTAGATTTGAGCAGTTATGACGCAATCTTCAGCACCGGCAACCGTGCCCCCGTGGTGATTCCTGAAAGTGCCCAGGGAAGCGTCCTCTACCGAAGCCTGCGGGGAGGAGCTGATGGCATTAGCTCTATGCCCCCCGGGCCCCCTCTCAGCGAGGAACAAATAGAGGCTATTGGCCGCTGGATAGACCAGGGCGCTCTAGAGAACTAGGCAGAGGAGCATGGTTGTTGAACAGCTTGTAGTTGCTTTTTCCCTTGGTGTCACTTTTTTTGCTATGATGAAATCATTCATGTGAGAGGAGTCAGGGATGTGGGCCCGCATGAACCTCACCACAAGAATGGTGGGCCTGGTAATGCTGGGGCTGCTGATAGTTTTCGCTGCCTTCGGTTTCGTCAGCATGTGGACCCTGGGTCAGAGCACCCAAAGAACCCTTCATGAGAGGCTTCTTCTGGCCAAAGTGGCGGCTAAATCCATCGATAACTATAATCGTGTCATCCTGCAGCAGATTCAAGATGCGGTTTCTGCCTCTCTATTGCTTCAGGGCGATGCCCCGGGGCAGGAAAGCCAACTCTTGAAAGGCATCCAGGCTCGGCTCCTGGCCTACGAGCTTTTCTATCTCGATAGACAAGGTGTTCTCACGGCCCTTCAACCTTCTCGAGCAGGAGTGATAGGCAGAGACCTCTCCGCTAGCAGGTATGTCGCTGCCACCTATGCCAAGGGTCTGCCCCAGATTTCTGGGATCGTGTCCTCTTTCACTGATGGGAGGGAGGAGGTGGTCTACTTGGTTCCTGTTCTGTCGGCGGAAGGCCAGGTTCTGGGCGCTGTGGGCGCTGGCTTCGATCTGACTGATTCTCAGATCGGTGGGTTCATCGAGGCCATCCACTTGGGCGAGACCGGCTATGCCCAGGTGGTGGATGATGATGGGGAACTCTTGGCCTCCACCATCCCTGCCACTCTGGCGGAGAAGAGCGACCATGGCGATCGTTTTGTGGCACTGATAGAAGGACGGAAGGAAGTGGTGAGGACGTGCCATAGTTGCCACGACCCCCAGGGCTCAACGCCAAAGCGCAAGGATGTATTGGCCTTCGTTCCCATGTCCTCTGCTTCCTGGGGGGTTGCAGTGCGTCAGAGTGAAGAGGAGGCCCTGGGGCCAACCCGTCGGCTCAGGTGGGGGATGCTGGGTATTGGAACCCTCTCGTTACTCTCTGGCCTGGCCTTCACGGCGATATTTATGAGGCGGACACTTAGACCTGTGCGCTTGCTTACCGAGGGCGCGCAGAGGATTGCTACGGGGGACCTCTCCAGCCCCATCGAGGCCAAAGGGCAGGACGAAATAGGTATTCTTGCCAGGACATTCGAATCCATGAGAGTGAAACTGGAGACATCCCTTGGGGAGATAGCGGACAGGGCGCTGGAGGCAGAAGCCCTCTATCAGCTAGGTGTGGAGATATCCAGTCTTTTGGATGTGGATAAAACTCTAAGCTCCGTGGTAGGGCGGGCCAGGGAGCTCCTGCAGGCCGATGTAGCCATGCTCAGCCTGCTGGATGAGAACAGCCGCCAGATATACGTGCGTGCTGTCAGCGGCGCCCCGGATGAGGACTTCCTTCACCTGGCGCTAACGCCGGGGCATGGGTTTGCCGGTAAGGTGATTGAGCTAGGTCAGGTGGTGTCTACTGCGGACTATCTGACAGAGCCTGGAATTCATCGGGATGTCGAGGCCGATGCCCTGGCCCAGAAGGAAGGTCTCAGATCTCACCTGGGAGTTCCCCTGAGGATAAGAGACAAAGTCATCGGGGCTCTGGTGGTCGCCTATCGGAGAAGATACGAGTTTCAGGCTCGGGAGGAGGGCCTTCTATCTCGCCTGGCTAATCAGGCGGCCATTGTAATTGAAAACGCTCGCCTATATGATGAGGTGCAGCGTAAGGAAGAGCAACGAGGGCAGCTACTGGAAAGAGTCATCTCCATCCAGGAAGAGGAGCGCAAGCGCATCGCCCAGGAGCTTCACGACGATTCGGCGCAAACGCTCTCAGCTTTAAGCATGCAACTGGAGTCCATTGAGGGAGAGCTCCCTCCGGGGATGGAGGAGATAAGGGCCAGGATAGAGAGGTATCGGGTCTCCGTAGTTCGGGCATTGGAGGATGTGCGGAGGGTGATCGCCGATATTCGGCCCACGTCCCTGGACGACCTGGGCCTGGTGCCGGCCATTCGCTGGTATGCTGCCGGCCACTTGGAGGAACGGGGTGTGAAGGTGTCGGTGGAGTCCAGTAAGATAAGTTTCCGGCTCCCCTTGCGCCTGGAGACAGCCCTGTTCCGAGTGGCTCAGGAAGCCATAAACAATATCGCCAAGCACGCAGAATGCTCCTCCGCCAGGATTTTGCTGGAGGTCCAGGATTCTTCCCTTCGCATGGTAATAGAGGATGATGGCAGAGGATTCGATACGGCGGAGGTCCTGGCTTGGCGAGGGGGCAGGTCTGGGTTGGGGATTCTCGGGATGAGAGAGCGGGTGGCCCTCTTCGATGGCGCTCTCAGCATAGATTCTTCCCCTGGAAAAGGCACCAAGGTCATCGTCGAAGTTCCCTGGGAAAAGGAGGCGGGAGATGGAAAAGAAGATTAAGGTCTTAGTGGTAGACGACCATGCCATGGTTCGGGAAGGCATTTCCTTGCTCCTAAAGGCTCATCCGGATATGGAGGTGGTGGGCGAGGCTACCGATGGCTCCGAGGCCTTGGAGAAGGTCACCGAGCTTTGTCCCGATGTTGTGCTAATGGATATCACCATGCCCAAGATGAGCGGCCTTGAGGCCACCCAACAGATAAAAAAGGTGTTCCCCGAGATGCAGGTGCTGGCCTTAACGGTCCATGGAGGGGCGGAGTATTTCTTCCGCATTCTGGCAGCGGGTGCCTCAGGATATATCCTGAAAGGAGGCACCTCTGCGGAGCTGGTAACCGCTATCCGGGCTTTGCATCAAGGGGGGGTATACTTGCATCCTTCGGTGGCCGGGAAACTGGTGAATGGCTATCTAAGAGGCCTGAAGAGTGGGGAGGAGCGGGTGGCCTACGATGGTCTCACGGAAAGGGAGCGGGAGGTGCTTAAGCTCATCGGGGAGGGGCGCACCAATCAGGAGATAGCAGAGCTGCTGTTCCTGAGCCCCAATACGGTGCAAACCCATCGCTCTAGGATCATGGACAAGCTAGGTCTCCATACTCGTGCCGAGCTGGTTAAGTATGCCATCAATAAAGGTTTAATTGATATATCGTCATAGATAGTATCTATAAATGTAAAGATAATATAGTATTCATGGATAGGGTGTTCTCTCATGTCAATTCATTTTTCTATAGGATGTTAAAGAGGTGTGAACAGTGCTAGCCTGAAGATGGAGTAACAAAGGAGCGCAGGATATGGCTAGCATCTTGGACACATCCCAAGCAGCATCTACGTGGGAGCTCCCCAAGGAAAAGGTCGAGGGCAGTAGTGCCCGGGGGGGATATTGGGCATTGGTGGTGGTTATCGCCCTGGTAACCATCGGCCTGCTCTACGGCTCTTATTTCTTCTTCATCTCTTAAGGGCTCTCCTAAATCACGTAGAGGGACCTGATCAAACAGACGTCTGGAGTTCCCTTCGCCCATTTGGCGAGGGGAACTCAGTTTTTGTGGTCTGCCGCCGGCCGAGTTTCGGAATCGAGGCTTAGTTGGGCCTTCTAACATAGAAGCGCTCACTTATTCGCCCCATTGTTGACAAGCGCTGTGATTTATGCTTAAGTATCCGCTAGAGTATCTTTGATGCCAGGACTGACGTTGTATTATAGTGGAGAGAGGCCCCGAAAACCAAGGGGTGTTATCAATAGTTCTTAAATCTTAAGGAGGGGTGCCGTGAGGCCAAAAAGTTCTTACAAGGTATTGTCAGCTTTCGTCATAACAGCAGTCATTCTGGGCGTAATTTTGTCCTTCCCCGTGGGATGGTTTAGTGCGTCCACAGAGGCTTTCAATGTAGCTTTCGTTAATCCTTCCACTGGCACCGTGGGCATTAATTATTCCTTCAATGCAACGGTGTCCCTTAACGATGTGGAGAAGTTGCCAATACAAAGTGTCAACATGCGCATTTACAATGCGGCTACCCCATCAATCAAAGCGGATCTCCTTGCCCTTCCCACACTTTCTGGTTCTGCTTCCTATTCGAATACCCAAACAAACGCTTTAGGGGGTGGGACAGCGACTGTTACTGCTGCCGTAACCCCTAAGTGGAAGTTTGGGTATGGATATGGCTATGCAGCATGGCAGAGCGTCGAATATAAGTTCGGCTGGGGCAATGCTTATGGCTATGGCGCTGGCTACGGTGCTGGGATAGCATCGATAACCTACAACGTGGTCTGGACGCCGCCAGCAGATTGGCCCGCTGGCACGTATAAGGTTGACCTGATAATTACTGCCGGCGGGACTCCCTTTAATCAGACGGTCATTTTTACTAAGACCAGCGCTACATTCATTCTCTATGGGCTGCCCACGCCACCCTCCACGCCAGTGAGTGGCACCGGCACGATCACCACGGGTGACGTTGTAACCCCTGGTGGTGAGTTTGTCCAGACGGTAACCCTTCAGTCCGAGGACGCCAAGGTGACTGTTACCATCGACGTCGGCACTGTGGCACATACCCCAGATGGCAACCCGGTGACCGAGGTAACGGTGGCTCCCATGCCATCGCCCCCGCCGCCCCCTACTGGCGCCAATGTAGTTGCTGTCACATATGATTTCGGGCCGCCCGGGGCCACCTTCGTCCCGCCCATATCCATGACTTTTAACTACGATCCAACTCTAATACCCGTCGGGGTTGGTGAGACAGACCTAGTGGTTGCCTACTACGATAGCATTGCGGGTGAATGGGTGGTGGTGGAAGGGGCAGTGGTGGACCCAATAAGTAACACTATCACTGTGCCCATAAGCCACTTCACCATGTTTACCGTGATGAATCGACCCGCGCCAGCGCCGATAGTAACACCGGTGCCGACGGCGACGCCTCGTCCGGCCACGCCCACGCCGGTTCCGCCGACGGCGACGCCTCGTCCGGCCACGCCCACGCCGGTTCCGCCGACGGCGACGCCTCGTCCGGCCACGCCTACGCCTACGCCCACTCGGGTTGCGCCGACGCCAACGCCGGTCCCGCCGCCTCCGCCGCCTCCCAGCAGGACATGGGTTTACATCGTCGTTGTGATTGTGGCTGTTGTGGTCGTTGGCTTGATTGCCTGGAGAGTGGTCCTGCGG
>JACQTZ010000024.1 GCA_016210515.1 Chloroflexota bacterium
AAGGAGCCTCTGAAACCGGTCCTGCCTCCAATAGCGCTCTCCGCCAGAGCAACGGCTAGCCCGCCGTCGGAGCAATCGTGAGCAGATTTAATTATCCCCAGCTTGATGCCTGTGAGGATGCACCGCTGTACTCGCCTCTCCAGCTTCAGGTCTAAAGAGGGCTTTCCGGCTACTAAGCCGTGGACGCGCTCCAGGTACTCGCTGCCTCCCAAATTGCCGGACCTACCGTCGTCTCCCAGCAGGACCACAGCGTCTCCCGCCCCCTGGAAGGCATGGGAGCAGCGCTTCTCTACATTGGTCAACAGCCCCAGCATTCCGACAACAGGGGTGGGATAAATAGGCTCCCCCTTAGTCTCGTTGTAAAGGCTGACGTTGCCGCTGATGACGGGGATTTTGAAGGCGCGACAAGCGTCAGCCATCCCTTGGATGACTTGTTCTAGCTGGTAGTAGACATCCGGGCGCTCCGGGTTTCCAAAGTTCAGCCCGTCGGTGACAGCGATAGGCTGGGCTCCCACGCACGCCAGATTACGCGCCGCCTCTGCAATGGCTATGGCGCCTCCTGTGTAGGGGTCCAGGTAGCAATATCTGCCGTTGCCGTCGGTAACCAGGGCAAGCCCCTTCCTGGTCCCTTTAACGCGCAGGATGGCGGCATCGCCACCCGGGGCGATCACCGTATTGTCCTGCACCTGATGGTCATACTGACGATAGACAGGCTCCTTGCTGGCGATATTTGGCGAGGAAAGGAGTTGCAGAAGCATGTCATTGGGTGAACCTGCCGTGGGCAGCTTTTCAAGTCTTAGCTTCTGTACCTTTTTGAGGTAAGGTGGAGGAGCTACCTGGAAGCGGTATTGGGGAGGGTCTGTCAGCAGTTCTACGGGGACCTCCGCTAATATCTCGTCTCCGCTTTTTATTCGAGCCAGACCGTCGGCAGTGACCTTTCCTATGATTCTGCAATTCAGGTCCCATTTTTCGAAGATGCGCTTGACCTCTTCTTCAGACCCCTTTTGGACCACCAGCAGCATCCTCTCCTGGGACTCGGAGAGCATGACCTCGTAGGGAGTCATCCCATTCTCGCGCCGTGGAACCCTGGCAATGTCTATCTCCACCCCCATGCCACCTCGAGCGGCGGACTCGATAACAGAACTGGTGAGACCCGCTGCACCCAGGTCCTGCAAGGCCACCAGGTACCCCGTGGCGGCCACCTCCAGGCAAGCCTCTATCAGCACCTTCTCCAGGAAGGGGTTGCCTACCTGCACCGTGGGCCGCATCTCCCGCTCCTCCTCAAAGGTGCGGGAGGCCAGCCCGGAAGCGCCGTGGATGCCGTCTCGTCCAGTGTCCGCTCCTACCAGAATCAGCAGATTGTCCCGCCCGGAGGCCCTGGCCCGCATCAGCCCCTTCTTCTCCACCAGGCCAACGCACATGGCATTGACCAGCGGGTTGCCCGAATAGGAACTTGAAAAGTACACCTCTCCCGCTACGTCCGGCACGCCGATACAGTTGCCGTACCAGGAGATGCCACCCACTACTCCGCCAAACAGATATCGATTCTGGGCCTCCTCCAGGGGGCCAAAGCGCAGAGAGTTGAGGAGAGCGATGGGTCGCGCACCCATGGCGAAGATGTCCCGCACGATTCCCCCTACCCCCGTGGCCGCGCCCTGAAAAGGCTCCACCGCCGAAGGGTGATTGTGGGACTCCACCTTCATGACTATGGCCAGCCCGTCCCCGATGTCCACCACACCGGCATTCTCCTCTCCTGGCCTCACCAGCAGGCGAAGGCTCTGAGAGGGAAGCTGCCTCAGGAGGAGCTTGGAGTGCTTGTAGCCACAGTGCTCGCTCCACAGGGAGCCGAACAGCCCTATCTCCACGTAGTTGGGCTCTCTTCCCAGGCGTTCAACGATCATCTCGTACTCCGCCTGGGAGAGGGCTACCTGGTCAAGGACCTCTTTAGAGACTGGCATGTGGTTAGCCTTCCCGCATAAGAGCGCTCACGCCAAAACCTTTAGCATGGATCTGAAGATGAGCCGTCCGTCCGTTCCCCCCAGGGCGCTCTCACAGCACCGCTCCGGATGGGGCATCATCCCCAGCACGTTGCCCCGCTCGTTGATAATCCCGGCTATGTTCTCCAGGGAGCCATTGGGGTTGGCCGCCTGGGTTATCTCCCCCTGGGGCGTACAGTACCGAAACACAACCTGCCCCTTCGCATTGAGGGAGGCCAGGGTATCCTCGTCGGCGTAGTAGTTCCCCTCGCCATGAGAGATGGGTATTCGCAAGACCTGCCCTTCCTTGCACTCAGATGTGAAAGAGGTATGTGAGTTCTCCACCCGCAGGTTGACCCACTGGCAGCGAAACTGGAGATGGTCGTTGCGCATGAGCGCGCCGGGCAGCATCCCAGCCTCGCACAGTATCTGGAAGCCGTTGCAGATGCCCAGGACAAGACCGCCTCTCTGGGCAAAGCGCTCCACCTCCTCCATCACGGGGGAGAAGCGGGCGATGGCGCCGGTCCTGAGATAGTCGCCATAGGAGAAGCCGCCAGGGAGCACTACGCAATCCACGCCCGGCAGCTCCCTTTCCTTGTGCCACACATACCGGGCGTCCTGCCCCAGCACCGATTTGACCGCATGATAGCAGTCGCCATCGCTCCAGGTGCCAGGGAAAACGACGATGCCGAATCTCATGTGCTGCCCCCTGGGCAAAAAGAGGAGCACCTTCTACTTCCCAAGGTGCTCACTCCTTCCATATCTAGCCAGCAGGGGTATACCCCTTTTTCACTCTTTACAGCGCTTCCAGGAGCCTGGACACAACCTCGTTCACCGTCGATCCTTCGGCCTTCCCCTTCACCTGGGACATGAGCCTTCCCATGACCTTGCCCCTGTCCCCGGGTCCCTTGGCCCCCACCTGCCGAACGACTTCCTGAGCCAGGGCTGTAATCTCCTCCACACTTAGCTGGGTGGGCAGGTACTCCTGAATAACAGCCAGCTCTGCCTCTTCTCGTTGAACCAGGTCTTCCCGCTGCCCCTTGCGGAACTCAGCAATGCTCTCTCGGCGTTGTCTCACCTGCCTGGATAAGACACCGAGTATCCCCTCCTCATCCAGGGGTTTCTGAAGAGCTATCTCCTGGTTATGCACCTCCGAGCGGATATAACGGATTACGGAGCGACGCACCACATTCTGCTCGCGGATAGCCTTCTTCAAGTCCTCGTCGAGACGCTCTCTTAAGCCCATGATGGGAACAGTATTTCTCTATCGCCGACCGTTGGTGCTACCGATAGGACTGGTGGCGCGGGCGCTCTTGCGCCTCTTGGCCGCTGCCTTCCTCTTTCGTGCCACGCTGGGCTTTTCAAAGTGTGCCCGTCGTCGCGCTTCTGAAAGAATACCATCCATCTGCACCCTCTTGTTAAAACGGCGCAAGAGGCTATCGAAAGTCTCTCCCTCTCTCACAACAACCTGGGACAAACTCTCACCCCCTCTCTCACAAAAAAAGGAACACCGAGCGGGAGCTTTACCCCCCGGAAGCCCATTATATAAACACCTTCCAAGGAGTGTCAAGGCGAACTCGTCGCGCAGGCGTGGCCGCCCTTCCTACCGAGACCTGGCCCACATGGTGTGGTAGTTCTCCCCTTTGATCACCGCGGAGAGCTCCTCCATCTCCAGGCGATGCACATCCTCCAGGACCCGGTTACACTCCTCTACCGTCTCCCTGTGCCCAGATTCGACGAACCGCCCCAGCACTTTACGCCAGACTCCCAGCCGCACCAGGCTTTCCACGTACTTGGGCCAGGGGACAATGGTAATCGATTTGGGCCTGGGGAAATGGGGCCGCAGCTTCCTCAAGGCGCGATTCCGCTCCTCAACGGATGCCGCCATGGGCACAACCTTCACCATGGGCGGGTCCTCCGCCGTGAAACGGGTATCAATAAGGATGGTCCTGCGCAGGAGAGGGAAGTAGATGGATATGACCTCCGCGCTGTCAATGTTCCTGAGCAGCTCCTCCAGGTTTATGCGAAAATCGCCGTCCATAGTCGGTGACACCTCACAGACCGTCTCATGTCGGTCTCAAGCACTCTTTCGCCTCACTGGGCTAGTCGGACAGAAGCTCCCTGATCTTCCGGTGAAAAGCCGGAAGCACCTCTTCCCACCGGCCCACGACTCCGAACTCGGCCTCCTTGAAAATAGGCGCATTGGCATCCCTGTTTATGCAAGCAATATGCCTGGAAAATGATACACCCGACATGTGCTGGCTTGCTCCGGAGATGCCCACCGCAAGATACAGCTCCGGAGACACGCTCTTGGCGGTGACGCCAAGCTGAGTCGCCATGTCGCAGTACCCCTCATCAACGGCCCCACGGGTAGACCCCACAGCCCCCTTCAGGTCACTGGCCAGCGCTTCCAGAACCTTCCAGTTCTCGGCGCTGCCCAAACCCCTGCCACCACCGACTACGACACGGGCATCCTCCAGCTTTACCCCCTCAACTTCAACTGTGACACTGCCCACAAGCCTGGTCCTGGCAATCGTGGGGTCGATACTCACGGCAACGGAGACAACCTCCCCCCGCCGTAAGGCACCTGGAGCCACAGGGCTCTGGGACCTGGCTCTGACAGTGGCCATAGCGGGCCGGGCAGGACCGCAGTCCACCTCTGCCAGGGCCTTGCCACCATACACCGGCCGCGTCGCAATCAAGGCCCTGGTCTCCGGGTCGATGTTGAGGTTCAGGCATTCCGATGCCAGGCCGCACTGCAATCTCCAGGCCAATCTGGGAGCCAGGTCACGACCGAGAGGGGTAGCCCCCATAATCACCACCGCAGGAGCCAGGTTTTGGCACAACTTCTCGATCACATGGGCATAGAACTCCGGCTGGTAGGTTTTGAGGAGGGTGCTATCGGCGGCGTACACCCTGTCCGCTCCCTGGGCAAAGGCCCCCCTGGCCGTGTCGCCGATGCCATCGCCCAGGAACATCGTTGAAAGCTCCTGGCCCAGGGCATCAGCCAGCCTGCGACCCGCCCCCAACAGCTCACCGGTAATGCTGGCAATTCCACCTTCAGTCATCTCTCCCACCACCAGCACCCCTTTGCCATCCGCCATAACGTTACCTCCGTGTCCAAGGAGCAACCCGCCCACGGCGGGCATGCACTAGATTATCTTCATCTCCCGGAGCTTGAGGGCCAGCTTCTCGCCCGCCTCGGCAGGCGTGTCCCCCACAATCATCTCACACTGGCTGACCTTCTCTTCCACATAAAGACGCCGCACCCTGGTCCGTGCTCTCGCGCTCCCCGCTGTTACAGGGTCCAATCCCAGGTCCTGGGCGCTCCAAACCTTCGGCTGCCTTCGCCCCGCAGCCATAATATCCCGCAGCCTGGGATACCGGACCTTGCCTACCTCGTTGCCAGCGGTCACCAAGGCGGGCAGCGACGCCTCTACCGTCCCTGTGGTATCCCCAACGGTGCGCTCTGCTCGTATCCTGCCATCCACCACCTCCAGACGCCCCACGGTCGTAATACACGGGATACCCAGGGCCTCGGCTATATACGTCCCCACCTGTCCGTTGTCCCAATCTCCCGCCTGGCTTCCGCAAAGGATGAGGTCGTACTCCCCCACCCGCTTGGCCGCGGCCACCAGGGCCTGCGCGGTGGTGAAGGTGTCTCCCCTCTCAAAGGCCGGGTCCTGGAGCAGAATCAGCTCATCTGCCCCCATGGCCAGAGGCTTCTTTATCACGTTCATCACCGGGTCGTTGCACAGGCTGACCACCGTTACCTCGCCCCCATGCACGCTCTTCAAGCGAAGGGACGCCTCCACCGCCAGCTCGTCAAAGAGGCCCAGTGCAGGAGAAGAGCCTGCGGGTGGAACAACGGTGTTGGTCTGAGGGTCGACCTTGAACTGGGCCGGTGGTATGTCAGGGTCGGGGATCTGTTTCACGAAGACAAGGAGCTTCAATGGCGCGTCCTCTTGGAGTGGTGGAGTCTTGTTTCAGGGCTGTGGCAAATCTAACATCCCTCTCGCGCGGTGTCAAGAAAGACTGGGACTTAGCACACCACTAGTCAAACAGGCACAGGAGCGTTAACATACTCACATATGATAGTCAGACACCTGATAGTGGAGCTGCTAGAGCAGGCCGTGCGAGAAGCCCAGGAGAAGGGCCTCTTGCCCAGCAGCACCCCCATCGACGTTCTGGTGGAGCACCCCCAGAGCTCGGAGCATGGCGACTTTGCCACCAGCCTCCCTTTGAAGCTGGCCCGCTCCCTACGCATGAACCCTCTGGAGATTGCCCAGCGACTAGCCCCCCTGGTACGCCCGGCCGACGCCGTAGACAGGGTGTGGGTAGAACCGCCCGGATTCGTCAACTTCTCCCTCAAGCCCACTTGGTTGGCCTCCCGGGTCGAAAGCATCCTGGAAGAGGGGGACGCCTATGGAGATGTGCCGCTGGGAAAGGGAGAGCCTGTCCAGGTGGAGTTTGTCAGCGTAAACCCCACCGGGCCGATTCATGTAGGCCACGCACGGGGCGCGGTGCTGGGAGATGCCCTGGCGAATATTCTGTCCGCGGCTGGCTATCAGGTAACCAGGGAGTACTACTTCAACGACGCGGGGAACCAGATGGAGACCTTCTACAACTCCCTCTACGCCCGCTATCAGCAAGCCTTCAGCCGCCCGGTGGAGATGCCCCAGGGTGGATACATGGGCGACTACATGGTAGACACGGCCAAGGCGATAGCCACAGAGGAGGGCGAGCGATTCCTGGACATGCCCCCCCAGCAGGCCGTGGAAGAGCTGGGACAGATAGGTCTGGGAAAGATGCTCCAGGGCATCCAGGACAACATGGAGCGACTGAGGATACACTTCGATGTGTGGTTCAAGGAGCACACCCTCTACGAGGACGGCCAGTACGAAAGAACCATGGAAGCATTACGACAGGGCAACCACCTAGCGGTGCGAGAGGGAGCTACCTGGTTCGTCTCCACCGCCCTGGGAGAGGACAAGGACAACGTCCTGGTAAGGGGCAGCGGTGCTCCCACCTACTTCGCCACCGACATAGCCTACCACTACAACAAGTTCCTGGAGCGAGGCTTCTCCAAGGTCATAAACGTATGGGGCGCCGACCACCAGGGCCACGTCTCACGCATGAAGGCCGCCATAGGGGCACTGGGCATCGACCCGCACAAGCTTGCCATTATCATTAACCAGATGGTTACCCTCAAGAGCGGTGAACAGGTACTGCGAGCCTCAAAGCGTACCGGAGACATAGTAACCCTGGAAGAGCTTCTGGATGAGGTTGGGCCAGACCCGTGCCGGTACTTTTTCCTGGCCCGCTCCCCGGAGAGCCAGATGGAGTTTGACCTGGACCTGGCGAAAAAGGAGTCGGCTGAGAACCCCGTGTACTACATCCAGTACGCCCACGCCAGGATAGCCAGCATCCTGCGGCTGGCCCAGGAGAACCACATAGACTACCGCGGCGGCGACGTCTCCCTCCTCACCGATCCGGCAGAGATGAGCCTCATCCGCAAGATGGCCATGCTGCCAGAGCTAGTTGAGTCCATGGCCATCAGCCTTGAGCCTCACCACCTGCCTCACTACGCCCAGGACCTGGCCACTGCCTTCCACTGGTTCTATCAGCAGTGCCGGGTGGTCTCCAGCATCCCCGGCGATGAGGCCATCACCAGGGCCCGCCTCAAGCTGGTGAAGGCGACGGCCATCGTCTTAGGCCGGTGCCTCCACCTCATGGGCATGGAAGTCCCTGAGCAGATGTAGGGGACGCTGTGGCACAACGACCAGCCGGTAGACAACAATCTTTTGATGCTCACCGTGCCAGCAGCGCGAGAAGCCTTCGAATAGCCCTGGCGCTTGTAGCGGGGTACATGTTCGTAGAGGTGATAGGCGGAATATTAGCAAACAGCCTGGCCCTCCTGGCGGACGCTGCACACATGGTGACAGACGCTGCCTCCCTGGCTCTGGCCCTACTGGCCATTTGGGCTGCATCAATGTCCCCCTCGCCCAGGCAGACCTTCGGCTTCTACCGTACAGAGGTGCTGGCCGCCCTAGCCAATGTCCTCTTCTTGTGGCTGGTTGCCGCATGGGTCTTCTACGAGGCCTATCAGCGTTTACAGAATCCTACCGAGGTTCGAGGTTTCCTCATGATTGGCGTAGGTGCTGCGGGCCTCCTTGTAAATGTGGTAGTCGCGTGGATGCTATGGCACTCCGCGGGACACAGCCTGAACGTGAGGGGAGCTTTCATCCATGTCCTGGGAGACCTGCTGGGCTCCGTTGGCGTGGTCGTAGGCGGAGTCCTGGTCATCACCCTGGGGTGGACATTGGCCGACCCCGTTCTCGGTGTGGTTATCGGCCTGCTGGTTCTGTTCAGCTCTACCAGGTTGCTGTGGGATGTGGTCCATGTGCTGATGGAAGGCACCCCAATCCGATTGAACCTGGACATCCTGTGCAGACGCCTGGAGCAATCGGAGGGAGTGACCGGCGTCCACGACCTGCACGTCTGGTCACTGACCAGCGGCTACGATGTCCTCAGCGCCCATGCCACCACCAGTACTTCATCCCCGGAAGAGCGAGAGCATATCCTCGAACATCTGCGAGAGATAGCCGCTACGGAGTTCGATATCAACCATGTTACCATTCAGTTGGAGACCTCGCCCCAGGGATGCCAGGAGAATCACCACGTCTCCCATAGTGGGCATGTCTCAAACAGATGAAGGCGTGCGCCATTGTCCTGGGCCGCTCCCTGCGCCTCATGGGCATGGAAGCCCCTCAGCGTAGGTAGAGATCGCGACAAGAGCACTCTTGCCACACTCTTCAAGTCACGGAGCGTGGTACACTTACAAAGCCATGCATAGTGGTCTAAACCTTTCCAGCGGTCAGCCTGGACTGGCGGGTGTCATTCCGAACACAGTGAAGCGAAGTGAGGAATCTAGGGCGTCCCATTCTTGCTAAAGGCGTAGGTCTTAGATTCTTCGTCGTCCCGACAGGTCGGGGCTCCTCAGCATGACAGGGCATATGTTTAGCTCACCATTCAAAGCTCTATAATGAAGAAGGGTTCAAGAAGGGAGAGGCGATGGCACTATCTCTCAGGTCCCTGCCCATAAGCGTCCTGGCCCTAGCTATCCTCGCTGCCTGCGCTGAGACCCCCACGGCCACACCCATGCCTACTCCCACTGTCACTCCCATCTCGGCTACTTCCGTACCCACCCTCATCCCCACAGCTACGCTAACCATTGTACCCACGGCTACGCCTACACCAACCCATACACCCGTCGTCACAGCAACATCTACAACGGTTGCTGGCCCAACGCCTACAAGCACCGCCGTCCCAACTCCTCCTACGCCTACCCCTGTTGTAACAGTTGCCAGCCCAACTCCTACAGCTACGGCCGTTCCGGCTACCCCTACATCTACCCCAATCGTCCCCACGCCAACACGTACGTCCACACCCACTCCCACCGCTACAGCCACCACGACACCAGGTGGTGCAACGACTGTTCATCTCACCATCCAGAACTTCCGCCTTGAAGACCGCACCGTTCGGGTCGGCGACACGATTGTCTGGACTAACCGAGATTCGGTCCCCCATACCACCACGTCAGGCACCTCACCCAATCCCAACGGCATCTGGAACAGCGGCACCCTTCAGAATGGACAGTCCTTCAGCTTCACCTTCAGCCAGACAGGGACATTCCCGTACTTCTGTGCCATCCACCTCTCCATGACCGCGGTCATCACTGTAGTCGGCGCTTCGGACATCATCCCCTCTGGGCCAACGCCGACTACCCCTGCGGGAGACGGCATCTACAACTAGCGGGGGGGGGTGAAAATCTCCTTCGACCATCCCCCAAGCCCCCTTCCTGGCGAGGAAGGGGGCGGAGTTTATATTTGAGGGACACCCTCAAACTCCCGGCAAAGGGGCTTTGCCCCTCTGCACTCCCCTTTTTCAGCACCCTCCCAGTGGGGCAATAGACTGCCCTACCCACCCGGCCTCCAGGCCGGCTGTCCCGAGTGGGGGTTGTCGCCCGTCAGCCTCACCTGCTCCGTGCCATCCAGGTTCATGGAGTAGACCTGGAAGAACCCCTCTTTGTTGGACTTGAACAGTATGAGGCTGCCATCGGCAGAGTAGGCGGGGTACCACTCCTCTGCGGAGTTGGCCGCCACCCGACGGACGTTGGAGCCATCGGCATCCATCTCGTATATCTGGGCATGCCCGTCCCGCTCCGAGGAGAAGATAATCCGCCGGCCATCGGGAGACCAGTTGGCGGAAATCTCATCCTGGGGCGTCTTGCTCAGGTTCACCTGATTGGAGCCGTCTACGTTCATCACGTAAATCTCCGCGTTGCCGTCCCGCTCTGAAATGAACATGATTCTGGTGCCATTGGGGGAAACCCGGGGTATGGTGTCTGTAGCGGTGTTTTTGGTGAGCTGCACAGGATTTGTGCCGTCGGCGCTCATGATAAAGATTTCATTGTCGCCGTCCCTGTCGGACTGGAACACAATCCGCGTGCCGTCGTGAGACCAGGACGGGAACCCGTCCCCTGTCTTGGGGCTATTGGTCAGGTTGGTCTGGTTGGAGCCGTCAGCGTCCATGACATAGGCTTCCAGGTCTCCATTCCGAAGGGTATCAAATACCATCTTGCGTCCGTCGGGAGACCACTGGGGCGAAGCATCGTCGTCCAGCGAGGTGGTGAGCTCCAAGCCATCCGTGCCATCCGCGTTCATGCGCCACAGATGCACCACGCCGACGTTATCACCCGGCATTCTGTGATATGCGATGGGCTGTCCTCCCAGCGGCCGATACAAGGGCGAGGCCTGGGGCGAGACGTCTGCCGCCTCGCTGCGGGTCATGGGTCTCTGCCCGCTGCCGTCGGGTTTCATGCGGAACACGTCGGGGTCGCCCTCTAGCCATGACACATAGAAGATTGTGCTGCCGTCTGCCGACCAGGCCGGCTCCAGGTCCCTGGCCGGCTGCTGCGTGAGGCGCACACTCCCTGAGCCGTCGGCGTTCATGACGTATATCTCGAAGTTCCCGTCTCGGCCCTTCTCGTCCCTATCGGAGTGGAAGAGGATTCTTTTGCCATCGGGAGACCAGGCGGGGGAGCCATCGAAGAACCGATTCTCGGTGAGACGGGTCTGCCTCCTGGTGGTCACATCCACCACATATAGCTCGCTGTTACCATCCCTCTCCGACTGGAAGGCGACCCTTTTGCCATCAGGCGACCAGGTGGGGTTGAAGTCCCACCCAGGAGTGTTGGTGAGATTCACCTCACCCGTACCGTCGGCATTCATCAGGAAGATGTCCACGTCACCATTTCGAAAGGCCCAGAAGGCAATCTTCTTGCCGTCAGGAGACCATCGCGGAGAGCCTTCCATGGTGTCGTTCTTAGTCAGGCGAGTCAAGCCAGTCCCACTGGAGGCAAGGGTGTAGACCTCCCAGTTATCGTCCCGGTTGGAGACAAAGGCCAGCTTGCTCCCGTCCGGTGACCAGGCTGGGTCCCTATCGGAAGCCGGGTCATCGGTTAGCTGCCCCTCAACGCTGCCGTCGGCGTTGGCCAGGAAAATCTCATAGTTACCGGTCTGGGCCGATGAAAAGGCCACGGCCGGGTTCGGCGCTACCAGACGGAGATTCCGCAGAAGAGGCGACCAAGCGGCATCGGCGTCTGTGGCCGGATTGCGGGTCACGCGGAATAGGCTGGTGCCATTGGGCCTCGCCATGTACAGCTCCTGGTTCCCCTCATGGCTGTCCTGGAACAGAATAGCCTCTCCGTTCTGCGCCCAGGCAGGGCCGTGCTGGTCTCCCGGCAGGTCCAACAGCTTGGCCTGAACCGTGCCATTGGCCCGTATGACATACATGTCGAAGTCCCCATCGGCATTGGACTCGAAGGCTATGGTCAGGCCATCGGGCGACCAGGCAGGCCGAGAACTGATGGCATTGTTATTGGTCAGCCGCCTCACGTTGGAGCCGTTCGCGTCCATCACCGCCACCTCCAGGCCGCCGTAGCGGCTGGTGGCAAAGGCGATGGACTGGCCATTGGGAGACCAGGTGGGGTTGAAGTCCCTGCCAGGGTTGCTGCTCAGGTTCGTGACCCCGGTGCCGTCCGCGTTCATCACGTAGACCTCATCGTTGCCATCCCGATTGCTCTCAAAGGCAATGCGAGCACCATCGGGTGACCAGGCGGGACGCCCGTCCTCGGCTTTGTTGGACGTCAGGTTTCTCTGGCCAAGGCCGCTGGCCTCCATAACGTACACCTCACCGTTGCCGTCCCTGAAGGACTGAAAGGCTATGAGCTTTCCATCTGGCGACCAGGCAGGGGCCTCGTCTCGAGCCGGGCTATCCGTCAGCCGGTACGCGTGATTACCCGATGGCTCCATGCGGTATACGTCCGTATTGCCGTCTCGATCGGAGACAAAGGCGATGGAGGTATTGGAGGGCACCGGGGGCATTCCTCGTGAAGGGATTTGTGTCCAGCGAGGGTATAGCTTCAGCCCCCCGCTCTCCGTTATCTGACGCTGCCCGCTCCCATCGGCGTTCATCACGAAAAGCTCCAGCGACCCGTTGGCCAGAGCCGTACCATACACAATCTTTGTGCCGTCAGGGGACCAATCGGCAAATAGCTCACCCTCCGGATTCCTGGTGAGACGCGTCACGTTGCTACCACCGGCATTCATCACGTAGACATCCAGGTTTCCAGACACGAGGGAGTCAAAGACGATTCGTTGGCCGTCGGGAGACCAGCGTGGAAGCTCCTCAGTGGCCGTGCTATTGGTCAAGCGTTTGACATTGCTCCCGTCCATGTCCATGACGTAGAGCTCATTGTTGCCATCTCTATCTGAGCTAAAGGCAATCCTGTTGCCATCCGGGGAAACGTCCGGGGCGAAATCCGCAGCACTGTTATTGGTCAGCCGCGTCTCTCCTGTGCCGTCGGCGTTTATGCCATACAACTCCTCGTTCCCGTCCCTATTGCTAACGAAAACAATCTTGTCGCTTCTGGGACCCCATGTTGGATACAGGTCTACACCGCCACTGAAGGTAAGGCGCATCTCCTCCGAGCCGTTCGCGTTGGCTATGTAGATGTCCCAGTTTGACCCCAGACCTCGCGGTGATGCATAGACCAGCTTGGAGCCATCGGGGGAACGCTCCGCCCAGGAACCGGGTGCCATCTGCCTTGGCAGCGCACGCTCACCATTGCCCTCATCATCTGTTGCGTACAAGTAAGACAGAGAATCACTCGACTCCTGGACCGAGTACAGTATCTCTTCTTCAACGGCCGCGGCGACGTCCTGTCCCCTCTTCAGAGAAGGCAACACCTCTACAAGGCGCTCCACAGAGGTAGCTATTGGGCCTATATAGGCAACTCCCACCAGGTGACCCTCTTTATCCACCAGAGGCCCCCCCGTGCCCCCTGGGGAAACATCCATATCCGTGGAGAGGTACCTTATCTCCCTGGCCGGCCCCACCGTGAAGAGCTGAAGCGCAGACTCTTCAATCCTCCCCACGTTTTCAGTAACGCTCCCTTGAAGGGGAAAACCCAGCATCATCACGTCGTCACCGGCCTTTAGCGTTCCAGAGCTCCCCAGGGTAAGGCTCGGGTAGCTCTGACCGGAGATGCGTATCAGGGCCAGCTCCCCCACCCGGTCAACTCCCAGCACAATCCCCGTTCTCTTGGTCCCATCTGCCAGCTCTACCAGGGCCGTGGGGTCATCCCCCACGACGCTCTGGCTGGTAACCACCAGTCCTTCCGCATCAATTAGGGCTCCCGATCCCTGGGCGCTTGAGCCAGTGACCCGTACCACCGCTTTCCTCAATGCCAGGATAGCTTCCGCTCCAAAAGGCTCTGGAGTACTCCCGGGGGTGGATGTCGCGTCTGGCACCCCCGTGGAGGTCACAGTGGGAACCGTCGCCGATGTCGGCGAAGGAATGGGAGTCGTGGTAGGAGTGGGAAAGGCGGTGGCAGTGGGTACAGACGTGAGTGTAGGGATAGGGGTGGAGACCGAAGTGGATGTGGGGGCACTTCCGGTGTCACAGGCCACCAGGAGCAGTGCCAGAAACCAGGTAACAGGTAAGCCAGACCTCCACAATCTCATGGAAACAGAGACCTCCTTGCGAACTTCCCACCACAACCGAGTGGAACGTCTTCACCGCCAAGGATTCGATAATGCTCACACGTTCCAAGAGATGATACCCTTAACGACGCGACATTGACAACTCTTGCCCCTTCGACGGACCACCGTAACTACAGAGCCATGCATAGCGGTCTAAACGTTTCCAGTGGTCAGCCTGGACTGGTGGGTGTCATTCCGAACCCTTCGGCTCTGCTCAGGGTAAACTCAGTGCGGAATCTAGGGCGTCCCATACTTGCTAAAGGCGTAGGTC
>JACQTZ010000002.1 GCA_016210515.1 Chloroflexota bacterium
CAGGATGGCCCCTCGTACTCTCATCATAGAGCCAGCATACCCCTTTATGTCCATCCTTCATGCTGTCCGATATGTATCTGACCCTATTCGTTATGGAAGATTGATGTGTACAGTGAGCCTATCGCATGAGACGTCGCAGGCGAGGTGCTATAATGAAAAAAGCACTTTGCGTACAGTCCAGTAAAGGGGAGCAACTATGGAAGACGTGTTCAGGGAAGCGCTAAACTTGTCGAATAAGGGTGAGCCTTTCGTCATTGCCACAGTAGTGGCCACCAAGGGATCCACGCCTCAGAAACCCGGAGCCAAGCTCCTGGTGCGCGAGGATGGCAGTGGGGTGGGCACCCTGGGCGGCGGCTGCGTAGAGGGAGACATATGGTTTGCCGCAACAAGGCTCCTTAAAGAGGGCGGTGGGCCTACCCTCACCGACTACTTGCTGAACGAGGAAATTGCAGCCAGGGAGGGGCTGGTGTGCGGTGGAACCATGTACTTCCTCATCGACCCCGTCTTCAATCCAGCATCCGTTCTGCCGATGGTGAGCAGGATTGTCGGCGCCTACGACGGCAGCCCCAGCGTGGCTCTGGCTACCCTTCTCAAGCCTTCTCAGAACAGAGGGAGGATTGGAGACAAGCTCTTCGTGGGAGGAGATGGTAGGATCAACGGGTCTCTGGGAGACTCGGAGCGAGACCATGAGGTGGTAGATGCCTTCCAGGGGCTGGCAGAGTACGGCAGGATAAAGCAGTTAGTCACCCGGGACGGCGCCGAGGTCTTTATGGAGGGCTACACGACTCCACCCGCAGTGGTCATTGCAGGCGGAGGCCACATCGGCAAGGCCCTGGCTCCCCTGGTGAAGATGCTGGGCCTGCGCCTGCACGTGGTTGACGACCGGCCGGAGTTTGCCAGCAAGGAGAGGTTCCCCGAGGCCGACAGCGTGATAGTGGCAGACTACGCCGATGGCCTGAACCAGCTAGACATCCGTCCCAACAGCGCGGTGGTGGTAGCGACCAGGGGCCATCGCGAGGATGACATGGCCCTGGAGGCTGCCGTCCGCAGCCCCGCGGGGTACGTGGGCCTGGTGGGCAGCCGCCGCAAGACTATCCTCATACACGAGGAGCTCCTCAAGCACGGTATCCCTCTGGAGAAGCTGAAGACCGTTCACGCGCCCATCGGCCTGGACATCGGGGCCAAGACTCCAGAAGAGATTGCCCTGAGCATTGTGGCGGAGATAGTGGCCTTCCGCGAGGGCCGCTCCGGCAAACCCATGACCATGGAGGCCAGATACCTCCAGAAGATGGCCCAGAAGGTGGGGATCCTGGCCTGAAGCAAAGCCGATGAAAGGCATCTCCGCTATCCTCCTGGCCGCGGGGGAGTCCACCCGTATGGGCCGGCTGAAAGCCCTCCTGCCCTGGCAGGGTTCAACCCTGGTGGAGTACCAGGTGGAGTCGCTCCAGAAGGCGGCAGTGGAGGAGGTAGTGCTGGTGGTGGGCCACCGAGGTGACGAGGTGGAAACGCCGGTGAAGGGAAAGCCCGGAGTAAAGACCGTGGTCAACCCTGACTACCGGCAGGGGAAAACCACCTCCATCAAGGCCGGGCTGCGGCATCTTTCCATCTCCGTCCAGGGCATCCTTGTGCTGGCAGTAGACCAGCCCCGTCCCTCTCATATCCTGGAGTCCCTCATAAAGGCCCACCAGGAGCAGGCTGCTCTCATCACCTGCCCGGTGTACCGCGGGCACACAGGCCATCCCCTCGTATTTGCCTCAAGCCTGTTGTCGGAGCTGATGGCCATCACCGAGGAGGGACAGGGGCTGAGGGAGGTCACCCGCCGCCACACCGAAGACACCTACCGGCTGGAAGTGGACAGCCCCATTGTGACAGTGGATGTTAACTCTCCGAAAGACCTTCGGGAGGCCCAGAGGCTTTTCGCGGGCTTCCAGTAGGCGGTGCTCCCTGTAGAAACAGGCATAGCCACTGGCCCTAGATCCAGGTTGGAAACCTCACTGACTTACTGAGCCACGAATAGAGAGCTAAACCTTCGCCATACTGTCATACTGAGGAGCGAAGCGACGAAGTATCTGGGGAGGGGCTATGCCCTACCACCTCAGACCCTTCGCTGCGCTCAGAGCCTGCCCTGAGCTTGCCGAAGGGGTGACATCTTGGTTTAGATATTTGTTCAAGGGTCAGTAGAGGCTTACTCTACCATCCTTCTGAGCTCTATCTTGACCTGGGCGCGACGATCCATGCACTCCAGTTCCACGGCATTCCTATCCCCACCCCACGGGTTCTCTCCCCCAAACTGGAGAGTCATAATCCAGGGGAAGATGTCGTGGTAGAACAGCCCGCAGAGACCGGCGTTGTTATGGACGGAGATATCGAAGGTATCGCCTACCTTGTGCCCCCAGCCGCAGTTCCCTTGAATGGACTTGATAGTACCGACCACGCGATGTCCAGGGCCATGCCGCTCTTGCGCCATGCTTCTTTCTCCTTTCATAAACTTTGGACTTGTTCCTCGAAGGGATTTACAATTGTCTTCCCCGCCAGTATTTGGTACTTATTACTCTGAGATTGCTCTTACATACATCTACTAGAGTCCTACAAACAAAGAGTCCCCCTACGGCAGAAAGAACTACAATTCTAAAAGTCCCAACAGAAACAAAGCCTAAAGTCAGCGCAGTTACAGAACTATAATATAGAGCTAATAGCGCTGCCCCTACGAAATAGAAAAATCGAGGAGCAACAGTTTTTGCTATAAACAATCCTTCACAGAGAAAGATTAGGTAACAACATACTTGACTCAGCAATTCCTTTAAGGGATACTGAGCAATGAAAGCCAGTGAGTATGTGGCCTTAACGCACAGGCTAGCATTCCCTCCGCAATTGCCTAGGGAAAGATGCATTGTGACTGAGTTATATGCTGGATATTTCGATGAATCTGGAACGAACCCAGAATCCAAGGCCGTGTGCGTTGCGGGATTCATCTCCAATGTTCCTAGATGGGATGCATTTTCACTTGAATGGGAAAAGGCTCTCATTGATTTTGGATTGATGGAGTATCCTGGATATTTTCACATGACGGACTTCGAGAGTCCACTCTCTGCCCCCTACAACAAATGGTCAAGGGAGTTGCGCCAAACACGACTCAATACGTTGCTGGAGATAATCAAGAAGCACACGCTGGGCAGCGTTGGATGCTTGGTTCCAAAGGCATTATTCGATTCTGTCATGTCTCCCTTTGCCAAGGCGTTTTGTGGTGGCGCTTATGGTCTTGCAGCTACGGTTTGCGCTCGTCTTTTGTTACCTACACTTATTGGAGTAGATGGTTGGATGGAGTATTCATTCGAAGATGGTGCAGAGGGTAGAGGTGAACTCCTAACCTTCTACGATAAACAAAAAGCCTATGGGCGGGCGAATATGCGCAATCTCCGTATGGTTGGCCTTGCATTCCGTGATAAGCGTGTGTATTTGCCTCTGCAAGCAGCAGATATTCTTGCATATGAGCTATTCAGGGAGTTTCCGAGGAGTCAAGGCTTGCAAGAACGACGCAGTGTTCGATACCCGTTAGCTAGCTTGCATGAACCGCCGTTCTCACAGTGGCATTACTTGGACGAAGAACGGCTAAGACAGCTAAACGCGGAATTGTCCAATCCGAGAGAAATCTAGTCAGATGCTATCCGACTTTACTTATTCGATTTCTTCTTCGGCATTGAAACCAATTTCTTTGCCAACTGCTGAAACTTCTGGAATGGCGTTTCAGGCTTGGGGTCTTTTGCCACGTGCCCTCTTTCCCCTCTTAGACTGGCGTCGTACTTGCTCCTATCAGTTGCTTGTAAGTGAGCCTCTTACCATTCACCGCGCTAGCCACGCCCTTGAACCGATTCCCGTCGTTGCTCTGGCGAGCATTATACCTGAACGCTTCTTCTGCAAGATAACGGAAGAGGTGGACTGGCTCGACGTTGACGTAAGTCCCTCGAATCGCCCTCTTCAAGAGGCTCCAGAAGTTCTCAATGTTGTTAGTATGGACATGCCCTTCAACGTATGCCTCGGCATGGTCAATCACCTGGTGAATATAGGCATTATCCAAGTCCCTGTAAGACCGCAGAGCATCGGTGAACACCTCACTACCGGGCGCAACGTACTGGCGGACTATGGGGGAAAGACTCCTGCGCCGTATGTTAGGGATGACCTGGGTGCGGACTCGGCTATGATTGTACTCGGTATTGCGCTCCAACAAGCCAACTACGGCGGTTTTGCCAGTGGCTCCTCTGCCCAGTATGGCCTTCTCTCGCTTGTCCTTGTGCATGAAGCGAGCCTTGCCACCTATGAAGGTTTCGTCCACTTCAACTTGACCAGAGAAGGGACTATCGCCATCATCTGCCATTGCGGTGCGGATGCGGTGGAGCATGAACCAAGCGGTCTTCTGAGTAACATTCAGGTCACGGGCTATTTCGTAGGAACTCACGCCGTTCTTAGCATTGGCAATGAGCCAGATAGCCGCGAGCCACTTGTCCAGGCCAATAGGCGAGTCCTCAAAGATAGTCCCAACCTTGACCGAGAACTGACGCTTGGGATGCTTGCTCTTGCACTCCCATATTCGGCGAGTTGGGATGAACCTTACATCTTCCCGCCCACAGGTAGGACAGGAGACTCCATTGGGCCAGCGAAGGCCAACCATGAAGTCCAGGCAAACATCGGGGTCGGAGAAGTAGCGGATGGCTTCAATCAGGTTTTGTGGTTCGTTATTCATTTCTGTGTCTCCCTTCAACAGATACAGATTACCACAAATCAACTACTGTGTCAAGTATATTGTTACCAAAGATTATAACTACTCCCCAGGCCCAAGCCCAACCAATCCATGATGGTCCAGTAATAAGAGCCCTAGTTGTATTCACTATAGTACCTCCTCATTTACTGTCTCACATGACCTGCCATGGTAGACTATTTCCACGCGGTCTGCCGGCGCACTCTACTCCTGCAATTGCCATAGTCGCCCACCCCCACGTCCGCTGAGCCGAGGTGGTTCGCCTATACGACCCCCTCTTGTCGCAGCGCCTCAATGTCCTTCTCGTCCAGGCCCAGCATCTCCTTAAGGACCTGGGCGGTGTGCTCTCCCAGGTCTGGAGAAGGGCGCTCTGCCCCTCCCGGCGTGCGGGACAGCTTCACGGGCGTATCCACCACCTTCACCTTTCCCAGCCGTGGGTGGGGTATGTACTTGATCATTCCCCGGTGCTGCACCTGGGGGTCCTGAGCCACCTTGTCTATGGTGTTCACCGGGCCGCAGGGGATACCCAGGGCTTCCAGCTCCGTCAGCCACTCCTGGGTCGTCTTCTTCCTCATCGCCTCCGATATGATGCGCTCCGGGACTTCCCAGTTCTGGCTCCGTACCCAGCCGTCGCTCAAGAGAGGGTCGTCCATCAGGTCAATGCGGTCTATGGCAGAGCAGAAGAGGGGCCACTTGTCTTGCCGTCCGTCGGCAAGAGCGACGGTGATATAGCTATCCCTGGTCTGAAATACCTGAAAAGGGGCGGTAACGGGATGTCTCGTCCCCAGGGGCTTGGGCACCACCCCCGTGGCGAAGTAGCGGGCAAAGGCGTTCTCCAGAATCGCCACCTGGCAGTCCAGCATCCCTATGTCCACCATCTGTCCCAGTCCGCTGTGGGTGCGCTCCTGGAAGGCCGCCAGGACGCCGATGACGGCGAAGAGGCCGGAGGTGATGTCGCCCTGAGAGACCCCGGGGCGAATGGGTGGCCCGCCCGGCTCTCCTGTGATGCTCAGAACTCCTCCCATTCCCTGGATAATGACATCCAGGGCGGGCTTGGTGGAGTAAGGTCCGCTCTGACCAAAGCCGGATATGGAGGCGTAGATAATACGGGGGTTGTGCTGCTTGAGTGCAGGGTAGTCCAGGCCCAGCCTCTTCATGGCTCCCGGCAAGAGGTTCTCCATGACCACGTCCGCCTTGCCCACCATTTGAAGGAAGATGTCCTTGCCCCTGGCCTTGGACAAATCCAGGGTCATGCCCAGCTTGCCCCGGTTGATGCCTATGAAATAGGAGCCTTCGCCATCTATGAAGGGGCCGCTGTCTCTGGACCTGTCCCCAATCCCTGGCTGCTCGATCTTGATGACCTGAGCGCCCAGGTCTGCCAGCACCATAGACGCAAAGGGGCCAGCCAGCACGTGGGTCAGGTCCAGCACCACCGCTCCATTCAGAGGGCCAGCCATGGTTCTACTCCTCCGTCCGTTGTATGCGTTGAGGATAATACCACCTGGCAAGCCACTGAGGAAAGGGGAGTGCAGAGGGGCCTCGCCCCTCTGCTGGGGGTTCCAGGGGGTGTTCGCCAGTCTGTGTCGTGGCCCTTGGTGGGCCCATCGCTACCCTGGGGCAATGCGATGGTTGTGCCCTGGCCTCGGCGTGGCATATAATGTAAGTTGGTGCATCGCACGGAAGATTCAAGCCTATGACCAACGAGAGAGATTACTACAGTGTCCTGGGAGTTCCTCGCAATGCCTCTCAGGAGGAGATAAGGACCAAGTTCCGCCGCTTGGCCCTGGAGTTCCATCCTGACAGGAACAAGGACCCCGGCGCCCAGGAGAAGTTCAAGGAGATTAACGCCGCCTACCAGGTGCTCAGCGACCCCCAGAAGAGAGCACAGTACGATCACTTCGGCCACGCGGGTGTGGGAGCCGGAAGAGGCGCTGGACGGGGGTTTGAGGGGTCTGAGAACTTTGGAGGCTTCGGAGATATCTTCGATGCTTTCTTTGGCGGCGCTGGCACCTATACCCGTCGGGCCCCTCAGAATGGACGCGATGTACACACCGCCGCCGCCATATCCTTTGAGGAAGCGGTGTTTGGGGTTGACAAGGAGATTGAGGTGGAGCGGGTGGAGCCGTGCAGTCGCTGCAAAGGAATAGGCGCGGAGCCGGGGAGCGCTCCGTCTCAATGCCCTCACTGTGGTGGCACAGGGCAGGTCAGGAGGACTCAGCGCAGCATGTTCGGGCAGTTCACCCAGGTGGGCCCATGCACCCAGTGTAATGGCGAGGGAAGCATCATAGCCAACCCCTGCTCCCAGTGTCGTGGGTCGGCGCGAGAACGGAGAAGCCGTAAGATCAGGGTGGACATCCCTCCTGGAGTAGAAGATGGAATGCAGGTCCGCCTGGCCAGGGAAGGAGATGCGGGAAGCAAGGGTGGCATGCCAGGCAACCTGTACATTGACCTTCAAGTGGAACCCCACCAGGTCTTCCAGCGCAATGACCACGATATTCTGTTTGAGCTTCCCATAAACTTCGTCCAGGCAGCCCTGGGAGCCGAGTTGGAGGTGCCCACTCTGAGCGGCCAAGAGACCGTTCGCGTCCCAGCAGGGACCCAATCGGGCACCGAGTTCCGCATCAAAGGCAAGGGAGTCCCTTATTCCGCCAAGGGCAGGCGAGGTGACCAGGTGGTAGTCGTCAACGTGGTCACTCCCACGTCCCTGGACGAACATCAACGCCAGCTCTTTGCGGAGCTGGCCAAGACCATGAGCAACGGCTCCAGGGATGACAAGGGCTGGCTGGGCAAGATCAAGGACGCCCTGGGGAAAGACAGCTAGGCTCTTGAACCTATGAAGTGGCTGGAGCTAAGCCTTCGGGCACCGGCAGAGTACGTGGAACCCCTCTCGGTGGTCTTCCAGCGTCACGGCTATGGAGGCGTGGCTGTGGAACTGGCGGGGGGGTACAATCCCGACGAAGGTGAAACAGAGGCGAATGATTCCAGGGCCATTCTCCGCTGCTACCTGCCCATCGACCGCACCACCGCGTCCCGCAAAGAGCATATCAGGGTAGCCGTGGACCTGATCTCTCGCCTCTGCTCCCTGTCTCCCCTGGAAGAGCGGGTCATGGAAGAGGGCGAGTGGATGGAGTCGTGGAAGAGCCACTTCTCCGTGCTGCATATGGGAAGAATTGTTATCTGCCCATCCTGGATGGAGTACACGGCCCAGCCAGGAGAGGTGGTCGTTGCAATGGACCCTGGGATGGCCTTCGGCACGGGCCACCATCCCACTACCCACATGTGTCTCACGGAGTTGGAGAAGATGGTAACGCCGGGCATGAAGGTGATGGACGTGGGAACAGGCTCCGGCATCCTGACCATTGCCGCGGCCAGGCTGGGTGCCGACTACGTCCTGGCTCTGGACATAGACCCCCTTGCCATCAAGGCTGCACGGGCCAACGTTCGGGCCAACGGCCTCCAGCGTGTTGTAAAGGTACAGCGCCGCACCCTGTCTCTCGGAGATGACACCGAGGGCAACTTTGACCTGGTAGTGGCAAACCTCTACACCAAGGTCATCCTGAGCATGGCCCCGACCTTGATGGCGCAGCTTGTCCCCCAGGGCCATCTGATAATCTCTGGCATACTGGCGGACCGGGTGCCGGAGGTGGAAAGGCAGCTGGAGGCGGTGGGCTGCACCTTTCTCCGAATGGAGCGTGAGGGCGACTGGGCGGTCCTGGTGGGGTCGAAGACCGGGGGTTAGAGATGCACAGGTTCTTTGTGGCTCCTGAGTGCATCCAGGCGACCCAGGCCCGGGTGGATGGCCCAGTAGCCCGGCAGGTGGCCCAAGTGCTTCGCCTCCGCACCGGAGACGCCGTAGTCCTGATGGACAACTCCGGCTTCGAGTACGTTGTGACACTTCAGAGCATATCTCCCTCCCGTATCGAAGGTGAGGTGGTGGAAAAGAGAGTGGGACTGGGTAATCCGGGAGTGCTCCTGACCCTCTACCAGGGAGTCCTAAAAGGGGACAAGTTTGAGACGGTGCTCCAGAAGGGCACCGAGATAGGCGTTTCCGCCTTTGTTCCTGTGCTGTGCCATCGCAGCATACCCAGAGCGTCAAAGGGGTGGGCCGACGGCAAGTATCCCCGATGGCGTACTATCCTCACCGAGGCGGCGGAGCAGTCCGGACGGGCCTGTATTCCTGTCCTGGAACCTCTGGTGTTTCTGAGGGAGGCCCTGGCCGCAGCCCAGGGCGTGCGTCTCATGGCCTGGGAGGGAGAGAGGGAGATGGGGTTCAGGGAAACCCTCGTCGAGCACATGGAGAGAATCAAGGTGGAGGGGCTCAGCCTCTTCGTGGGGCCGGAAGGCGGCTTTGAACCCGAGGAGGTGGAGGAGGCCAGGAGTGCAGGCGTCACACCCGTGAGCCTGGGCCGGCGCATACTACGGGGCGAGACGGCGGGGCTTGCCATGGCCGCGGCCGTGATGTTCCAGGTGGGGGAACTGGGCCGGTAGGGTCCTAAGTCAGAAGTTCGCTGCATAATGGGAGGTCTAGATTGTCATGCTGAACGAAGTGAAGCATCTGGCGGGGAGGCAGCCCCACCACCAGATGCTTCGGGTGCTGGTATTGGCTGGTTTATGGGCATTGTCAATAGGCCTCACGGTAACGTGGAGTCTGACAGACCTCACGGAGAGCGACCTATTCAGGGGGTTTTTCCTCGTGTGGGCAGGTATTACGCTGACAGTGGTCTGGGCCTTGGGTCATCGAGTTGAGTGTTTAGGGAAGAGGTCTTATCATCTGTTGGCGGGCCTTCTTCTGGTGATTGCCGTGTTCTATGTCATCGGCAGACCAATTGAGCTCGCCATGCTCAAAAGGACCGTCGAGACGAGAACGTTTCCTGCCATCTTTCTTCCTGGTTTTGAGGTGGGGTTATCCATTATCATTGGACTTGCCTTGGCAGCTTTGTATACCTTGGCTTATTGGGTTCTAACAAAAGCTTATCGGGTTCTAACAAAGAACGGGAACAGCCCAGGTAAGCATATTAGTCTCACCACGGGGGCTGCCCTATATGTTGTAACTGGACTTCTGCTGTGGTTCCAGTCGAGCATGGCGTGGTTTATTGTAAGAGTCGTGGCAGGGGTAGCGCAGGAACCTTTTAGCGGGACACGTCTGATAGATGGCGTTGGGCCTGGTTATGTGTTCTGGTACACTTTGGTGTGGCCCGCAGTGGTCACAGTGTGCTGTGGATGATCGGCAAGTAGTGCTCACAGACGTCCAAGATACGCCAACTCTCGGCCCTACTTCAGGCTAGCGGCCAAATATACTATACTTACCACTACATCTTAGAAGGGGCGAGACATGCCTAAAGTGGAGGACCTTCGAGAGGCGTATTCCAGCCTGGAGCACACCTACGAGATTCGGGGAGAGGAGGCCATCGACGCCTCGTGTCTCCTGGCCTTCGACTACGAGTACCCCCAGCAGGAGTGCGAGATAGCCATAGACAGCGATGAGTTCACCGCCGTGTGCCCCTGGACCGGCCTTCCCGACTTCGGCACTCTTACCGTCCGTTATGTGCCCCAGGGGAAGCTCCTTGAGCTCAAGTCGTTCAAGTACTACCTGCTATCTTACAGGCAGGTGGGCATAGTCCAGGAGCACGCCGCCAACCGCATCCTCCGGGACCTGGTAGCGGCATGCCAGCCCCGCCGTATGATCCTGACCCTGGACTACAAGACCCGCGGCGGCATTCACACGGCAGTAGACATAACATACCAGGCTCCAGAGGCGTAACGTGACCGAGACCAAGGCCCACCCATCAAGAGTAACGCCGACCTTTGTGGTGGTGGCCGCCCTTTTCGTCACCTGCCTCATCACCGCGAACATCATAGCGGTCAAGCTGGTGAGCATCTTCGGGAATGTTCTTCCCGCGGCCATAATCATCTTCCCCCTGAGCTACATCATCGGCGACATTCTCACCGAGGTGTACGGCTATCGCTATGCCCGGGCGGTCATATGGCTTGGCTTCCTGTGCAACCTGGTGGCGGTGGTGGCCATCTGGGGAGGGGGGCGCTTGGCCGCGGCCTCCTTCTGGGGCGATCAGGCGGCCTACGACACCATCCTGGGCTATGCGCCCCGCCTTCTTGGGGCCTCCTTTGCTGCTTATCTGGTAGGGGAGTTGACCAACTCCGCTATTTTGGCCAGGATGAAGGTCTGGACCCGGGGCCACTGGCTGTGGAGCCGCACCATCGGCTCAACGCTGGTGGGGCAGGGGATCGACTCCCTGGTGTTCATTACCCTGGCCTTCGCGGGCACCGACTCCCCCCTGGTACGGCTTATCCTGACCCAGTGGACGGCCAAGGTCATCTATGAGACTGCCGCCACCCCTCTGACCTACCTGGTGATTGGATGGCTGAAGCGGAGGGAAGGGTTTGACCCCTACGACTACGATACCAGCTTCAACCCCATTCCCCTTTTGAGGAGAGGGTAGGTAGGGGTGAGTTTGAGGTAGGGGTGGGTTTGAAACCCACCCTACCCGTCTCAGAACAGCTTGTCCAGCCTCCAGGCCAGGAGCTCTCCTCCGGCGCCCAGAGTCCAGTACCAGATGAGGTAGCTTCCCGCGCCGATGAGGGCCAGGTTCCCCGCAACGCCGATGTAGGGGAATACGAGACGGAGCAGCTGTGACACCGTCTCCCTGAAGAAGACCACCGCCAGGGTTATCCCCGTGAGCACCATTCCCATGCCCAGGCCATAGCTGGCGAACCGCAGCAAGGAGGCGAGGATGTCCAGGTCGCCCAGGTTCTGGCCCGCCAGGATACCCACCGCGGCCAGAAATATGGGGAAGGCACACCCCAGGGAGCAGATGGCGTAGGCCATGCCGAAGAGGAATACGCCCTTGACACTGCGCTCGTTGCTTGCGCCTATCCTGGTGGCGGCCCAGATTCCCAGGTGCTTGCCGCTGATGAGCAGCCACACTCCCAGGAGGGTGATGCCAATGCCCACGCCCAATCCAGCGAAAGGGACCACGTTGAATACTGCGTCGCCGCCGATGGTGATGATGAGCCCCACGGCCAGGGATAAGACTATGAACCCCGCCGTCACTACACCTCCCAGGTAAAAGCCGCGCAGAACCGCTTTCAGAGGGTCGGTGGTCTCAGCACCGCCGCTCAACTGGTACCCTACGTACGCGGGAAGCATGACCGCGCCGCAGGGGTTGAAGGCGGCCACCATCCCCGCGCCGAAGGCAAAGGCTACCGGAACATCGAAGAGGTAGTCCAGCACGGGTTATGCTTTGCTCCTTATCATAGCTCCCAGAAACTGACTAGCTGCTCAAAATCGACCGTGCCGCTCTCACCCATGTTTTCAATCTCGATCCCCGCCTCCGTGGCAGCAGCCAGGGGGTTGAGTCCGCCCAGGAGCACCATGCCAACCCGATTCAAACCCACCGCAACTTGACAGACCGACTCGCTGGTATCGCCCAGGAGATAGACCCCTCCAAAGCCGGCCGATTTGAGCATTGGAATCACTTTCTCAACCAGGGGCCTGGCAGGCCCAGGCATTTCCCTGAAGTTGGCAAGTATCCTGCCGTTTCCCGTAGACGTTGCCTGGTTTACGCTGGTCATCCTGGCGCGAATGTACTGCTCAGAAGGGTCCAGGGAGGTGCCGCCATAGTCGATCATGGCTACGAAGCGTCTGGGCCTCTGGTGCCTGATTTCCAGCACCCCTCCAAACTTGGATTCTGTGGGGATGCCCCGCTTTAGCAGTACGCCGTTTATGACCACGCTGCAAACTGTGGCCAGGCCCACCTTGCCCTTGGGGATGACCACGTCGCCAAGTTTCTCCCCTTCTTGTGCCGTCGCCACCAGCTCGCTGGCGCACAGCCCCGCCTTGAATGTGCTGCTCATGGCTGCCAGGGCCTGGGTAAACCGCCCCTTGTCGATGAGAGACGTGTTTATGGGGACCTGGCCCGTCCGTTTCTCCGGGTCAAAGGTGGTGAGAAAGGCCAGTAACTCAAGCTTGTGCCGCATAAAGCTCAGCTGCTGAGGAGCCAGTGCCAGTCGCTGCTCTTCGAGTCCCTCGGCGGTGATCATTCGGCCGTCTCGTCCCAGGGGAACGGTGAAACCCCTCTCGTCTGTGGTTTTCAGGTGGTATCTGACGGCTCTCTCGCTAAGGAAAACGCCATGGTGCTCCAGCTCCCGCGCGATGGCAATGGAGCCCATCGGCTCTGAGGACTCGCTCAGAACCTTGAGAATGGTGATGATCTTTTGCTCTGCGTCGGAAATCGCATCTTGCAGCATGTTGACTCTCTGGGGACTTCCAAAGGGCTTATGACTATTCTATCATCCCTTCTGGGAAAGGCAAAACCACAGTATGGAGACCCGGGGCAGCCGCGTATAGACCCAAGCGAGCGGTGTCTAAGAAGGTGTTTTCAAAGGGATGCGCTTACATTGCGAACGGTCTACCCCCTCTCTGACTCTCCCCCGTGCAACGGGGGAGAGAAATCCCTTCCCCCGCGAGCGGGGGAAGGTTAGACCTGCCCTGAGCGAAGCCGAAGGGATGTGGGGGTCTTCCGCGACTTGGAGAACACCTTCTAAGACCCCCTGTATTCTCTACGCCTTGGCTATAGAATCGGCAGGTAGTTCTTGATCTCATACTCAGTGACCTGAGTACGATTGTTGTCCCACTCTATCTCCTTGTTTCTGAGGAAGGCGTGGAAGAGGTGGTCGCCCAGGGCCTCGCGCACCAGTTCGCTCTTTTGAGTCAACTGGATGGCTTCCCGCAGACTGGCGGGCAGGGTTTCTATCCCCTTTCTCGCCCTCTCCTCTGCGGTCATCTCATACACGTTCTCTTCTACAGGAGCTGGGACCTGGTACTTCTTCTCGATTCCCTCTAGCCCAGCAGCCAGCATTACGCTGAAGACGAGATAGGGGTTGCACGCCGGATCTGGCGACCTGAACTCGATCCTTGTGGCGTCCTCCCTGCCGGGCTTGTACTCTGGAACCCGGATCAGGTCCGACCGGTTCCGCCGTGCCCAGGAAAGGTACACCGGCGCCTCGTAGCCGGGCACCAGCCGCTTGTAGGAGTTGACCCATTGATTGCAAATGGAGGTGATTTCGGGAGCGTGCTTCAGCAGTCCGGCTATATAATGCCTGGCCGTGCTGGAGAGATGAAAGGGGTCGTTGGCATCAAAAAAGGCGTTTCTGTCACCCTTGAACAGCGACTGGTGCACGTGCATACCACTGCCGTTGATGCCAAAAACGGGTTTGGGCATAAAGGTAGCGTAGACCCCGTTTCTCAGGGCTATCTGCTTGACCACCAGCTTGTAGGTCATCACATTGTCGGCCATGGTCAGGGCATCGGTGTATCTCATGTCTATCTCGTGCTGGCTGGTGGCAACTTCGTGGTGAGAGTACTCAACGCCAATGCCCATCTCCTCCAGGGTGAGGACCGTCTCTCTCCTGAGGTCGTTAGCTGCATCCAGAGGGGTGTAGTCGAAGTACCCTCCCTCATCCAGGGGCTGGGTTCCCTTGGAATCTCGAAAGTAGAAGTACTCCAGCTCAGGCCCCACGTAGAAGGTGTAGCCCTTGTCTGTTGCCTTCTTCAGGTTTCTCTTCAGGACATACCTGGGGTCCCCTTCAAAAGGCTCACCGCCCGGTTTAAAGATGTCACAGAACATCCTGGCCACAGCATCGTGCTCCCGAGGTCTCCAGGGGAGGAGACGAAAGGTATCGGGATCGGGCAGGGCCACCATGTCGCTCTCGTCAATCCTGGCAAATCCCTGGATAGAGGAGCCGTCAAAGCCCATCCCTTCCTCCAGGGCACCCTCCAGCTCCTCCACCGTGATGGCAAAGCTCTTCAGCATACCCAGAATGTCGGTGAACCATAGCTGGATGAACTTTACGTCGTTCTCCTTTGCCATCTTGAGGACATACTCTCCGCTCTGCTCCCTGGTTTCGGTGGCCATAGCAACGCTCCTTCTTGCTTGGATGCAGAATCTATCATACCCCAGAACGGCTTCCCCTGCTGGCCTGGTTTTCTGGGAACATGCTCTGGAGGTATTGTTTCAGACAGACCACACCCAGGTCAAGAGTGGGTTAACAGTGGGGGTCTTTTAATTATTGGTTTCACCCCCTCTCTGACTCTCCCCCGTGGGACGGGGGAGAGAAATCCCTTCCCTCGCTCGCGGGGGAAGGTTAGGCTTGCCCTGAGCGAAGCCGAAGGGATGGGGGTGCAAGCGTATGCGAGCTCCCTCCGATGAATAATTGAAAAGCCCTGTACCAGGGGAGGGGCAAACACCGCAGCTTGTAGCTGCTTCAAGCCTTCTGGGCCGCTCTTACGCTGGCGAGAACCTCAAGCCGGACAACCTGCACCTTGCGATAGACCTCTTCGTAGCCCTTTCTCACACCGTCTACTGTCAGGAGGTCGTTCTCTATGGAGATGCCGAACAGCCTCTCATTCTCCTCCAGGTAGGGGAGAATGAGCTGCCAATCGGCGGGGCTAAGGTCCACGAACATGCCGCCGTTCAACTGGTCGCCCACCACCCTGCGGTGGGGGTCTCTCAGGTAGATAGCGCCACCGGAGGCTAGCGAGAACAGGTTGGAGCCGGGATAGGGTGTGGCCTGAGCGCGAGCGATGCCCTCTTCGTCGAACTCAATACCGTTCATCACCACAAACCCTCCACCATTCAGCGGGTCGCCGGCCATGAACGACTCGGCCAGGTAGTCTAGGCAGGTGCCGTTAATCACAACGCGCGGCCTGCCCACCGCGTTAATCAGTGGTCGGCCTGCGGCATTGCCCAGCACGAATACCTCTCCCCCCTTGGCTCCATACATGAACGTTTGACCCACGTCACCGTGAACAACCAGTTTGCCCTGCTTTATGATCTGGCCCACCTGGTCCTGGGCGTTGCCGTGGACGTGAATCTCTAGCCCGTCAATGCCGGATGCAAGATAGTCCCCAGAGCTGTCATACACGTCTATCCTGACGTTGTGGGACTCTTGCCCCAGGCCGCATCCGCAGAACCGCTGGCCTACGTAGCCATAGCAGATGAACCTCTTCCATCCCAGCTCACGGGCTGCGCACAGAAGGCGGGCATCGCACTCGTCTCCTTCAGAAGGGAATCCGCCGGCGTTCAAGACCAGGATTTGCTCGTGGCCACGGGGAGCTCGCAGGCTATCTCGGGTGCTCCAATCTATGTGACGGTAGACGCTGTTGGAGCTAGCGCTCAGGTCAGGAGAGGAGTGGAAGATTCTGCTCAGACTGCCCCTTAAGATTTGCAGCACCGAGCTGCGCTTCTTGTCTCCCGTGGTCATGGGACGGTCGTTCAGATAGGTCAGAAGCTCGATGACTCTTGCCTTGAGCTCGTCGTTGCTGTTCGCCTGGGTTTCAAGCTCCTGGCAGAGGTGGGTGAGCGATGGAAAGCTCCAGCGGCGCAGGTTCCGGCGGCAGTACTCCTTGAGACCAGAGATGTCGGTGGCTGCCAGGCCTGCCTTCAACGCCTGGGAGATTTCGCCAGCATTGGCCGGGGTTGAGAGCCTGGCGGTTGTTCTGAAATGCTCCTGGTTGTCGGGCGTCTTGACCGCTTCGCCGAACTTGTTGGTGCAGACGAGCCGCTTGGAGCCATCTCCCTTACCAGCATCGGCGATGGTGAAGATAAACGCTCCGCCATCGGTGGCGCTGCCGCCGCGAGAGTTCCAGTACTTGTCGGCAATGGGGCAAAACCGACTGTCCTCTGATGCCAGGCTCTGCAACGTAGCATCGATGGCCTGCTTCTCCGAGCAGATGAGGCCTATCTGGACCTCTCCTTCCTGCAAGGCAAACACCTGGGGCCGCAGCATGGAGGTGTCGGTGATGCCCATAATCTGGAACTGGTTCTCATCGGGGATATTGCGGGCAATAATGAAGAACCAGGGGCCATCCGGGGAGCTATGGATGTGTCCTGCCTGGATGTGCCTGTAGATGCGCTGTTTCTCAGGCGGCAGCAGCTCAAAGTCGTACTCGGAGGTGGGAGCCATAGCCTCGATGACGTACTCCGTGGGATACCCGAAAGTCCTGCTCCACAGGTCGAATAGCTGGACGGAAACCTCGGTATCCGTCAGGAACTGCTGAGAGATGTTGTGCTGCCTCAGGTACTCGCTGACCGCGTGATAGTTCGCGAAGTCACCGTTGTGAACCAGGGCCTCGTTCAGGCCGATGAAGGGGTGCGCACCGCCGGGGTGCCAGACCCTTCCCTTGGTGGGATAGCGCTGGTGTGCAATCCAGCCGTGGGCCTTGAACTCCTCCAGGAGGTAGTACTGGGCAACCTGTTCGGCATAGCCGACTATCTTCAGGATCATGATGTTGCGGCCGTGGGAAAGGACAAAAGCCCGCTTCTCTCCCAGCGAGGCGTAGAACTCCTGGTTTATCCGGAAGGAGTTCTGATAGATGAACTCGTCCTCAGCCCTGCGAGGAGCCATGTCCTGAAGCCTGTTCTCCTCGATGAACCGGCCCAGCACATCCTTTTTCACCCTGACAAAATAGCGCCAGACGTCGGGGGGCTTGACGGTCAACCCTTCGACCTCACGATAGTCGTCCAGGGTGGGAACCCGCTCGGCCCTGGCGACCTCAAGGTATGGCCCGATGCCGAACGCCTCCACCTCCCGGCGGGACTCTGGGTCCAGCAGGGCTATCTGAAGCAGGTAATGAGTATCCAGAACCTGTTGGGTTACACCCAGGTCTCGTGGAGATAGCCCCACGGCTGCCAGGCCGCCGCCTTTGCCGTTGCCGCGGTTGTGCATCTGGACCGAAGGGGCAAAGATGTGGCGTCCACTTACGGGAATGGACGCGATGAAGCCGGTTACCCCGCAGCCTCCCTCTTCGGAAGACCTCCCAGTGGGCACACCTGGGTGTGGCAGCCCTGCCCTGGATGCGATGACCCTATCGACGATACCTGTTTGTTCGTAGCGCATGCTCTCTGCCTTGACCGCTTTTCTCGTCTTGCTAAAGCACAAGCTCTTTCTGGGGAGTGGGTTCGTATTTTGCCCTTTCCCGCTCCTCCAGATAGTCCAGATGCACCAGGAGGTCGGTGCGGCCTACCAGCTCCCGGATGCTCCGCAGTCCGTACTGCCTCAGGAGGTTGCACCACTGCTTGCGCCAGGCCATGTACATGTTGACGATGCGCTGCTCGGCCCACTCCTCGTCGATCATGCAACTCAGCTCGGGATCGGTGGTGGCGATGCCCCGTGCGCAGCCGCGGCCTCTCTCGCAGTTGGCACAGCGGACGCACTCCAGTGCCACCAGGTCGGCGGTGCCGATGACCACGCCGTCTGCTCCCAGGGCAATGGCCTTGGCTACGTCCATCGCCGTGCGAATGCCGCCGCTGGCAATGAGACAGACCTCATCCCGAACGCCCTCTTCGGTGAGGAACCGGTGCACCTTGGGGATGGCGTACTCGATGGGCATGGCGATGTTTTTCTTGGCAATGTCCGGCGCGGCTCCCGTGCCGCCGTAGCTCCCATCGAAGTGGATGACGTGCGCCCCTGCGTAGTAGCTGCCTATGGCCACCATGTCCACGTCTGTGGGCGTGGAGACCTTCACGGAGATGAGGGCCTGGGGGTTGATCTCCTTCACCCAGTCCACGTGCTTCTTGTGGTCCTCCACCGAGTACACACTGTGGAAGGGGAAGGGCGAGAACAGGGCATTCCCTACCACCGTCTCCCGAATGGCTGCTACCGCAGGGGTTACCTTGTCGCCCAGCAGGTGTCCGCCCAGTCCTGGTTTGGCCCCCTGAGCGTATTTGAACTCTATCATGGGTGTCCGCTGCAACGTCTCTTCCCTGACGCCGAACAGCCCTGTGGCCACCTGTGTGATGACGTTATCGGCATAAGGGACCAGGCCCTCGGGGTAGCCACCCTCTCCAGTGCAGGTCAGGGAGTTCAGGCGCTTGGCCGCCCGGGCCCTGCCGACCATGACCGACAGGGCAACGGAGCCAAAGGACATGCCCCCACCATAGCACGGGATGGCTATAGACCTCTCTGGTCGCCCGTCCTTGCGCTTGTTGAGGGGAACACTGGTGTCGATGCTCTCGTCATCCACATCCAGGTACTCCTTCGGGTCTGGCCGCTTGAAGCGCATTCTGTCAAAACCGCCTCCGGAGTTGCCGATGCTGTACTCCAGGTCGGCCACGGGCAGGTTACCGGTCTCCGCCATCTCCCAGTGGGCAATCAGCATCTCGGCAGTCCAGCGGTAGTCGCCCAGGGTTTCCAGGATGGGGTTGAGGCTAAGCGTCAGCGCCTTTTCTGGGCACCGGTCTATGCAGTAGAAGTCGTTTCCCTTGCACTGGAAGCCGATACATCTGGCGTCTATGGGGCGCAGAGGCTTGGAGTAGTTATCGTACCTGATGTGGACGCCGTACGGGCACTCCGCACACAGGCCGCAGGAGCGACATCGGGAGCTCCTGCGGATGGTGTATTTGCCGATGGTGTTTCGATACCGGGACGGCGTCTGGACGACCCTTGGAAGTTGCATTCCCGCCGTTTTGGTGCTCATCTGCTACCAAGCCCTTCTACTTTTCTTTCGCCAAATATGGGGCCAAAGCTCTCCCTCTCCAGGTCTTCAAACCACAGGGAGCGGCCGACCTCACCCCGCATCCTTCTGACCTCACGGATGCCCATAGCACCCGCCACCTCGATCAGCTGGTTGCGCCAGGCTCCCATGAGGTTGAGAATCCGCTGTCTGCCCCACCCAGGGCTTATCTCGTCCAGTTTCACAGGACAGAACCTGCTATTCAGACATGGGTCGCATAGCCGGCACTCAAGAGCTACCAGAAGAAGGTTGTCAATGGCGACTCCGTCGGCTCCGCAGATAATGGCCTTGGCCATGTCTTCGGCCCTGGCGACTCCGCCGGAGAATATCAGGTTGACCCTGGTCCTTACCGAGCCGTCCACGAGTTTGAGGTGGACCTCTCTAATCATATCCTTCGCATATCGTGGCCTGTCCGTGTCCACCTCTTTGCCGTGGTTGTCGGCGTAGAGATGGAGCGTGTCCACATCGGCATTCGCCAGATTCAAGGCCCTGACGGCTGCCTCCTCGTTGAGTGGCATGCCCACGCAGATGCACAGTTCGGGCTGTAAGGAGCGCAGTTTGGCGAACTCCTTTTCGATTCCTGGCTCGTAGGCCAGCTCCACCATCCGGCTCCCGCGAACCATCTCCGCAAAATCCTGGTAGTTGTCCCTGGTCAAGCAGGGTATCAGGCTGCTGGAGTAGGGTATCAGGTCAACGGAGTACTCCTGGGGCTGGATAAACATCATGGTCTCCAGGGCGTGGGCCGCCTCAACCATTGCTAGCAGCGCGTTTTCACCGAAAATGCCAAAGTCCGGCTGCTGGAACAGCACCGGTATGGGCACCTCAAGAATGGGAAGCGCATCTGAGGCCAGGGACATATCTTCGTTGAACTCCAGCCGTCCAGGTCTACGGGATAGCTCGATAGAGGTATTGATGTACTCGCGGCCGTGGATGCCGTCTCTGGTGGGACGTACGATCTCAGACATGTCAGTCCAGATGGAGTCGAAGCCCTCGCCGACAAAGGGGCCGCGATAGCCGGCTCCCGAGACTGGAATAGCGCCTGTCTGGGCCTGATTCCAGGTCTGGTGGATGATATCGGCCCGCCAGTAGTCGTCTCCCAGTGCCCGATAATCGGGGTTGATCACTCGTGAGAAGATGCCCTTGGTGCACTCCTGCACGCAACGGAAGCAGCCCTGGCAGATGTACAGAAACTCGGGCTCAACCATGGCCCTCATGTGAAGGTAGTTATCGTCGAAGACCCCGTAGATGCAGTGTTTCTTGACGCACTCGGCACAGCTGCCCGCGCAGTCTTCTCGGAACTCAATCGTGGCAAACTTGCCAATCGGCTGAAATCGTGGTGGAGTTGCTTTTACGGCGATGTGGTACTTCTTGGGCATGCAGCTCTCCAGCTCAAGCTACTTTGGGACGTGGCAGGAGGCCAACGGCCTCCACAATCTCGCCAACCTTGTCTTCGCCGCCGATGGCCATGATATGGACGCCATGGACGCCTTTTATCTGGCGCAGCTCTGCGATGGTCTCCAGGCAGATTTTGGTCCCCTCCTCCGCTGCCTTTCCCCTGGGGGCGCCTGCCATCCGTTTCATTATGGAGTCTGGCACGTCCATGCCAGCTATGTCACGTGCCATGTGCTCGGCCATCCTGAGAGACCTCAAAGGCGTCACTCCGGCCAGGATGTGGACCCTCTCGGTCAAACCCTCCTCACGGGCCAGCCTCATCCACTCCTTGAACCGGGCCAGGTTGTATACGCACTGGGTCTGGATGAAGTCCGCTCCCGCCTCTATCTTCTTCGCCAGCCGGATGACGCGATAGTCAAGGGGATCGGCAAAGGGGTTCTCCGCCGCTCCAATAAACATGCGGGGCGGGCCGTCAAGCTCAAACCCGCTCATGTCTTTGCCTTCGTCCCGCATCGTCTGCACCGTCCGCAGCAGATGCATGGAGTCTATGTCAAAGACGTTCAGGGCATCGGGCTGGCTGCCAAAGCTCTGGTGGTCTCCCGAAAGACACAGGATGTTTCTGATGCCCAGGGAGTGGGCTCCCATAATGTCAGACTGCAAGGCAATCCGGTTGCGGTCGCGAGTCACCATCTGCATAACCGGCTCCACGCCTATTGCCACAAGGTGAGCGCAGGACGCTATGCTGGACATTCTCACAATGGCGGTTTCATTGTCCGTTACGTTCACGGCGTCCACGTAGCCTTTTAGCATCCCGCCCTTTTTTCGGATGACCTCGGCATTGCTTCCACGGGGCGGGCCGCATTCGGCGGTAACGGCAAACTCCCCGCTCGATAGGACCTTTTGCAGTCCGCTTATTGTCACGTCATTCATACAATCAGGTCCTCTCTGACCAGTTTTCGAGGGCCGCCGGCGTTGCTGGGTCGCCAGTCCTTGGGAGGAATGTACGTCCTCAGATTACTCATCTGTCCCAGCACTTTCAAACGGTCGATGATGAGCTGCCAGGCGCAATCTATGTCCGGGGCTACCTCACACTTGCCGTTCCGAGAACCTCCACAGGGGCCATTCAGAAGCTTCTTGGAGCAGCGAGTGATGGGGCAGATGCCGCCGAAGGTGGCTAGCACACAGTCGCCGCAGCCAGCGCACTCCTCGGTGAAGACACCCTGGCTCTCCAGGGTGCCTATGAAGGTTGTGTTTACGCCAGGCAGCACGGGGGTTCTGCCATATCGCCTGGCAATGGCCTGCACACCAGCACCACAGGCCAGGGACAGCACCGCAGCGTTGCGGGCGACGCCGGGAGCAGCCTCCTGGATAAACTCGTCCTCGCATTGGCGCTCTACGGTCTGCTCTTCCACTTCGATCTTCTTGCCATCTATCTTGAAGGCCAGCCGCAGGGCGGAGGCCATGGTCGCTACCTCATCGGGGCCGCCGGCAAAGCAGGTCTTTACACAGGTGCCGCAGCCCAAAATCAGGAGCTTATTATATGGCGCTACGGCCTTTTTGATCTCTGCGAGAGGCTTCTTCTCAGCGACTATCATAGGTTGGCTCCATTTCCAAAGCAGGCGTGAGTCTCCGCACTATCCTTTAGCTGGCGCGCTGCCATTGTGGGCAGCAGGGCTGAGGCCTATGTCGTCCAGATTCGATAGAGTGTCGCGTACAATTTGAGCGCAGGCGTCTTTATCCTGGGGGGTGATGCTGAACAGGGCCAATCGCCTGCCGCCCAGGCCGATTTCATCCAGCAGGCTCCTGACCCTTCCCACCCGTTTTTCGGCCCTGGTATTGCCGTCTCCATAGCGGCACTGCCCCTGGGCGCAGGTGAGAACGACCACGGCGTCCGAACCGGCTTCAAACGCCCGCAGCAGGTAGACGTCCTGTACTATTGCAGCGCAGGGCAGCCTGACGGTTCGCATCTCGGCGCTGTCTGCCACCGTTAAAGGCAAGGTGGCAACCTCGCTGGAGGCGTCTACGCAATGGAACAAGGTTATGGCAGGCTTGGAGTTCCTGTTCATGGGTGTCTGCACATCCCTGAATTTACAAGAGAGCGGCCATCGGTGGCCGCCCCCCGTTTGTCTATCATGTCACTACTCCAGCATGTAGTCAAGATAGGTAGGGCAGTTTCTCGTGGAATCGGCCCGAGAGATAGAGATGCGGTAACTGGCAACCGCCTACCGCCTGTTTTCAGGGTACTCCTTATCTCGTAAGGTTGTCAATCAGTTGTGCTCGTCCAGTAGGTTAGTGACACCGTGGCTCCTCTCTTTGGGTTTGCCGCTGTTGAAGGGACGCGGAGAGTGAGGTAGCCCAGGGCTTGGTGGAGACGCACGGTATTGTAGACCCTTGCTCTCTGGCTCGATGCAAAGGGCGCTACTGGCTGAGACTGAAGGGTGGGTAGCGGTCGGTGGTGAGCAAGAAGGCATAGGCAGCCACTCTCAAAGACCAGCGGGATACGCCCACCACCAGGTCGAACAGCACTCTGGGATAGCGGCCAGTGAACAGGATGGCGAACCAGGCAATCACCACGCACGCCAGGGCAACAAGGGCGAGGAGGAACAGGACGATGTAGTGGGGAAAGGCCAGAAGCCACTTTATCAGTGGCAGCCAGCGATTGAGGTCCTGCTGGGCATTAGGGTAAGCGATATCGATGTGGACTGCCTGCTCTTCGTCGGTTGATGGATACTCATCCGTCAACAGGGCCAGATAGGCAAATACACGGGTGCTGAATTTGGTCAGCGCCACGTTCCAGTCAAACCACCAACGGGGGTACTTCTGGCGGAAGAGGAGCATCAACACGAGAGGGAGAACCAGAATTCCACCAGCGGCGTACTGGTAGGGCAAACCATCGTCTTGCTCCCCTTGAGCGCCACTGACCAGGACCAGGATGACGATGATGGGTATTGCCACCAGAATGCGGAAGAAGGTGGTCTGCTTGTTTAGGAGTCTCTCAGGGTAGTCAACACTCAGGTTTGCCGGGAATGCCCTTGCCGTTTCCGCCATTTTGATCCTCCTGGGGAGCAGCCACACTCGTTGGGAGACGGACTACTCTACAAGCAACGGACTGACAGAGAGGCCAATGGTGGGCGGTACTGGACTCGAACCAGTGACCTCTGCCATGTCGAGACAGCACTCTAACCAGCTGAGCTAACCGCCCTCACAAGAAGATTCTACCAGTGCCCTTCCCGGGAGTCAAAGGGTAGACATGCCGCAATCTCTGCCAGTGTCCTCACCCCCCTCTTGACTCCCCCTTCTCCTCCCAGGGGGCTTGTTCCAAATGTCATTCTGAAGGAGTCCCGATAGTATCGGGACGACTGAAGAATCTAGGACGTTTGAGAAGCTGCACTGCCGCAGATTCTTCGCTGTGCTCAGAATGACAGAG
>JACQTZ010000025.1 GCA_016210515.1 Chloroflexota bacterium
AAGTGAGGAATCCAGGGCGTCCTATCCTTGCTAAAGGCGTAGGTCTTAGATTCATCGTCGTCCCGACAGGTCGGGACTCCTCAGAGTGACAGGGCACATGTTTAGCTCACCTTTCAAGGCTCTGTTAACGGCCAAGGGTATTTCCTATAAAAACTCCTTCACCTTCTGGGCCAGGGTGCGGGTCATACCGGGGACGGCCGCCAGCTCCTCCAGCGAGGCATCTTTAACGCCCCGCACCGAGCCGAACCTCCGCAGCAGCATCCGCTTGCGCTTGGGCCCAATCCCCGGCACCAGGTCCATGGCCGACTGCATCCCCTTCTTGGTGCGGCTCTTCTGGTGGTACGTGATGGCAAAACGATGGGCCTCGTCCCGCAGGCGCTGCACCAGAAACAGGGCAGGAGAGCTGCGGGGCAGCATGATGGACTCCGGCGTATCCCGCACGAATATCTCCTCCTGCTCCTTGGCCAGGCTGGCCAGGGGTACGCCATCTATGCCCAGCTCCAGGAAAACCTCCACCACCGCGTTCAGGTGTCCCTTGCCCCCATCTATCAGGACCAGGTCGGGAATGATCCCCCAACTTTGGCCTCGCTCCTTGCCGTCTTCCCCGGAGGTCTCGGCTTCTGCCTTGCCATCACCCCCGTCGCGCCCCATGCGGCGAAAGCGACGGCGTACCATCTCCTGCATCATGGCGTAGTCGTTAGTGCCCTCCACCGTCTTTATCTTGAAGCGGCGGTAGTGGGACGGTCTGGCCTGGCCATCCTCAAAGACCACCATGCTTCCCACGGGAGTAGTGCCCTGGATATTGGATATGTCGTAGCACTCCATGCGACGGGGCAGCCTGGGCAGATTGAGCCTTTCCTGTAGCTCCTCCATGGCTGACTCCAGGGCGTCGGTGTCGGCCAGCCACTTCACCTTCAATTGCTCCAGCCCCTGGCGGGCATTCTCCGCCACCATCTCCACCAGCCTCCGCTTCTCGCCCCGCTTGGGCACTCGAAGCTCCACGCTCTTTCCCCGCTTCTGCTCCAGCCACTGGCGTATCAGGTCGCCATCCTCCAGGGGATACTGGAGGAGCAGGCGTGGAGGGACCTGGGGCACCGAAGTGTAGTACTGCTCAATGAAGTCCGCCAGCACCCGTGAAGGCTCATCGTCCTGCACGCCCCCCATGATGAAGTGCTCCCTGCCGATGAGCTTGCCTCGCCGAATGAAGAACACCTCTACCCAGGCCTCGTCTCTTCCGGGGGCCAGGGCAACCACATCCTGGTCCTCCATCGCCATAGACACCACCTTCTGTCCTTCGCTCACCCGCTCAATGGCCCGGAGTTGGTCCCGCAGCAGCGATGCTCGCTCGAACTCCAGGGCCTCCGCTGCCTCCTCCATCTTGCGGCGCAGCTCACTGACCACCACCTCCGTCCTGCCCTCCATGAACATGACCACCTGGTCAATGACCCGTCGGTACTCCTCCTTGCTGGCTGCCCCAATGCAGGGGGCCACGCACCGGTTGATATAGTGCTCCAGGCAGGGGCGCGAGTCGTCCCCCATGATGACCCTGGTGCAGGAGCGGTAAGGGAAAAGCCTCTTGAGCAAATCCATAGTCTTCCGCACGGAGCTGGCGCTGGCGTAGGGGCCAAAGTAGCGGGCCCCGTCGTTGGTCACCCGACGGGTGATGTACACCTGGGGGAACTCCTCGTTGAGGCCAATCTTCAGGTAAGGGTAGGTCTTGTCGTCCTTGAGGCGGGCGTTGTATTTGGGTTGCCGGCTCTTGATAAGGGTGTTCTCCAGGATGAGGGCCTCTGTCTCCGACTCGGTTATGATGAACTCGAAGTCCCTCACCCTGGCCACAAGCTGGCGTATCCTGGGCTCCAGGTTGTTGGGCGACCCAAAGTACGATTGCAGGCGATGGCGGAGGCTGGATGCCTTGCCCACGTAGAGCACCTCGCCCTGGGAGTCCTTCAACAGGTACACCCCCGGCTGAGTTGGCGTGGCCTTGAGCTGCTCCGACAGCGTTGTGGTTTCCATATATCTAGATTTTAGCATAGCTGGTCGTGAGCGTACCCCTTTTCCCCTGGCTTTGAATCTCCCCCTTCCTTGCCTATAATGGATTGAGGAGGGCAAATGAAGGTAGTCCTTTCCACTCCCCGTGGCTTCTGCGCCGGCGTGCGGCGGGCCGTAGACGTGGTAGAGCTATGCCTGGAGCGATATGGCAAGCCAGTCTACGTGCGACGCGAGATAGTCCACAATCCCCACGTGGTCTCCGACCTCCGAGGCAAAGGCGCTGTCTTCGTGGAGGAGCTGGACGAGGTGCCGAACGGCCAGCGAGTGGTCTTCAGTGCCCACGGCGTCTCCCCCGCAATCTGGCAACAAAGCCGGGAGCGCGAGTTGACAGTGGTGGATGCCACCTGCCCTCTGGTGACCAGGGTGCACCTGGAAGCCTTGAAGTTCGCGAGGGAAGGGTACTCCATACTCCTGATAGGATACAGGGGCCATGACGAGGTTGTAGGGACCATGGGCGAGGCCCCCCTGTCAACCACGCTGGTAGAGGATGTGGCCCGCGCTCGCACCGTCCAGGTGCCACATCCAGAGAGAGTGGTTGCCCTGACCCAGACCACCTTGAGCATAGATGACACCAGCGAAATAACGGAGGTACTGAAGGAACGCTTCCCGCGCCTGGTGACCCGCAACGACATCTGCTATGCCACCACCAACCGCCAGGCAGCGACGAAGGCCCTGGCCAGGGAGGTGCAACTGGTGCTGGTCATCGGCGCTCAGAACTCCTCCAACTGCAACCGGCTGCGAGAGGTGGCCGAGGCCGAAGGAGTGCCTGCCTACCTCGTCAACGGACCTGCCGACATTCAGGATGAGTGGCTGGAAGGGGTGGAGCGCGTTGGGATTACCTCCGGGGCCTCTACTCCCGAGCGCCTGGTGGAAGCGGTGGTAGCCAGGCTTGGGCCTTCCTCGGTACGCGACATAGAGGTAGCGAGGGAAGACGTCATCTTCTCGCTTCCAGAGGCCTTGCGATAGCCACCAGGGCTACCTCAGTACAACGGTGAGGACAACCAGTATTGCCACTACCAGTCCCGTAATGCTCCCGATGCGCTTGAGCTCAGACCAGATGTATGGGTTAGCGGCGAGAGGGGCAGCGACAGCAGGCGTGGGTCTCTCCTGAGGGAGTCTCCTGGACGTATCCGAAGATGTTGCCCTTGGCGGTGTTGCCCCGGGGGAACCAACTCCAACAGCCGCCTGGGTCGGAGCAACGGGCACGGGGGCTTCATCGTCCGACGGGCGTTTTGTGGCCCTTCGTTTCCTCTGTCCAAGTTCAGCCTGTTTCACGGCTATTCGCCGCGACTTCTTGGGCATTACAGACTCCTCCTGTTCATCGCCCTAAGCAGCAGATACCTTCTCTTGCCCATAGCATATAGCTGCATGAGCAATAATGGAAGAGGCAATGGTGAAGTCCAGGTCCTCCATGTTGAGCATCATGTGATAAAGGGAGGGGCTGTCGGGGGACGACTTGAAGACCTTGCGATAGAACTCAATTCGGGCTTTTTCCCCGTCCTGGGCCATCTTCCTGGCCAGGGCTACATCGGAGACCTTCTCTCTATCCATAACTATCTGCACACGCTTTGCATAAGGGGTTGTGAGCCCCGCGTGAAATGTCCCCGGGGTATCCTTGAGGATGATGTTGGAGGCTCGGCCCACCAGGACCACGTTTCCTCCTTTCGCCACGTTTCTGATTACCTCGGTTGTCACCTCTGCAACGCGAGCGTCGTCCAGCTCTTGAGACCTGGCAATGGGTTGCTGTGCCCCCTGCCTATAGGGTCGCGATAGTATGGTGTCCATGGTCATGGGGCTAAACTCTCCTCCCACACCTGCTACTGCCGACCTCTCCAGGAAGTTCTGAAGGACCCTGGCCAGGCGGTCTCCAAGGGTCTGGGGACGTCGTTCCCTTTGTGCCAGGGCTTCCACCGTAGCGCCCAGCCGTTTGGCAGCCTCCACCAGTATGATCCGGTCTACGTAGTCCGCCTCCAGCAGCTGGGCCACCAGCGCCCCTACCTCTCTGGCCCCACACCCAAACTGACCGTTGATAGTTACGACTGCCATTCTTTCACCTCCCCGTATGCTTTACTGCTCTTCTCCCTGGAGGCAAGCTGGACCACTGCCGCGACATTTCTAGTGTGCCCTTGGGTGGGCCTTGTCGTACTCCTTCTGTACCTGCTCCTGCGCCAGATGAGTATAGACCTGGGTTGTGGTTATGCTGGCATGGCCCAGAAGCTCCTGGAGGTATCGCAGAGGAGCGCCTCCTCTCAGCATGTGGGTGGCAAAACTATGCCTCAAGGTATGGGGGGTGATGGGAGTCTTCATATTCGCCCTTCTGCCACAGCCCTTCAAAATTAGCCAGAAACCCTGGCGAGTAAGACGCTCTCCCCGACGGTTAAGGAAGAGAGCGTCCTCATTTACACCGTCCTCCTTCCGCTGGGAAAGTAGGTGAGGTCTTACCTCCCTCAGGTAGGTATCCAGGGCGTTCACAGCCTCGTCGTGGATGTTTATCACTCGCTCCTTGGCCCCCTTCCCCAGGCAGCGCACGTACTTCTCTTTCAGGTTCAGGTCTCCCACGGCCAGGGACACCAGCTCGCCCACCCGCATCCCCGTGGCATACATCAGCTCTATCATAGCCATGTCCCTTCGCGCCTCAAGGCTGCTTCCCCTGGATGCCTCCTCTAGTAGCAGGCCCACCTCCTCCTCGCTGAGGGACTTGGGCAGTGCTCGGCCAATCCTGGGCGAAGCCAGGGACTCTGTGGGGTCCTGAGATATAAGACCTTCCTCAAACAGGAAGTTAAAAAAGGACTTTGCTGATGCGATCTTCCGAGCGCGAGTGGTGGCGGAGTACCCTCTTTTTTGGAGGTCCAGGGCGTACTGGGTGAGCATGGGCTGGCCCACCGATTGCCAACCACGACTGCCTGAAGGCAGATGCCAGGACTCCTCCAGAAAGTCCACCAGTTGGGACAGATCGTTGCCGTAGGCGGAGACAGTGTTCTGGGAGAGACCTCTCTCCGCTGTGAGGTAGTCCAGAAAAACCTTTACGCTTTCTTTCATGTGCTTCTCGCTTGGTGTATCTGCTACCTCTATTCTAGCACCTAGAGGGTGTTTGCAAAGTCTTAGAGGGAGTTTTCCAAACAGAGGAAGGCCCCCATCCCTTCGGCTTCGCTCAGAGCCTGCCCTGAGTTTACCGAAGGGGCAAGCTTATCCCTTCCCCCGCGAGCGGGGGAAGGGATTCTCTCCCCCGTGCCACGGGGGAGAGTCAGAGAGGGGGTTGACCGTTCGCAACGTGGTGCATCCCTTTGGAAACACGCTTGTACTTCACGCCGGCAGCCAAGGCGTGTTATGGGGCTCATCGGTCTCCTTGACAGGCGTAATAGGCAAGGTTAGAATCGGCCCTAGTCATCCACGGGAGGAGCGGCCAGGGAACAATGATTCACATTGGGATGAACCCCAACATGGTCGAGCTAGGGGGCTTCGTAATCACCTGGCACGGCTTTCTTGCCTTCGTGGGCGTGGCAGTCGCGATATGGCTGGTAGCTCGCTGGGCCCAGCCAGAGGAGATTGCCAGCGATGTGGTCTACTCTACTGCCATTTGGGCCATCATCGGGGGGGTTCTGGGGGCCAGGGTCTTCCATGTCATCGACCGCTGGGACTTTTACAACCACAACCTGTGGCAGGTAATTGCCATATGGAATGGGGGCATCGCTCTTTATGGGGCCATTCTTGGTGGTCTCCTGGGGGGGGTTGTATACGCCACGCTCCAGCGCTATCCTGTCGGAAAACTGGCGGACATAACGGCGCCAGCTCTGCTGATAGCCCAGACCATAGGCAGAATAGGGGACATAATCAACGGAGAGCACATCGCCAAGGCTACCGACTTCTCTTGGGGGTTTGTATACACCCATCCCAACAGCCCTTCTAACCAGGTGTACGGCCTGCTTCCCTCTCACCCTGTGATAGCGTACGAGATGATATGGAACATGCTGGTGCTTGCATTGGTGTGGTGGCTCCGAGGCCGTATCAAGCCAGATGGCATGCTGTTTGCCCTGTACCTCAGCCTCTACTCCTTTGGGCGGTTCTTCATCTCCTTTCTACGTGAGGACAAGGTCTGGTTTGCCGGCCTTACGGAGGCGCACCTGATTGCCATCGCCATCGTCGCCGTGACGGTTCCCTTGCTGGTCTACCGGGCGCGTCTGGTGCCCAGGGGATGATGGAAGCAGACTCCCCTGCGAACGTCCGCCTACGGTGTACCCAGTGGCATGTCTGAAGTTATCCAAATAGAGGGGCTTATCAAGCGATACGGCGACCTGGTCGCGGTGGATGGTGTCTCTTTCTCCGTCCACGAGGGTGAGGTATTTGGCATCCTGGGTCCCAATGGGGCAGGCAAGACTACTACCCTGGAGATTGTCGAGGGACTGCTACCAGCTACCGCTGGCCGAACCATGGTGCTGGACATGGATATCCAGCGACAGTCGCAGAGTATAAAAGAGCGTATAGGGATTCAGATCCAGGCTTCGGCCTATTTCGAATACCTCACCCTGACGGAGATACTGAACCTCTTCGGGCGCTTCTACCCCCACCACCTGGCTCCCGGGGAGCTGCTGGAGAAGGTGGGCCTCACGGACAAGGCTAACACTACTGTTGGGAAGCTGTCCGGAGGCCAGAAACAGCGGTTCACCATAGCCGCCGCCCTGGTCAGCGACCCTGAGTTGGTCTTCCTGGACGAGCCTACTACGGGGCTTGACCCTCAAGCGCGCCGCAGCCTGTGGGACTTCATCCGTGAGATACAAAGGGAGGGACGCACCGTCGTCCTGACCACCCACTACATGGAGGAGGCCCAGATGCTCTGCCAGCGAGTGGCCATAATGGATCGGGGCAAGATTGTGGCCCTGGATACTCCCACCAACCTGGTCAGACAGCTGCCTGTGCCCTACGAGGTGAAGGCGATGGCCGATGGCCCTCTGCCTCAGGATGGGATGGCGGCCCTGGATGCCGTGAAAAGCGTAAGGTTCGACACCGATGGTACCTGCCATCTGCACTCCGCCGATGCTGCCCGCACTCTGCTGTCCCTGATGCAATGGTCAAGCGAGAGGAGCATTGGGTTGACCCACCTGGAGGTAGTGCCCGCCAACCTGGAGGACGTATTCCTGGCCATCACCGGCCATCAACTGCGGGACTGAAGGAGTGAGTTGTGCTATTCCCATTGATCCTGGCTAACCTCAAGATGATCCTCCGCAACCGCCAGGCGCTTTTCTGGGCATTGGCCTTTCCATTGATCTTTTTGGCCGTCTTTGGCCTCTTCCGCCTGGATGAGCGCCTACGGTAGAAATCCTGGTGATTGACCGCGCCCGAGACCAGGTCTCCCAGGCCCTGGTTGAAAGTCTGAAAGCCATAGAACAGTTTAAGGTAAAGGAGCGAGAGAACGAGCCCGAGGCTCGCAAAGAGTTGGAGGACGGCGACGCTAGCTATCTGCTCATCGTCCCTGAAGGGCTGGCCGCGCAGATCACCCAGCAGCCCACCTCGGAGCCTGTAGCCATAACCTTGCTGTACGACAGGGGCGATCAGACCGCACCCATCATCATAGGCACTGTGCAGCAGTTCATCGAGGAGATGAACCGGCAGATACTACAAACTCCTACTCTCCTGGAGTTGAAGCCCGAGGGCATTCAGTCCCGCCAGCTTACCTACTTCGACTTCTTGCTGCCTGGATTTGTAGGTATGGGCGTCATGACCTACTCCGTCATTGGCCTGGCTGCCGCCATGGCACTATACAGGGAACAGAAGATACTGAAGCGCATCCTGGCAACGCCGCTGAAGGTGCGTACCTTCTTTGCATCCCAGATCATCGCTCATCTGGTTCTCTCGGTGCTTCAGGCAGTCGTTATCCTGGCTGCGGGGGTGCTGATATTCGGGGGCCACATATACGGCAACTTCCTCTGGCTACTGGTGTTGGTGGTGATAGCCAACGTGGTATTCCTCAACCTGGGCTTCATCGTGGGGCCATCGCGAAAAACGTCCGTGCCGCCGATGGGCTGGCTAACGCCGTGACCATGCCCATGATGTTCTTCTCCGGCACCTTCTTCCCCAGGGAGAGCTTGCCTGGTGTGCTATCTGCCGTGGTAGGGTACCTACCCTTGTCGCCCCTTCTGGACGCCATGAGAGGCGTAGCCCTCGACGCCAGGCCCTTCTGGGAGTATCCCACAGAGTTGGCTATTCTGGGCGGGTGGATAGCAGTCACCTCGGTAGTGGCCGTGCGGCTCTTCCGGTTCGACTAGGCCGAGAACCCCTGGGCTACCGCCAGGCCCTCCCGGAGTCGCACTGTAGGGATGTGCCTACCCAGGCCCTCCCGCTGGCCTAAAGTCCTCAACAACCATACGCAGGGTCTCCCGCCCGTTCCACTGGTCCAGCCCCACGCTGTACACCACGTCCAAAAAGTCTGTACCATCATGCCACATCTCTCCCTGGCCAAAGGCCATGGCATCCCACAACGCTCCACCGTGCTTCACCCTGAGCCGCAAGTGTTGGCCCTGGGTGCCTAGCCGCACGGCGTCCATGACCTGCACCCCCCTGGTGAGGAAGACCGGCGCGGGATTCCCCTCCCCGTAGGGGGCCAGGTCCTGGAAAAACTGGAGGTTGGCTCCCGTGAGAGACGTCAGGCGAACGTGGGCGTCGACGCTAATGGTGGGCTGTAGAGACAGGTGGCCCAGCTCTCGCCGCGCTATGGCGTGGAGTCGCTCACGCAGGACAGGTAGGTTCCCTCTGGGCGCGACGAACCCCGCGGCTCTGGCATGTCCCCCAAACCGGATAAACAGGTCGTGGCACTCCTCCAGGGCGGTGGCCAGGTTGAACTCTGGAATGCTTCGTGCGCTGCCCCGGCCCAGGTCGCCCTCAAGGGCCACCACCACCGCCGGCCGGTAGTGCTCTTCCACCAGCCTGCTGGCCATCAGACCCACTATCCCTGGATTGAACTCCTCGCCGCACAGGAAGATAAGGCGGTCAGAGGGTGGCACAGCGCCCATCTGTCCTCTTGCACTATCCAGGGCTTTCCCCGTGAGTTCCTGCCGCTCTCGGTTGAGACGCTCCAGCTCCAGGGCCAGGGGAAGAGCCTCCTCCTGGGACGATGCCCGAAGGAGATTGTAGCTGCTCATGGCGTGTTCAAGCCTGCCCGAGGCGTTGAGGCGCGGCCCCAGGACAAAGGAGATGGCCTCCGTATCCAGCGCCGCGTCCGTCAGCCCACCCAGGCGAAGGAGCTCCTTCAAGCCCGACCTTGGGTTGGCTCTCATGGAGCGCAGGCCCGCGGACACAATATATCGGTTCTCGCCCATCATCGACGTCACGTCTGTGACAGTGCCCAGGGCTGCCAGCTGAAGCAGCCCTTCGTCCCACGACCGGCCCATGTGCTGGCAAAGGCCCTGCACCAGCTTGAAGGCCAGGCCCGCGCCTGCCAGGTCGAAAAACGGGTATCTCGACCCCACCAGCTTGGGGTTTACCACCGCCAGGGCAGCAGGGACCCGAAGCAGGGGAGTGTGATGGTCGGTTATGATGGTATCCATGCCCAGGGCAGTAGCCTCCTCCACCTCTTCGGGGGAGGTGATACCGCAGTCCACGGTGACCAGAAGGGTAACCCCCTGCTGGCGCAGGGCATTGACGGCCTGGGAGCTCAGGCCGTGGCCCTCCTTCACCCGGTGAGGCAAATAGGGGATGACCTTACCACCCAGGCTTTCCAGGCCCTCCGCCAGAAGGGCAGTGCCCGTAACGCCATCGGCATCGAAGTCACCAAAAATGCCAATGGTCTCGCCGTCCTGTAGCGCCTTCTGGAGGCGGGCGACTGCCTTCCCCATATCGGGAAGAAGGAGAGGGTCTTCCAGGAGCCTCTCATCGCGAGCCAGAAAAGCCTCCGCTCCGGGCAGATCGGTGATGCCGCGATTATGCAGAAGCTGCGCCGCTAGAGGTGAAAAGGGTGCTAGTCGCTGGCTGGCCTCCGAGGAAATGCGGGGTACGACCCGCCATGCCTTGTGGCTGGACATAACCGCTCCTTATGGTCTTGTTTTCCTTTATGCTCACCAGGCATGTCTTGAGCAGATTACAGAGACTTGAACGGTGAGCTAAACATATGCCCTGTCATTCTGAGGAGTCTCGACCTGTCGGGACGACGAAGAATCTAAGACCTACGCCTAAGACCTGCACCTTTAGCAAGTATGGGACGCCTAGAGTCCTCACTGAGTTTACCCTGAGCAGAGCCGAAGGGTTCGGTACGACACCCACCAGTCCAGGCTGATCCTGGAACGTTTTGACCGCTATGCTTGGCTCTGTAGTTCGGGGACTCCCCACTAG
>JACQTZ010000027.1 GCA_016210515.1 Chloroflexota bacterium
CCCTGGTCGTGGTACATGCAGAGAACCACGTCGTACCGGCCGCCGATGGCCTGGTGGAAGACGATGTCGGCCGGCACCGGGCCCGTGGCGTCAATCCCTCTGGCGCGGGCCGCTTCTACGGCAGGCGCGATCTCCCTGGCCTCCTCGTCGCCCATCAGGCCGCCGTCCGAGGCGTGGGGGTTGAGGGCGGCGACACCGATGCGTGGCTGAGGGAAGCCCCACCGTTGGAACTCCCGGTGGGTGAGCCCCAGCGTGGCCAAGATGTTGTCCCGCGTTACTGCGTCGCAGGCGGCCCGCAGCGACCGGTGGGTAGTCAGATGGACCACCCGGAGCCGCCCAGTGACGAGCATGGTGGCCACCTGGGGAGCCCCCGTGAGCTTCTGCAGAAGCTCCGTGTGGCCGATCTCCCGGTACCCCGCCAGGGCTGCCGCCTCCTTGTTGACCGGGCCGGTCACCATGGCTTGGGCCCTGTTGACGAGGCAAAGACGTGCCGCCAGCTCTACCCACTCCATGGCGGCCTTCCCCGCAGCGGCAGATACTTTCCCTGCCTCGATCTCCTCGAGATGGAGGTTGCCCGGGTCGAGCACCGCCACGGCCTTCGCTGGCCGGCCCACGCCCTCGGGGCCCGGGACCTCTCGGACGTCCAGGGCCAGCCCGAGCTGGGCCACGGTTGCCCGGAACACGTCCGCGCTGCCCACCACCAGAGGCAGACACAGCCCCCTCATCTCTGGCAACGACAGCGCCTTGGCGACCACCTCCGGCCCGATGCCACAGGGGTCGCCCATGGTGACGGCGAGAACGGGTCGCTTGCTCATGCCATCCGCTCGCGCCGATTATAGCAGGGCCTTGCTCCCGGGGCGTGTCCTGTGGCACCATGGGGGTGCTGGGGCGTCCCCTCGAAAAGCGATGCGGCCCGCCGGGGCAAGCGGGCCGCGATAACGCCCCTCGGGTCGCCCGAGGGGCAGGGGAGAAGGATCCAAAACCCCAAGGCGGGGTTAGCCAGGCCCCCGGTGACCGGGGGGCAGTGGAAGGATCGGCGGACGCCCCAGCAACAACAGTAACAACGTATCACGCCGGAGGCGTCCCGGGCGGGTCCCCTGACGCTACGCCAGGGGGCTCGGTGCCGGGACGCGCTGCACGCTGGGCGTCTCCCACACCTCCAGCTTTTCCAGGGCCCCGTCTCCCCGGACCCACAAGATGCTCCGGTCCAGGTCGATGAGGAACCTCTGGCCTTGCAGCGAGTCGAACCTCCTTTCATGCAGGATGGCGAATTGGAAGTGGCGCAGGTTCCGCACCAGCGCCTCGGCCGTGCAATAGCCGCCGGCGATCAGGACGATGGCTGGGCGCTCGTCGGCGGGCACGGGCGACTGCACCAGCGCCCGGTTGCCCGTGGCGACGATCCGCCCTGCTCGAACGGCCTCGGCCAGGAGCTCCTCGCGGCAACGACTGATGGGAAGGATGTCCGGCTCCTCCGCCGCCACCTGCGGCAGGTCCCGGTCCACCAGCCATCGGAGCTTGCCGTGGTCTCCTAGCATGGCGCCCTCCCTTTCTTCCTTGTCATTCTGAGCCCCGATACCATCGGGGCGAAGAATCCAAGGCATCCCACTGACTCGGCCTGCGCTTTAGATTCTTCGGTCGTCCCGACCTGTCGGGACTCCCTCAGAATGACAGGGCATATGTTTAGCTCACCGTTCAAGACTCTGTAAAGGGCTAGAAGCCACTGGGAAATCCCTCACCCCCTGGCAGAGGGGGATGTACCCCCTCTGCACTCCCCCCAAAAGCGATTTTCCGACCGAGGCTACGCCCTGACCTGGTTCACTGGAAGCGTACAAGCTACAGAGGTTCCCTTTCCTACCTTGCTTTTGAGCTGGATGCTCCCCCCATGGAGCTCAACCAGGTGCTTTGCAATTGCAAGGCCGAGACCGCTGCCTCCATTTCTTTGGGTATCAGGGCTCCCACCTCTATAGTACTCGTGAAACATCATCTCCTGCTCATCCTCTGGGATGCCAGGGCCTGTATCGGACACCACAATAACTACTTGGTGGTCTTCTCTATAAGCACGCAGCGAAAGCTCTCCACCGGATGGCGTAAATTTGTTGGCATTGCTCAGCAGATTCAACAGGACCCTCTCGAATCTCAGCCGGTCAAGATATAGCTGGGAAAGGTCCGGTGATACGTCGATCCGAAGGCTCTGCTTCTTCGCCTCTATGGGCGGCCTCACAAGCGTCACCGCACCGTAAATCAGCTCCGCCATACTTACTTGCTCCAGGTCTAGCTTCAGCAAGCTGCCTCGCATTTGAGCGTAGTCGAGGGACTCCTGGATCATTCGCTCAAGCCGATCGACGCCGCTCTGAAGCGCTCGCATAACCCGTTGCCTGTGGCCCTGAGTCAGAGTCGCCTCAGATTCAGAAAGGAACTCAACGGCACTTCTAACCGCTGTAACGGGAGACTTGAGCTCGTGAGCAATGGTACGCAAGAGGTTGGACTTCAGGAGCTCCAGGCTCTCCAACTCTTTTAGCCGCATCGACTCCAGGTGGTACAGTCGCGAGTTTTCGAGAGTAGTCGCGGCCTGGCTGGCTACCGTAGCGAGCAGATCGATATCTTCTCGAGAGAAGTCATCCTCGGTGATCTTAGGCCCTAGAGCCAAGATGCCGGTCAGCTCCCCCTTGGATTTCATGGCTAACAATAGCTCAATGCCGCAGGTGCGCAGCATCTCCTTTTCGGAGTCTGCCATAGCTTGTAAATAAGGGTCAACCTCAAGCTCTCTAGGAGTCAAGACAGTGCCCTTATTTTCCAACCAGTGACTGATGATGGAGTTCCTACCAACCGAAGGACCTGGCACCCCTTTACTCCTTGACGTTTCCAGGGGAAGGTAGGCATCTTCTTGAGCATCAAGAAGGAGAACGTAGACTCGCTGGGTCTGCATGACAATGGTCAACATGCTTTCCAGGTTTTTTACCAGGCCGTTCAAGTCGGTGACATCTCTTGTCTCAGAGATGAACCTCTTCAATGCGATGAGGTGGTCATATCGCTCCCGCAAGAAGATACGATCAACCTGGGATTGGATTCTGGAGATGGCAGGAGGAAGAAGTATCGACACCGGAAGTAGTCCTGCTACCGTAGCCATCACTGCCACCGAGCCACCGCTGGTACTTTCGCGAAACAGGTGCCACAAGACAAGAAAGGTAACGCCATACACAGTGAAGACCACTGTGCTAACGCAGAAGTAGGCCAGACCTTTGCGCAGGACTACGCGCAGGTCCATCAGTTGATAGCGGACTATGGCGATGGTAGTGAAGACACCAAAAAAGATACTGAAGATGGCCCCCATTGGGTACGTCCTCAGTCCCAAAGGGGGTAGCGCGTCGGTGGTCCCTCCCACAAGAGCCATTCCCACGCCTAGCATGAAGTATTCCATGCGGTTCTTCTCGTCTCGAGAGCGGGACTGGCTGCGTGCTCGGGCCAACAGTAACAGAGCAGCCACAGGGGGCAGCCAGGTCACCACAAGGTACACAGGAAACGCGGGACCGGGGATGGGTGCGTAGCCGTAGAACTTGAGCTGCATTCCCGTTGCCACCAGGTCTGAAAGGGATAACACAGCCAAGGCAATCCCGGCTCCGTAAGCGCACAGAACGACCAGCCGGTTTGTACGATGGTTGGTGATAAAGTAGGTGGAGTGGTAACACAGAATGCCCACAAAGGGGATTACCACCAGTACCCACCTCTCCCACTGGTAAGCATAGTTCAGATTGGGGCTGGAACGCATCCCGAAGATGGTGAATCCCCAGAGTCCCATGACAAAGAGAAAGACGGCGAATATACGATGGCGAAAACTGCGCCAGTCGCTCCTCAGCACCAGCCCAGTCAGGAACATGCAGATGAGAAACACTACCAGCGGCACAACCTTGTATATAATAGCCACGGCTGTGTCCTCCTCAGGATTGTGAAGCCATCTCCAAGAGGTCCTCTACATCTTCTTCTGTAGAGTTCATCCGTGGAGGGATGCGTCGCGCCAGGTCATATCCATGCTCTCTTCTGTCTTCGTATAGCCGGTCAAAGGTGCCCGCCAGGAGCATGGTCACCCGCATTGGCCTAATACCGAGCATTCGTTCAAGATCGCGGTAGAAGGAGTCCACCTCCTTCATTCTTGTGTGAAGCGCCATTTCAACGGCCTCTGTCTCTGGCCACTCTCCCTCAAGCTCAGCATAGACGTGGAGGAGAGGAGCGTTTCCCAGGAACTCCTTGCGGGCTGTCCACTCTCGAATCCTGTAGGGCGTAAGGTTAATGGCCTCCCAAAAGGTCTTCTCGTCTATTCTCGTGAATCCAGCCAGGTCAATACGGTCGTCCGCTCTTCCCAAGAATGTGAATGGAGGAAAAGAGACCTCCTTCTCCCACTGGTCACGGGGCAGAAACCGAAGGAAGTGTCCCACCCTGTAGCGAACCAGGGACATCCCGTAGAAGTTGGTGATGACGACCTCATACTCTTTACCTGGCTCCACCTGGTCAAGCAGGACTGTCCGAGGCACGTATGTGTCGTCTTCTCGACTCTTGGTGGAGTCCTCTATGGGGATAAACTCGAAAAAGTCGGCGAAGGGATTGAACACAAGCCCACGCTTGTTCCAGGTTTGCATTCCCATGATCCCCCCCTCGGTACACACGTAGAGCTCGAAAGGAGGCCAGCCCCAATATTCACTAACCTTATCTCGGAAGATAGAACTGTCTATACCCCATCCAACTATGGCTTTGGGCTTCCAGATGTCCCTGGGAAGAATGGGTCTCCCCAGGAGCTTGCTCTTGAGGTACGCCTTCCCCATCACCAGCCTTGCGGATGGGCTCAGCGAGCGTCTTTCTCTGATGTCTCCCTTTGCCTGCTGGCAGAAACTCTCACCCACTTTGGCCAAGACGCTGGACATGGAAACAATGACGTCAACCCTCTTGCCCAGTGACTCTTGGAAACCAGCACGCACCCGGTCACTGAACTCCATGCTCTCTGAAACTTCGGGGTCCAGTATGCCTCGGAATCCAAAGCGGTCTCTCATGCCAAAGGTCGCCAACCCTGAGAGATAGGGACGTTCCGGGGCATTGTACAGCACCATATCTCCTGGCCATACTTTCACTTCTCCACGACGGGAAGCGGCGGCGAGGATAAAAGAGGCCATCAGATTATCGAGTAACCGGTTTAATCCTCTCTGAGTGTACGGGACCCATTTGAAGCGTGCTTGAGCACCGGTTGTACTTGTCCAGATGAAATCCTGCTTTTCTGGGGGGAACTCATGGAGCTCGTCAAGATAAGGCAGGTAGTCCTTGTAGGTTGTCAGGGGCGTGGTGAGTCTGAACTCCTCCGTGTTTTGAGGCACTGCGCCTCTAAGAAGCCTCCGGCCGAGAGGAGTAGCGCTAATGGTTTTGACCTGCTCCCGCAGGAGCAGGTCCTGGATATCGATGAACTCTGAAAGGGACAGGTCCAGAAAACCGCAATACTTTGCCCAGAGCACTTGGGCGTCAGGCGTTAACCCCTCCACTCTGGGTAGAGGGGTCCTGGCTGCAACCGACTGAGAACGAGTCATCTTCTCAATAGCGCTCCGGTTAGCCGTCGCCAGCGCCTAAATCGCATGGCGCGCTGTCCGCCATGACCTGGGCCTCAAGAACAGGCCAAACTCCTGGGCTATTGCAGCGTGCCGCTGAAGGTGACTGCACCCACGAAGGTCCCAAAGGAGGCATTCCAATTCAGGCAGGCGCTCAGCGTGCCACGCCCCTTGATCTCACTGCCGCCGGTTGTGCTCCAGTGTCCTTCATCAAGAATCTGGCACTGGGGTGAGTTCGAAATCTCCGAATGGTATCGGCCGCTGGCAACGGTGCTGCCAGTGATTGGGTCTATTACGCTGAAGGTCCCTTCGGCCGTCCCATCAATGACAACCGCCGTAGTGATGTCAGGGGAGCTGAACAACTCGTTGGACTTCTGGTTCATGCTCAGGGCTTTTCCTGCCAGGGAAGCAGGCCCGTAAATGATACCCCCGGCCACGCTTTCGCTCTCGATACGAACGCGGCCGGAATGGCCGGCAGGGATTGGAGCAGAAATGCCCGTCACCGCTATGCTCGCTACAGCCTGGAACGGGGCCGGCGCGGCAGCCACTGCTGCGGTCGTGAAAGCGCCGAGCAGAATAACGGCCAGAACTCCTGGTAGCAACAACATCCGTCTCATTTGGTGCCCTCCCTTTTGAGATTCGACAAAGCTAGCGAGCACCTATTGTAACGAAACTGCCCTATCCGAATCTATGAATCCCGTAACTAACAGGTGGAGATTTTGTAAATAGATTTCGCGTTGTTACAGAGGTTCAATACTGTCAGAATCGGTCAAGGAGATTTAGCGATGAACTTGTATCCAATGCCCCGCTCTGTGGCGATGAATACGGGGGCGCTGGCGTTGTCTCCCAGCTTCTGCCGCAGGTGCTGGACGTATGTTTTGAGATAGTCGTAAGCATCGGCGTACTCTTGTCCCCAAACCTTGACCAAGATCTCGACATGTGAGAGGGGCTTTCCTGCATTGCTGGCAAGAAGGTAGAGGAGATTGTATTCCCTGGGGGTAAGACACGCCAGTTCTCCCTGGACCCGGACTTCACGGGAGTCTGGATCAATAACAAGCTGCTCGTTCTCAAAACTCAGCCTTTGGTTACCCAGGTGGTTCTGAGTCCTGCGCAACACAGCCTGGGACCTTGCCATGAACTCCATCTGGTTGAACGGCTTCGTGATGTAATCGTCAGCACCGGCCTCAAGACCTCGCACTATATCCTTTTTCTGGTCCCGTACCGTTAGGATAATAATGGGTACATCGCTGTTTTCTCTTATTCGCCGACACACTTCCAGGCCATCTATGTCGGGTAGTCCAAGGTCCAATATGACAATATCGGGGTGCTCGTCGTCGAAGAGTTCGATGCCTTTCGTGCCGTTCTGGGCAACAAGGACAGTGGCTTCAGGCCAGCGGATTTCAAAGCAGAGCGCTACCATGTCGCCGATATCCACGTCGTCGTCAACAATCAGTGCTTTCAATCTCACCTCCTCAGGCATTTCAGGGCTCAGAATACTACGCAAGTTTCCCACACCGAGAAGCGCGAGGCGCTCTTATTACACAGGTAAGTCAAGACATATATGTCAAGTACACCTGGTTTGTGCGACAGGTTGTTCCTGAAAACTCCAACTTCATTCAAATCATATTCTCACTACACTCACACCTCTCTATAGAGATAATGCGGCTGATGTCAGGAGGTCTGGAAACCAGCGACGGTAAGTGAGGAGATGACGCGCCATACACGGGAAAGAACAGCGCCCAAAGCTCGGCCTGGGCTTCCCCCTCCTGTGCGATGAGACCGCGTTGCCACATCAAGGGGAGGGGGAAGGGTACCGCGTGGCATGTCCCCTCACCAGTGGTGCTGGAAGCTCTGATAGGGATACTCTCTCCTGGGAGCAGGGGTAGCCCACGCCGGGTGGTATTGGAATGCCCCAAAGCGTGCGGCCAACAACAGGTGCTCCCTTCCCACAGTTTGCACCACTTACCTAATGATTACAAAAGTCCTACTTCAATCTTACCCCTTATAAACTGACATCCACATCTAGGCCCTCTATATTCTGAATCTTGAAACCAAGAGCATCCCTGGGTTCACTGCGCAGCTTCAGGGAAGGTTGGTTTGGAATGCCAGCATTCGAGAGGAGGGACATAGCACGATGGAAAACTTCAGTTTCGGGGAGGTAAGGTCAGACGACCGTCCGCGTAGCGCCGTCCATGCCTGGCTTGCACCATCATATCCGGACCTAGCTCTATTCATTCCTATCATCGTCACAGCAATTCTAATCGCAGGGACAATGCGTGCTATCATGACAATGGGGTACAGCACATCTGCTGGCACCGTCGTCTGGACAGCGGCTCTCTTGCAGTTTGTACACCTCTCTGTTGGCCTGCTAATCACGGTCGTATGGCGGTGGAGCATCTACAAGGGGTTGGTGGGCGGCTCTCATAGTCACCTACTCCCCTTTTCTGGGCGCGGCCATAGCCAGTACCTGGGTTACCTTGTGGCTCAATGAACTGCTGAATGCTCAGCCACAGGAACCTGTGGCTCGCACCGCGGCCATCCTGATCCTTATGGGCCTCACCTGGCTGGTTGCAGGGCTTCTGGCAAGCCACTTTACCCACATGAGGGACCTGCGCCGCAAATATGAGCAACGGCTTGAGATTCAGCTTGAGGAGACACGACTTTCACGCCGACGCTTGGTCCATGTCCAGGAGGAGCTGCGGAAATCGGTCGCTCAGCGCCTGCACGGGAGGGTGCAAAATCGCCTGCTGGTGGCTGCCCACTGGCTACGGGAGGCTACCAAAGACACGAGCGTGACCTCTGCTAACGATGTCCAAGAGAAGCTGGGACGAGCCTTGGCCTCCCTGGAAGAGGTCATTGACAGAGACTTGCGGACTGTTGTCCGCCAACTGCATCCTTCTGTAATCCAGCTGGGTCTGATGGCATCTCTCCAATCTCTGCTGGACAGGTTCCAAGGAGCCCTGGATATCTCGCTGTCGGTAGACGAAAGTGTGGCAGAACTCGACAATCAGAATCCCAGGGCTATTCCGGAGGAGACACGGCTAGCTCTATTCAGGGTTGTTGAGGAAGCCCTGAACAACGTGGTCAAACATGCTGAAGCATCTCAGGTGCAGTTGAAGATAGGTTGTCCCACTCCAGAAGTAATCTCCGTTGAAGTGCAAGACAATGGAAAAGGGCTCGATCCCAGTGAGGCCGTCCCTGGTCTTGGCATCATTTCCATGCGGGATTACTGTGGAGCCCTGGGGGGGCAACTTCAAATCGAGAGCCGGTCAGGGGTTGGCACCGTTGTAAGGGCATCGCTGGCTCTCCCTTTGAGCGAGCAACGGCCAAACGTTATGGAGCACAGAGGCGCTGGTGAAGTCTTCCCAATGGGTGTGACACGTGCTCCCGCCTCATTAGAACACCTCTCGCCGAGATCACCTGAGATATCAAACATAGCATGAGTTCAGAGGCATGTGGCTGTCCATCGGAGTCTGGAGAGCCACCGTCCTATCGCTCACCCCAACAATCCTAAAAGAACGGGTTGGCCTCAGCTTAAGGCCAGGCGCCTCCACCGTTGATGCAGAGCGCCTCGTCCAGGTTCAACTTCTGCTCCACGGGGCAGGGGACGCCCCAGGCTACGATACCGGTATGCCGAAGCAACACGGTACCGGGGCAGGAAGTCCCCCGAGGCGCGATGGCCCTATTCCACGGGAGCTTTGTCCAAACATAACGCGAAGCTGTGAAGCTGGCACGGGCTCACACAACGGCTAGCGGAGTTGCGCAAAGCCGCTAATACTGGACAGGCCAGCTCAACCCCGATATGATGGCAGCAGCCTCGGAAGGGGTAATGTCGCAGAAAGCCCCTACCCGGTCTGTGAGTATGTCTTCGAATTCCACCCTCCCACTGGGTCAGGCCAGGGACAATCTACTGAAAGAAGCAGAATGAAGGTTCACGAGTATCAGGCCAAGGCAATCCTTTCGGAGTTTGGGATCCCCGTGCCCAGGGCTGGAGTAGCCTCGACGCCACAGGAAGCCCGCCAGGTGGCCCAGAACCTGGGAGGAGACGTGGTGGTCAAGGCCCAGGTCCACGCGGGAGGCAGGGGCCTGGCGGGCGGAGTGAAGGTGGTAAGCTCGCCCCAGGAGGCAGAAGGGACAGCCCGGAGCTTGCTGGGACGCAGGCTCGTCACCCATCAGACCGGCCCGAAGGGTGCCCCTGTGAACCGGGTGCTAGTAGAAGAGCAGGCCCAGATATCCAGGGAGTACTACCTGGCGGTAATCATAGACAACAGCGTCCGTGGCCCCGTGCTCATGGCCTGTGAGGCGGGAGGGATGGAGATAGAGGAGGTGGCGGCCAAAGCTCCTGAGAGGATTCTCAGGGCCTACGTGGACGTTGCTGTTGGCCTTCAGCCCTTTCAGTGTCGCGGCCTGGCCTACGGCATGAACCTGCCGGCAGATCTCGTCCAGCCCGCGGCGACCCTCATGGCCGACCTGTACAGGCTCTTCGCGGCCAAGGAGTGCTCCCTGGCGGAGATAAACCCCCTGGCCGTTACCGCGGATGGACGGCTACTGGCCCTGGATGCCAAGCTCAACTTCGACGACGACGCCCTGTTCCGCCATCCCGACATCCAAGCCCTCAGGGACACGGAGCAGGATGACCCCCTGGAGGTAGAGGCCGGCAAGATCGGCATTTCGTACATCAAGCTGGACGGCGACGTGGGATGCCTGGTCAACGGTGCTGGCCTGGCCATGGCCACCATGGACACCATATCCGCAGCCGACGCCATGCCCGCCAACTTCCTGGACGTGGGCGGAGGCCCCAGCGAGGAGCGGGTATCCCAGGCCTTCAGGTTTCTGCTATCGGACCCACAGGTGAAACGCATCCTGGTGAACGTCTTTGGCGGTATTCTACGCTGCGACGTGGCCGCCAGGGGCATCATGACCGCGTGCCAGGAAAATAAAGCCAGGGTGCCCATAGTGGTGAGGATGCTGGGCACCAATGCCGAGGAGGGCAGGAGGCTCCTGGCCCAGTCCGGCCTGGGCATCACCCTGGTTGAAGACCTCCATGAGGCGGCGCTCCAGATAAAGCGGGCATCACACGCCAGCTAGCGTTTACGAGGAGACTCAGTGAGCATCCTGGTGAATGAAAACACCCGTCTCCTGGTGCAGGGCCTGACGGGACGAGAGGGGACGTTCCACGCCCTTCGGTGCATCGAGTACGGCACCAACCTGGTGGCAGGAGTGACTCCGGGCCGGGGTGGAACCGTGTGGGAGGGGAAGACGCCTGTCTTCAACACGGTGAAACAGGCGGTGTCGGAGACGGGGGCCAACGTCGCCCTCGTCTTCGTGCCCGCCGCCTTTGCCGCCGACGCCGTACTGGAATCCGCCGACGCCGATATGCCCCTTATCGTCTGTATCACCGAGGGCATCCCCGTCATGGACATGGTGCGGGTGGCAAGATACCTTCGGGGCAGGCCCAGCCGGCTCATCGGCCCCAACTGCCCTGGCCTCATCTCACCGGGACGCCAGTGCAAAGTAGGCATCATGCCGGGCAACATCCACACGCCTGGCACGGTGGGGGTGGTCTCCCGCAGCGGCACCCTTACCTACGAGACGGTGAACCAGCTCACGGCCCTGGGAATAGGCCAGTCCACCTGTGTGGGCATAGGGGGAGACCCCGTGTCGGGCACCTCCTTCGTAGACCTGCTACGGCTCTTTCAGGAAGATCCGGAGACCGGGGCGGTGGTACTCATAGGGGAGATTGGAGGTACCAAGGAGCAGGAGGCTGCCGAGTACATTCGAGACCACTTCACCAAGCCGGTCATTGGCCTGGTGGTGGGCACAACGGCCCCTCCCGGCAGACGGATGGGCCATGCCGGGGCCATCATTACCGGCAGCACCAGCCTGGCCTCGGAGAAGGTACGGTCCTTGAGGGAGGCTGGAATGCACATGGCTCCCTCCCCGGCGGAGATAGGCTCCACGGTGAAGAAAGTCCTGGGATAGAACTCGCCTCAAGGTGCTATTGGATTTTTGAGAGCAAGCCCCAAGGTCACGACAAGGAGACAAGGATGGAGGCATATCGAGTCCGTGGCACCCTGACAAGGGTCAGCGGCAACAAGCTCGTGATTGAGCAGGAAGGCTCAGGACAGATGGTGTTGGAGTGGCAGGGCAAAGACAGGATTGACGAGGAGTGGGTAGACAGCTATGTGGGCCGCATGGTTGAGTGCCTGGTGGTCAACGGCAAAGGAACCAGGATAAATAGGGCTTAGGCTGGCGACTACACTACTCCCTTGGGTTGGCTGAAAGGGGTTCGAATACGGTATGACCCACCAAAGGGAATTAGAACAGCTGGCTAGTGAAACCCACCTTCTCGCTGTGCCGTGCTTGAGGGGTGGGTTTCGCTACGCTACACCCATCCTACTGAGGGAGCGGAGCGACGTTAAAGCGTCGGCGGGTACCAGTCCAGGATGGCTTGCCCCCATAGCAGGGTAACCAGTGCCCCCGCCGCCAGGAAAGGGCCAAAGGGCATGGCGTCCTTGCGCCCCTTGAGCCGTAACGCCAGCAGCATGATGGCTATCACCCCACCACCCACGACCGCCAGGAGCAGCGCGACCAGCACATGGGGATAGCCCACCATGAGGCCGATAAGCCCCCCCAGCTTCACGTCGCCCAGACCCATCCCCTGGCGATACACCAGGAACGGAAGGCTGACGGCTCCAATGCCAACCGCCAGCCCCAGCAGGGCACGCACCAGGGTAGGATCGGGCCAGAGCAGGGAGAGGGCCAGGGTCACGGGTAAGGCGGGATACACTATCACGTTGAGGATTAGCTGGTGCTCCAGGTCTATGATGGCGATAACCAGAAGGGTGCTGGCGTAGATCAGGGCGATTCCCAGCTCTATTCCAAAGCCAAACTTCCAGAAGAGGAACCCGAAGAGCAAGCCCGTGGCCGTCTCCACCAGGGGCACCCTGACAGATATAGAAGCGCCGCAGTAGCGGCAACGCCCCCTCAGCCAGAGGTAGCTGAATACCGGCACCAGGTCCACGGGGGCCAGCAGATGTTTACAGTTTGGGCAGTGGGACGCACCGCGGACGATGGACTCCCCCGCGGGCAACCGGTCTATGCAAACGTTGAGGAAGCTGCCTACGGCCAGGCCCACCACTACAATCATCGCCAGCGAAGGGATCATGGTCTAAAGAAGGCTCGCGAGAGATCGTGAAGCTATCCCCAAAACCCACACCCCCTGTGTCCCTTCTTCGGCAGGTCCGACTTCATCGGACTCCGTCCCGATTTCTTCGGGATGCAACACATGGAGTCGGAGCTCAGGACAGGCTCTCTCCCTTGGCAAGGGAGAGGGGGCAGGGTACGCCCTGCACCCACACTCAACTGCTGCTGCACTGGTCTGACCATGTTTTACGGTTCGTAGGGTATGGGTCTGGGCTAAGCCCAGTCTGGGGGGACACCCCCAGACCCCCGCAAGAGGGGGCAAAGCCCCTTCTTGACTCCCCCAAGGTCGCACTTCGGCATGACCTCCTGAAGCGTGCTCTAGCAGCGGCCCCTCTTCACTACCGATTCGCAGAGGCTGGCAGGCAACACCTCCACGCTGCCCATCTGAGCGAAGGGTGTCATAAACTCCCGTATTTTGTCGGCACCGGCGGCCTCGAGAATAAGGTAAAGGGTGTGCTGGCCGTCCACCACGGCCTCCCCTCGAACCATGATACCCGACTTGGCCGCATTGCCCTTGGAAAGGTGCTGCAAGAGCATAGGCCCCATCTGAGGATGGCCCGCCGGGCAGGTATCGGCGGAATGCTTGTGTTGAACTACAAACAGAGGCATAGGTCCTCCTTCGTCACTCTAGTCTAACTTATCTTAATCTTACAGCAGATTCTTGCACCATAACAGTTGCACTTTGAGCTTGTGAGGAAATCGCTGATTCGGCATACGAGGGGGGCCCCACCCCAGACGCCGTGGTGAGCCCGCCGAACCATTGCGAGTCCCGATGGAATCGGGACTCGCAATGACCCCTACAGCCCTTGTATCACTTTTGTCTGGGCATCGAAGTGGCGATGGATGCCCTTCTCCGCCAGGGAGAGCAGCCCATCCATAGCAGCCCTGGAGAAGGGGGCACCTTCGGCCGTGCCCTGCACCTCCACGAACTCACCCCCCCTGGTCATCACCACGTTGAAGTCCACCTCCGCGCGAGAGTCCTCGTCGTAGCAGAGGTCCAGGACTGTCTCCCCGTCCACCAGCCCTACGCTGATGGCGGCCACCGCATCTCTGAGAGGTATGGAGGCAAGGACACCCCTCTTCACCATGTGAAGCAGGGCCTCATACAGGGCTATGTAGGAGCCTGTGATGGCCGCGGTGCGGGTTCCGCCGTCGGCTTGGAGCACGTCGCAGTCCATGACCAGGGTGCGCTCCCCCAGGGCCTTCATATCCACCACCGCCCGAAGGGAGCGGCCGATGAGGCGCTGAATCTCCTGGGTACGGCCCTCCACCCCGCCAGGCCCGCCCTCTCGTGGCCTTCGGGTCAAGGTAGAGCGAGGCAGCATGCCGTACTCCGCGGTCACCCATCCTCTTCCCTGTCCCCGCAGAAAGGGCGGCACCCGCTCCTCCAGGGAGGCTGTGCAGATGACCTTGGTCGCCCCCACCTCTATCAGAGCGGAGCCTTCCGGGAATACCAGGTACGAAGGCGTTATCTTCACCTCGCGAGGCTGGTCATTGGCCCTGCCGTCAACCCTGAACAAAGTGACTCCTTTCAACGATGGGGCATCAGTATAGCATACCCGTGCCTGTGCGATAGAACTACCTCTCGGTCCTCATTCTCAGCCGCGAACCATCGGCGATGAACTCCACGTCTCCGTGCTTGGACGTCATGAGAATATGGTCCTCGGCCACTACCTGGGCGAGGGTATCCAGAGTCTCCTGATGGGGATGCCCAAACCGGTTGTCCTCCCCAACGGGTATGACTGCAAATTGAGGCGACACCTCCCGCAGGAACGCCGGCGTTGTGGAGGTATTGCTCCCCTGGTGTGCCACCTTGAGCACCGTGCTTTGCAGAGGCACGGTGCGGTGCAGCAGGTAGCTCTCCCCATCCCATTGAAGGTCGCCGGTAAAGAGGAAGGAGGTCTCTCCATAGACCAAGCGCGTTACCACCGAGGCGTTGTTCACGTCTGAAGTCGTGCCGCTCAGCAACCTGTCCGGTGGATAGAGCACCTCCAAGACCAGACCTCGATCCAGTTTTATCTGCTGGCCCGTGAGCGCCTGTAGAACAGGCACACCCCGCTCTACCAGGGTGGACTGCCATAAGGCATACTCAGGGGATGGGTAGTCGAACTTTCGCTCCAGCACCAGGGCCACGTCGTATCTTCGGAGCACCTCTGTCGCGCTGGACACGTGGTCTTCGTGAGGGTGGGTGAGTACCACCAGGTCCAGGCTGTGGTTCCAGAAAGGCATACGGCTCCCCAGCAGGGTTAGAAGCCGCCGCGGGTCTGGCCCGCCGTCTATCAGCACCTGCCGACCCCCAGGAGTGACGATGAAGGTGGCATCGCCCTGGCCCACGTCCAGGAAGGTGACGTGAAGCTGTCCATCGGGCCTGGAGAGGGCGGCAGTCCATACACCAGCCGATGCCAAGAGAGCCAAGGCCACCATCGCCCAGAAGACACGATCCCGACCTTGTCGGGACTCCAACTCAATCGTACCCAATCGTCGCAGGGCTTTTCTCACGGCTTCCGGCAAGACTGGGAGGGCCAGTCGCAACCTGGAGCGTCCTGCTATGAAGCCAATCAGCACCCCATAGTAGACCACTACCAAGGGTGCTCCCATCCAGCCTATTTTCACGATGTTTCCAGGGACGGCATCGAAAAGCTCCACCACCAGCTTGAGATAGGACAGGAACAGCCAGGTGCCCCAGCCGGCCACCTGTGCGGCGCCCGTGCTCACCAGCCCCAGGGCAGCGGTTATCAGCCCCACTACCATGACAGGCGCTAGAACAGGCATCGCCAGGAGGGTGGCGGGCAGGCCCACCAGAGAGACCTGGTGGAAGTAGAACGCCACTAAAGGGAGGGTAGCCAGCGTGGCTGCCACAGTGGCCGCCACCGCGTAGGCCAGCGCCCGGCTCCATCTGCCCTCTTCTTCCTCGTCGTCTGTGAAGACCCGCCGAAGCCCCCTTTCGATAGGGGGGGCCAGGAGCACAAGCCCAGCCATCGCCATGAAGCTCAGCTGAAAGGACACGTCGAAGAGAACCCTGGGTTGCAACCCCACCATGAAGGCGGCCGCGGCTGCCAGGGCCGGCATGACGCTGTTCTGCCTGCCCAGATACAAGCCCACCAGGTATATGCTGCCCATGATGACAGCCCTATGTACAGAGGGCGACACTCCAGCGAGGCCGTCGTAGCCCCAGATGAAAAGGAGAGGGATGATGAGGTAAAGCTGCCGCCTCGCCCCCAGGAGCCACCGGCTCACGGCCACGGAAAAGGCCAGGAGTATCCCTATGTTGAGGCCGGAAATCGCCAGGATGTGGGTGGTGCCGGTGTCCCTGAAGGCCTGGGCTAGCTTAGGCGGCATAGTGCTCTGCCATCCCAGCAGCAGGGCCTGGGCCAGGGAGTTCTGGGGCTCGGCAAGGGCCTGGGACAGGCTGCGGGACAGGCGGTGTCGCAGCGAGTATATCCCCCCCAGCACACTGCTCCCTTCCCCCTCTCCCACCAGCTCCACCCCCGGAAAAGCCATCGTAGAGAGTATGCCCTGCCTGGCAAGGTACTCCCGGTAGTCGAAGTCCTGGAGCACAGGAGGCTCCTCGGCCTCACCCGTGAGAACCAGCCGGTCCCCGTAGCGAAAGAGAGGTTCCTGCCGGGCTGCTATCAGAGAGGGAGATGGCCTGGCCACCACCAGCAGGTCGCCTCGAGAGTCCTTCCAACCCTCCGCCGTCTTTACACGATTTACAGACAGAGGAAACCGCCATCCAGAGGTTACGGGCTGGGGGTCGGCGGATATGATTCCTTCTACTTCAATGCGCCCCATCCCGTTGTATCCCTGGATCGGCAAGGGCAACCTGTTTTCCGAAGGCCAGCCAGCCCTCAAGGCCCCCAGGCACAATACAGCCAGGGCCAGCGCAGGCAGCATGGTGAAGCCCCGACCACGCAAGAGAAGGGCCAGGAGAGCTGACGCCAGCAGGAAGAGGAGCGCACTCAGCCAGGAAAAGGTCGCCAGGGTCGCCAGGTAAGTCCCGGCAATCCAGGAGCCAGCCAGTACAGTGAGAGTCATTGCTAATATCCTGAGCTAGAGGTGGCCCCACCACCAGATTCCTCGGAATGACATTTGCAACGGTTTTCTAATGCACCAAACTAGCGAACCGTTATGAACTCTCGCAGGTCTTCCAGTGTCTTGGGGCCTATTCCAGGCACCAGCAGCAAGTCTTCTACCCTGGTGAAAGGGCCGTTCTCCTGCCGGTACTTTACAATGGCGCTGGCCTTCACCGGCCCTATGCCAGGAAGGGTTTGCAGCTCTTCTACAGAGGCAGCATTGATGTCGAGCTTGCCCGGGACGGGCGATGAGGTGGGAACCGCCTCGCCGATGCTGGGTATGTAGAAGTGGGCCTCGTCACTCACGCGAAGGGCCAGGTTCACCCTCACGGGGTCAGCGTCTTCGGTAAGGCCCCCTGCCAGGAGCAGAATGTCCTCCAGCCTGTCTCCTTCACTGGCGGCGTACACGCCCGGACTATGCACGGCACCGTTGACGTAGACCTTGATCTCGGGTTGCGGCGTTGCAGTGGGCAGCAATATCTCTACGGGGACCGGCGACGACTGCCGTACTAGGGTAAACACCCCTCCCCCAAAAGCGGCTATAAACAGCACCAAGATGGCTAGTTGCACCGTTACTTTCATGGGCCGCGCTTCCTGAGGGGAGTTTTCCGTCACTATAGGTGGCCTTTATAGACCTGTCAATCAAACCCCTCGGGTCATCAAGCCCTGTGCTATAATCCATTCCTGGAGGGGTAGCTTGCCGAAGATATACACCAGGCATGGCGACGAGGGGGAGACAGGGCTGCTCTACGGTGGAAGGGTCTCCAAGACAGACCCTCGCTGCGAGGCTTACGGGACGGTGGACGAGGCCATCTCTGCCCTGGGGCTGGCTCGCTCCCTGGTAAAGACGGATAGGCTCAAGGACATCATCAAAACGGTGCAGCGAGACCTCTTCACTGTGGGGGCGGAGCTGGCCACAGACTCCAAGGAGTACGCTAAACTACAGCAACACTTCAGCGTTGTTACCCAGGAGATGGTTGACCACCTGGAGCACCTCATAGACGAGCTGAACGGTGAGATGGCCTTGCTCAGGGCCTTTATCATTCCGGGCGCTTCCACGGCTTCCGGTACTCTGGACTTAAGCCGTAGCATCCTGAGGAGAGCAGAGCGACGGGTGGTGGCGCTCAAAGAGCAGGGCCTCTTGAGCAATCCCCAGGTGCTGAAGTACATCAACCGCCTGGGCGACCTGGTTTTCGTGATGGCCCGCTACGAGGACAGAGATCTTCCCATCGAATCCCTTACCAGCGAAACCCCTTAGCCTATTAGTACCTACTTGCAGAAAAGGGCGTCATAATCAACCGCTCGTGGTGAGCTCCGTTTCCACTCCATTCCATACGGAGTCCGATGAAATCGGACTTGTCGAACCATGAGCGGTTCACCCTTCGACAAGCTCAGGGTGAGCGAGTTTGGGGTGGAGCTTGTGTGCGCTGATTTATGAAACTTTGTACTAATGGCAGCCACGGCACTGACCTGCTCTCAGGGACTCGTCGTGAACTTCTTGAGAAGGCATACTGAATGACAGAAACAGCAGTAACCATCGTGGACTACGGCGCGGGCAACCTGCGCAGCGTGGCCAAGGCCGTGGAGAAGCTGGGCCACTCCCCCCAGATTACCAGCGACCCCGAAAAGCTCCTCAAGGCCAAGGCCGTGATCTTCCCTGGGCAGGGAGCTTCGGAGTCCGCCATGAGAGCACTTCACCAGAGGGGCCTAGTGGCTCCTATCAAAGAGATAATCGAAAAAGGAGTGCCTTTCTTTGGGGTATGCCTAGGCCTGCAACTGCTGCTGGACTCCTCGGAGGAAGGCCCCACGCCCTGCCTGGGACTGGCACGTGGACGGGTGCTCCTGTTGCCCCCCGCGGTCAAAAGACCCCACATGGGATGGAACCAGGTCGCCTTGCACGGCACACACCCTGTATTCGAGGGGGTCAAGAGCGGTTCCTACTTCTACTTCGTGCACAGCTACTACGCCGCTCCCCAGGACCAGGCTCTGGTCCTGGGCACCACAGAGTACGGCCTGCGGTTCTGCAGCGTCATGGCCATGGATAACCTGGTGGCCACCCAGTTCCACCCGGAGAAGAGCGGCGCCCTGGGCCTCCGCCTGTACGAGAACTTCCTGAAGTCGATGGTCGAGAGGAGAGTTGGACGTTAGCATGGAAGTCATTCCCGCCATAGACCTGCGAGGGGGCAGGTGTGTACGTCTTTACCAGGGAGACTACAGCAGGGAGACGGTGTACTCCGACGACCCACTGGAGGTGGCCCTGCGATGGCAGGAAATGGGCGCTCCCCGCATCCACGTCGTAGACCTGGATGGCGCAGCGTCCGGCATCCAGGCCAACCTGGAGGTGATCCAGCGACTGGTTGGCCCTGTGCATGTGCCCCTCCAGGTGGGAGGAGGGATTCGCGACATGATGTCGGTGGAGAAGCTCCTGGGCATGGGAGTGCGGCGCGTGGTACTGGGCACCAGCTCGGTGGAGAACCCGACCCTGGTGGAGCAGGCGTGCCGTCGCTTCGGGTCAGAGGCCGTCATCGTGGGGGTGGACGCCAGGGACGGCATGGTGGCTATCCGAGGATGGCAGCGCTCCTCCTCCATCACCGCTTTGAACCTTATCCACAGGATGATGGCGCTGGGAATAAGGCGATTCATCTACACCGACATCTCGCGAGATGGGACCCTGACGGAGCCTAACTTCCAGGCCATCGAGGACGTTATGAAGCATTGCGACGCGGCCGTGGTGGCTTCGGGGGGTGTGGCTTCCATAGAGCACCTGGAACGGCTGGCCGCCCTGGGTGTGGAGGGGGCCATCGTAGGCAAGGCCCTGTACACCGGGGACATCGACTTGAGAGAGGCGATTGCCAGGGTGTAGGGGCAGGGTTACAACTCAGGGTCTTCCGCTTATTGGCCTCACCCCCTCTCTAACTCTCCCCCTCAAAGGGGGAGAGTATTATCCCTTCCCCCGAGGACGGGGGAAGGGATAAAGGTGCCCCCCACCAGATTGCCACGCTCGGGGACTCGCTCGCAATGATAGTGAACAGCGTAGGGGCGGGTTTCGAACCCGCCCCTATAGCACACCCCAGTATATAATGTGTCAGAAAGGCCAAGCCCATTGACTAGCCACACTAGGCACGCTACACTCTAGGTGAACAAATACATAACACCATAGGGCCAAAGGGGAGCTTGGTTGAGCCAGGCTGAGAGGCCCCGACGTATCGGGGCGACCCTGAGCACCTGACCTGGGTAATACCAGCGGAGGGAGAGCGCCATATCCAAGATAACTACGAATGGTCGTCGGCTAATTGCTGGCGACCATTTGCTTTATGGCCAGTGAACGTTCAGATGACCTCCAGGTCAGAGCACATACGAGACGGGGCTGCCTCCCGCCCCAAAATAGAGCTGGAGGGCATAGTGAAGAGCTTCTTTGTGAACGGAAGCCCGCTTCCAGTGCTCCAGGCTGTAGACCTGCGCGTCTACGACGGAGAGTTCGTGAGCCTCATCGGCCCCAGCGGCTGTGGCAAGAGCACCCTTCTCAACATCATCGCCGGCCTGGAAGAGCCTACCCAGGGAGTTATCCGTTCCGATGGCCAGCAGGCTCCTTCGACAGGCTCAGGACAGGCTCCTCGACGCCTGGGAACCATCGGCTACATGCACCAGAAGGACCTCCTTCTTCCCTGGCGCACCGTGCTGGACAACGCAATTCTGGGCCTGGAGCTTCGAGGAAAACCCAAAGCCCAGGCCAGAAGGCGAGCGCTGGAAATGATGGACTCCTTTGGCCTCAAAGGGTTCGAGAGAAGCTATCCCTCTCTCCTCTCCGGAGGAATGCGACAGCGGGCCGCCTTCCTGCGAACAGTGCTGGCCGACCACGAGGTCATCCTTCTGGACGAGCCTTTCGGAGCACTGGACGCCCTGACCAGGGCCAACATGCAGGAGTGGCTCCTCCAGCTCTGGGAATCATGGGAAAAGACCGTACTCCTGGTGACCCACGACGTGGAGGAGGCGGTGCTGCTGTCCGACAGGGTGTACGTGCTCACGGCCCGCCCCGGCAGGGTGAAGATGGTGTTGCCCGTGGACTTGCCCAGGCCCAGACGATTGGAGATGGTGACAGAAGGAGCCTTCGTGAAGATGAAGGCCCAGGTGCTGGCTACCCTGAGGGAAGAGAGCGGCAGGCCCACCGGGTCGGAGGGCCAGCCATGAGAGAAAGGCCAACGACGAGCCACCTGCCAGCCCAGGGAGCGCCGGCGGCTACTCCTGCAAAGGGCTATCCTTCGTTGATAGGACAGTGGGCACCTCCCGCGGCGCTCATTCTTCTGGCGCTGGCAGCCTGGGAGGGGACCGTGCGGCTGTTCCACGTGGCGCGATGGCTCCTGCCACCACCTTCCTCCATTGGAGCGGAGTTGGTAGAGAGCCGAAGCCTCCTGCTTAGACACACCTGGGTTACCCTGGAGGAGGTGCTTCTGGGTTTCGCCCTGGCCCTGGTGGTGGGGATAGCCCTGGCCGCCGCCATCGCCTACTCCAGAATAGTCGAGCGTGCCGCCTATCCCTTCGTCATCGCCTCTCAGACGATTCCCATCATTGCCATAGCGCCGCTGCTCCTGATATGGATAGGGTACGGCATCTGGCCCAAGGTAATCGTGGTGGTGCTCATCTCCTTCTTCCCCATCGTGGTCAACACGGTGGACGGCCTCAAGTCGGCTGACCCGGACATGCTCAACATGATGCGCACCCTGGGAGCCAGCCGGTGGCAGCTCTTCGCCAAGGTTCAGGCGCCGTCCTCACTCCCCTTCCTCTTCTCCGGGGTCAGGATAGCCATCGCCGTGAGCGTCATTGGGGCCGTCATCGGCGAGTGGGTTGGGGCCAGCGCCGGCCTGGGCTACCTCATGACGCGCTCCGCCCCCCAGTTCCTCACCGACCGGGTGTTCGCCGCCATATTCATCCTTTCCATTATGGGCATAGCCCTCTTCGCCTCGGTGGTGTTGGCGGAGCGCTACGCCCTGCCCTGGTACCAGTGGGAGAAACGTGAGAAAGCTACCAAAGGACGCTAACTTCGGAGGAAAACAGATGAGCATGTATTCACACAAGGGAGTAGTTTTCGTAGCCGTGGCACTCTTTGCCGTGGTGCTGGTGGCAGCTTGCGACAGGGGGTATCCCACGGCCACCCACGCTCCCACTCCTACGGCAACACCCGTTGTAACAAAGGTCAGCCTAGCCCTGGACTGGTACCCCAACTCCAACCACGCCGGCTTCTACGTGGCCCAGGAGAAGGGGTACTATCGGGATGAGGGGCTGGAGGTGAACATCTTCGTCCCTGCCAACCCGGAGGATGTCCTCAAGACCGTGGGGGCTGGACGGGACGACTTCGGCATCAGCTACCAGGCCGAGGTCCTCCTGGCCCGGGGCGAGGGTGTCCCAGTGAAGTCCATCGCCGCCCTGGTGCAGCACCCCCTCAACTCCATCATGACGCTGGAGGAGTCGGGCATCACCCGTCCAAGCCAGCTTGCGGGGAAAAAGGTGGGTATCACTGGCATCCCCTTCGAGGAGGCCCTCTTCTCCGCCATGCTGGAGTACGACGGCATCAGCGCGGATGACGTGACCCTGGTGAACGTGGGCTTCGACCTGGTACCGGCGCTCATTGGGAAGAAGGTGGACGCCATCGTGGGAGCCTACTGGACCCACGAGTCCATTGTGATGGAGATGCAGGGGTTCCTCGTGAACATCCTGCGCATGGAAGAGTGGGGCGTCCCCGACTTCTACGAGCTGGTGCTGGTAGCCAGCCAGGACACGGTGAGCAAGAGGCCAGAGGTGGTGCAGCGCTTCCTGCGGGCCACTGCCAGGGGCTTCGCCGATGCCATCGCCGACCCTCAGGGCGCGGTGGACGTGCTGGTAGCTGCCAACCCGGAGACGGACAAGGCCCTGGAGACACAGGGCATCGCACGGCTGGCCCCCATGTGGACTGAAGGAGTGCCTGCCTTTGGCTGGCAGACCCAGGAGCGATGGGAGAGCCTGGCTAACTGGATGAAAGACCAGGGACTTCTGAGGGAAGATGTGGATGAAGGAGTAGCCTTCATCGGCCGGCTCATAGCCGAGTAGGAGAGCACATGCCCAGTGTAAAGAGGGCAATGACCATCGCCGGCTCCGATTCGGGAGGCGGCGCAGGAGTCCAGGCAGACCTGAAGACCTTCGCCGCCCTGGGGGTGTACGGCACATCGGCCATCACCGCCATCACGGCCCAGAACACCCTGGGCGTCACTGCGGTGCTGGAACTGCCCCCGGAGCTGGTGGCAGCCCAGATCGACGCCATCCTCTCGGACATCGGCACCGACGCGGTGAAGACGGGAATGCTGGCCAACTCACGCATCATCCGGGTGGTGGCCGACAAGCTGAAGGAGCACGGCCTCTCAAACCCTTCGATTCACTCAGGGCAGGCTCTGGTGGTGGACCCCGTGATGGTGGCCAAGGGAGGAGACCGGCTCTTGCAGGAGGAGGCGGTGGAAGCCCTGAGAAGCCTGCTGATTCCCCTGGCCACGGTGGTGACCCCCAATCTCCCGGAGGCCGCGGTGCTGGTGGGCCGCAGCGTGGACTCCCTGGAGGACGCCAGGCAGGCAGCCAGGGACATTGTTGCAATGGGCGCTAGAAGCGCGGTGGTGAAGGGTGGGCACCTTCAGGGCGACGCGGTGGACGTCTTCTACGACGGCAGGAGGCTCCGAGAGTTCACCGCGCCCAGGATAGACACCACCAGCACCCACGGCACGGGCTGCACCTTCGCCTCCGCCATCGCCGCGGGGCTGGCCCAGGGCATGGCCGTGGAGGACGCGGTGGCCCGGGCCAAGGAGTACGTGACAGAGGCCATCCGGAATGCCTTCCCCCTGGGAGGAGGCCACGGCCCCCTGAACCACTTCTACAAGATGTGGTGAGGCATAATACAGGGCCTCTTGATTATTTGTGAGAAGCCACAGGCATATGCACCCCCATCCTAGCCTTCCCCCTTGGAGGGGGAAGGGGTAACGCTCTCCCCCTCGAGGGGGAGAGTTGGAGAGGGGATGAGGCCGATAACCCTAAATTGCGCTGCCAGGCGGAGACTGCTACAATCCAACTGGAATCACCTGTGGTAAAACTGTTGGGGAGGGTCACATGGTCCTTAGCGACCGCACCATCAAAGAAGAGCTGGCCAAGGGGAGAATCGTCATCGAGCCTCTGGATCCATCGTGCATACAGCCCGCCAGTGTGGACCTCCACCTGGACCGCAGGATACTGGTATTCCGCAATAGCCGTCAGCCCTTCATAGACGTGCGCAAGGAGATGCCCGACCTGACAGAGACCGAGGAGATACCCCACAATGCCCCCTTCATCCTGCACCCGGGGGAGTTCGTCCTGGGCAGCACCCTGGAGTCGGTCGCCATCCCCGAGGACATCGTGGCGCGCCTGGAAGGGAAAAGCTCCCTGGGCAGGCTGGGCCTCCTCATCCACTCCACCGCGGGCTACGTCGACCCCGGCTGGAACGGACACCTGACCCTGGAGCTGAGCAACGTCGCCAACCTGCCCATCACACTCTACTACGGGATGAAAATCGGACAAATCTCCTTTCTACGGCTGACCACTCCGGCAGAGAACCTCTACGGCTCCCCTGCCCTGGGCAGCAAGTACCAGGGACAGACGGAACCCACCGCCAGCAGGATACACAGGGACTTCACCAAGAGCGGATAGCACCCATGGACTACATGAAACGCGCCTTGGAGCTGGCTCGGGAGGCTCTGGGCCTTTCCAGCTCCAACCCCTCCGTGGGAGCGGTGGTGGTAAAGGACGGCCAGATAGTGGGGGAGGGCCACACGCTGCCCCCAGGCCAGGCCCACGCAGAGGTTGTTGCCCTGCACCAGGCAGGGGAACAGGCCAGGGGCGCTACCCTCTACACCACCCTGGAGCCCTGCTGCCATTTCGGCAAGACGCCCCCCTGCACCCGGGACATAATCAAGGCAGGGATCGCCCAGGTCCACATGGCGCTCATCGATCCAAACCCCCTGGTGAATGGCAAAGGCAAGGCTGAACTGGAGCGGGCAGGGATCAGCAGCTACCTGGAAGAGGGATGCCAGGAGGCCAGCGAGGTAGTCGAGGCGTACCTCAAGTACATAACCGTGGGCATCCCCTTCGTGGTCGCCAAGTTCGCCATGAGCCTGGACGGGAAGATCGCCACCTCATCGGGAGACTCCAAATGGATTACCTCGGAGGAGGCCCGTCGCTATGCTATGGAGCTACGCCAGCAGACAGATGCCATCGCCGTAGGCATCGGCACCGTCCTCAGCGACGACCCAAAGCTGACCTCCCGGGATGAAGCGGGCAATCCCAGGGAAAGGCAGCCCCTGCGCATTGTGGTGGATAGCTCCGCCCGCGTGCCATTGAGAGCACAGCTACTCCGGGAGCCCGGCCCGCTCCTGGTGGCGACAGCACACGCACCAGAGGAGAGAGTGGCGGCCCTGCGCGCTGCCGGAGCCCAGGTTCTGACTCTCCCTACCGAGGATGGCTCCGTGAACCTGAGTGGCTTGCTCAAGGTGCTGGGAGAGCGGCAGATAACCAGCCTCATGGTAGAGGGAGGCGGCACCCTGCTGGGCTCCTTCTTTGACCTGGGCCTGGTAGACAAGGTGGTGGCCTTCATATCCCCCGTCATCCTGGGGGGAAGGCACTCTCCATCGCCGGTGGCAGGCACGGGTGCCACCACTATGGCCGACTCCATACGCCTGAAGCGGACTCGGGTAAATGTCATTGGACAGGACGTGGTAATGACGGGGTACATGAGGTAAGCGAGCATGTTCACTGGCATTATCCAGGAGATGGGAAGGGTAAGGGAGGTCAGTGGCTCCTCCTTCAGCGTGGAAGCTGGGACTTCACTCGAAGGGATTCGAGAAGGAGACAGCATAGCCGTCAACGGGACCTGCCTCACCGTCACGACCATCGGCGGAGGGTGCTTCTTCGTGGACGTTATGCCTGAGACCCTCAGGCGCACCAACCTGGGCCTGTTGAGGCCGGGAGACCCCGTAAACCTGGAGAGGGCACTTACCCTCAACTCCCCGCTAGGGGGCCATCTCACCCAGGGACACGTGGACGCCACGGGCACCGTCGTCTCCATACAACCGGAGGGCGACGCCCTTTTGATGAAGTTCCACGCACCTCCTCAAGTGATGAGGTACGTGGTAGAGAAGGGTTTCATCGCCGTGGATGGCATCAGCCTTACCGTGGTGAACTGGGACGCCACTACTTTCACCGTATCTGTGGTAACATACACTCAGGAGCACACTAATCTGGGCCATCGCAAGCCTGGTGACGTGGTGAATCTGGAAGTGGACATCCTGGCCAAATACGTGGAAAAGCTCCTGCTCACCCGTGAGCAGTCGGGATAGCTCCAAAGTCATTCTACTTGACTATCTAACCATCTCTGGTGTCATTGGAGGGGAACCATGGCTCTTGCCAGCTTGGAAGAGGCGATCCGAGACTTTCGGGAGGGTAAGTTCGTCATCCTGGTGGACGACGAAGACCGGGAGAACGAGGGCGACCTGGTCATGGCCGCGGAGAGGGTCACGCCAGACGCCATCAACTTCATGGCCACCTACGGACGGGGCTTGATATGTATGCCAGTCATCGCCCAGCGCCTGGAGCAGCTCAAGCTGCCTATGATGGTGGAGGATAACACCTCCCGCTACACTACCGCCTTCACCGTCTCCGTCGATGCCAAGCAAGGCGCCACCACCGGCATCTCAGCCGCCGACCGCGCCGCTACCGTCAAGGCCATCCTGAATCCTACCACCCAGCCCGAAGACCTGGCCAGGCCAGGGCACCTCTTCCCCTTGCGATACCAGGAGGGGGGGGTCCTGGTCAGGGCCGGCCAGACGGAGGGCTCGGTAGACCTGGCCAAGCTGGCAGGCCTGTACCCCGCGACCGTTCTTTGCGAGATCATGGGGGAGGACGGCACCATGTCCCGCTTGCCCCAGCTAGAGGCGTTCTCCCGACAATATGGCATCAAGATTATCAGCGTGGCCCAGATCATCGCCCACCGACGTCTCCACGAGAGCATGGTGCAGCGAGTAGCCTCTGCCAGACTCCCTACCGGCTATGGGGAGTTCACAGCGATGGCGTTCAAGAGTGACGTGGACCCCTCGGAGCACCTGGCCCTGGTTATGGGCGACGTGGATACTGCGGAGCCAGTAATGGTCAGGGTACACAGCGAATGCCTTACGGGAGACGTCTTCGGCAGCCGACGGTGTGACTGCGGCGCTCAGATAGACCTGGCCCTACGACTCATCGCCGAGGAAGGCCGGGGCGTTTTCCTCTATATGCGCCAGGAAGGACGGGGCATTGGCCTGCACAACAAGATAAAGGCCTATGCCCTCCAGGATCGCGGGCTGGATACGGTGGAGGCCAACGTCGAGCTGGGCTTTGCCCCCGACCTGCGCCACTACGGCATCGGCGCTCAGATTCTGGTCAATCTGGGGGTCAAGAACATGCGATTGCTCACCAACAACCCCAAGAAAGTCATCGGGCTTGAGGCCTACGGCCTGAAGCTGGTAGAGCGAGTACCCCTCATCGTGCCTCCGACCCCGGAAAACGAGAGCTACATGAGGACCAAACTCCTCAAGATGGGCCACCTGCTGGAACCGGAAGAGGCCAAGAATTGAAGGGGCCCTCCTTTGATGACGTGGAGGGGGATAGTGGCCCGGGACTCCACCTGAAGGGTAACCTGAACGGCCTTGGGCTCAGGATAGCCGTGGTGGCCTCCAGGTACAACCACTTTGTGACCACCAAGCTCGTGGAGGGGGCCTGTGAAGCCCTCCTCTCCCACGGCCTCGAAGAGAAGAACCTCGCGGTATCATGGGTGCCCGGCTCCTTCGAAGTGCCCCTGGTGGCCCTGGAGATGGCCAGAACCGGGAAGTGGGATGCCCTGGTCTGTCTGGGGGCTGTAATTCGAGGGGAGACGGCCCATTTCGACCTCGTAGCCGCGGAAGCAGCCCGGGGCATTGCCGAAGCCTCCAGAGAGACGGGCGTCCCCCTGGCCTTTGGCATCCTCGCAACCTACACCGAGGAGCAAGCCCTAGAGAGAGCCGGTGGCAAGCTGGGCAACCGGGGCTACGATGCCGCGCTGGCCGCCCTGGAGACAGCCAACCTGCTGCGCCTATTGAGGGGTACCAAGGACTAGGAAAGAACGCTTCGTTGCTTTCCGCTCGTGGTTCGACAGGCTCACCACGAGCGGAAAAATAGAGATGCAATTTCCCTGGCGTACGCTGATTTGCGCTAGGTGCAACCCTCACCGCTACAGGCCAGGGTTATACTCCACTAGGAATCCCCTCGAACCCTAGAAACAGCACCCATTGACTACTGGGTAACCTTGTAGACCGTGTCCCCTCGCCTTACCCTGTCCGGCACCTTTATCCCTATGGCCTGCCCTGCCGAGGCCTGGGACACGTTGACGTTGTTCACCTGCATGGACTCCACTACCATCTCCACGTCGGTAGTGTGTCCAGTAATGTGGATGGTATCTCCCACCTTCAGGGTGCTGGTGAGATTGATACCCGCCACCACGGGATGGGCAAAGAAATCGCTCACGTGGCCAACTTCCACCTCTGGCATAGTAACCCCCTCCTTGCAACTGTCTACTCTGCCAGTATAAGACCCTCAGAGCACGACTTCAACCAGTGGCATCGCCATCGCTCAGGGCCACGCAGCATCGCTGCCCAAAATACCGGACCCCTCCCAAGGCCAGGAGCACCAGAAAACTTCTTATTGACACACGCTGCGAGAGAGCCAATAATAGAACGGGAGTTCGGTATTGGACAGGCGGATATTCCACGTAGACCTGGATGCCTTTTTCGTATCGGTGGAGCGCGCCCTGGACCCTGCCCTGGAAGGCAAGCCTGTGGTGGTGGGTGGGGAGCCAGGGGCCAGGGGTGTAGTGGCCTGCGCTTCCTACGAAGCCCGAGCCTATGGGCTTCATGCCGGAATGCCCATCTCCCAGGCACAGCGCCTATGCCCCCACGCCGCCTATCTCAAAGGTCGCTTTGCCCGGTATCAGGAGGTCTCTCGTCAGTTCATGGCTATCCTGGCAGGCTATACCCCCCTCTTTGAGCCTATGGGAATAGACGAAGCCTACCTGGACATGACAGGCTTCGACGGTCTCTACGGGCCACTGACCGGGGTTGCCATGGACATCAAGACCCGCGTGCTCGCAGAGCTGGGAATCACGGCCTCCGTGGGCATAGCAGGCTCCAAGGTCACCGCCAAGGTGGCCTCTGACCTGTGCAAGCCCAACGGTCTCCTGGAAATACCCGTGGGCGGAGAGGCCCTCTTCCTGGCTCCTCTGCCCATTGAAAAGCTCCCCGGAGTGGGAGAGAAGACGACCAGAGTCCTGAAGGAACGGCGCATCACCACTATTGGGGAGCTGGCCCAGGTGCCTCCTTCCGCCCTGAGACGCCTGCTAGGTGCCTGGGGCGACATCTTGAACCTGCGTGCAAAAGGAGAGGACAGGAGTCCCGTGAGTGCTCCCGCCCCGGCCAAGTCCATCAGCCGGGAGACCACTTTCTACCGAGATACCCTGGACATGGACTTCCTGTCGGGCACCCTGCGCTACCTCAGCGAGCGAGTTGGAGCACATCTGAGAAAAGAGGGGAAGGTAGCCCGCCAGGTGGCCCTGAAGCTAAGGTACGGAGACTTCCAGACTGTGTCCAGGCATCATACCCTCCTCAGGCCCACCGATGGTGACGACGATACCTTCACCGCTGGCCTTACCCTGATGAAGAAGGCCCTGGGGCAGAGGCGTGCCCCGGTGCGCCTCATAGGCATAGGAGTCGCCGAGCTTACGCCTCGGGCCTCCCAACTATCTTTCCTGGACACTCGCCTAGGCAAGGGCCATGACCTGGTCGTGGCCCTGGACGCCATCCGGGGGAAGTACGGGTTTACCTCTATCCAGCGTGGACTCACCTTTTCCCTGGACAGCCACTTCCAGGTGGAGGACGGGGAGTATCTTCTGAAGACCTCTGCCCTCTCCCGCTAGGCTGTGCGAGCTAGCCCTGCGGTATCCCTTGTGCCATTGTTGTGAGAGAGTAAGTTGTGGTTGTACTGCTTCACCAGAGGGGTATAATGGTCTAATGCAATCGAAGACAGGCAACGGGAAGGGAAGGCTTTTGAGATGATGGGACAGCCAGGGGGACCGGCAGGTCTGAGAGGGGCGCCGCGAGAGGCCGGAGTCCGGCTCCTGTTCAACCTGCGCACCTTTGAGTCGCTGAAAATCCGCAACTTCCGCTTCTACCTCATCTCCAGCATAGCGCAGATGACCCCAATGAACATGCAGATGACGGCCAGCGGCTGGTTCATGTACAAGCTGACGGGGTCTGTGGCTCTCCTGGGTGTTGCCATGCTGGTCTCCGCGGTCCCCCAACTGGCCCTCTCTTTTGTGGGGGGCGTGTTTGCAGACCGAGTGTCCAGGAAGGCTATCCTCATCGCAGGGCAACTGGCTACCATGGTGTTGATGCTCTGGGTCGGCCTCTTTGCCCATCTGGGAATCATCACCTGGTACCACCTGCTGATCAACGCCTTCCTCCAGGGGGCCATCATGGCACTGATGATGCCTGCTCGCCAGTCCATCATCCCTTCGCTGGTGGGGCGAGACAATATTATGAATGCCGTAGGCCTGAACATGGCGGGGATGAACCTCAACCGGCTGGGAGCGCCGGCCCTGGCAGGCTTCCTCATAGCGGCCTTTGGCATCCATTACGTCTACTACCTTATGGGAATCCTGTACTTCGTTGCTGCCCTCCTGATACTGCCTCTGCGCCTCCAGGCTCCGGAGGTCCCGAACGGCGGCATGGGCGGCATGGTAAAGCGCAGCGTAATAGGCGATGTGGTGCTCGGCCTGGCTTACGCTCGCGATAACAAGGATGTGCGGGCCATACTCATTCTCACCCTTCTCACCATCTTTTTCTCCATGGCCTACTTCGTAGTGCTGCCAGTCTTTACCGAGGACATCCTGAAGGTGGGTCCCCAGGGGCTGGGTCTCCTCATCAGCGGCTCGGGGGTTGGGGCACTCATTGGCTCACTGGTTATCGCTTCCATGCCCAACCGGGGCCGGGGGCTCCTCTTCCTCCACGCTGCCGCGGTGACGGGAGTGGGCCTCTTCTTCTTTGCCTGGTCCACCCACTACTACCTCTCTATGGTCATCCTCGCCTTTGTGGGGCTAGGCCAGGCCTGGCGGATGTCCCTGAGCAACGTCCTCCTCCAGGCTTACACAGAGGATGCTTATCTGGGCCGAGTTATGAGCCTGATGATGATGGAGTGGGGCCTGACGAGCCTGGGGGGTGCCGCCGTCCCGATCATTGGCGAGTTCATTGGCATTCAACTGGCCGTGGCGCTCAGCGCGGTCTTCTTGGTGCTTGTAGCCCTGTTCTACTACGCCTTCTCGCCGCGGATCCGCCGTATGGCCTGAGCGCGTGGATGCGTCATCATGTTGACATCCGTTATCGGTATACGATATCATGCCCTGCGTGAAGTCCGAAGAACTGGTCCTGGACGTTGAAGGGAGGGAATTAGCATGGAACACAATGAAGCAGTGACAGCCGCTAGCCACAGCACCGCCCGCTCGGCGGCGCTGAAGTTCATTGTCCTCGTTGGTGTGGTGAGCCTCTTCGCGGACATGACCTATGAGGGGGCGCGTAGCATCACCGGCCCGTTCCTGGCGGTCCTGGGGGCCAGCGGCACCGTGGTGGGGATTGTCGCTGGTTCGGGTGAACTGGTTGGCTATGCCCTGCGCCTGGTCTCCGGCTACATCAGCGACCGAACGCGGCAGTACTGGACCATAACCATCATCGGGTATTGCATTAACCTGCTGGCGGTGCCGCTATTGGCCCTGGCGGGTAACTGGGGGGTTGCTGCTGTGCTCATGATCCTCGAGCGCACGGGGAAGGCGATCCGCGCCCCGTCTCGGGACGTTTTGCTCTCCCACGCCACCAAACAGGTGGGGAGAGGCTTCGGCTTCGGCTTGCACGAGGCCCTGGACCAGATAGGCGCAGTCACCGGCCCTCTCATCGTTAGCCTGGTGCTGTATCTGAACGGCGGTTACAAGACAGGTTTCGCCATCCTGCTGGTGCCTGCTCTCATGGCGCTGCTGGTGCTGGCGGCGGCGCGGCTGCTCTACCCCCAGCCCCAGCAGTTCGAGGAGACCGCTTTCAGGAAGGTGGAGAGCAAGGGGCTGCCGAGGGTGTTCTGGGTGTACCTGGCGGGGATATCGCTGATTGCCGCAGGCTATGCCGACTTCCCGCTGGTGGCCTTCCATTTCGAGAAGGAGTCCATTGTATCTGCCAACTGGATTCCGGTCTTCTATGCCATCGCCATGGGGGTGGATGGAGTGGCCGCGCTGGCCTTCGGGCGACTCTTCGACCGCATGGGTGTCTCGTCCCTGGCCATTGCGGCCCTGTTCTCTGCCTTTTTTGCGCCCCTGGTCTTCCTGGGCAACTTCGGTGTGGCCCTCCTGGGGGCCGTGGTCTGGGGTATTGGCATGGGGGCGCAGGAGTCCATCATGCGGGCGGCGGTGGCGGAGATGGTCTCCTCGGAGAGGCGAGGCTCCGCTTACGGCATCTTCAACGCGGGGTATGGGGTGTCCTGGTTCCTGGGGAGCGTGCTGCTGGGGGTGCTGTATGACATCTCTCTCCCTGCGCTCATCGCTTTCTCGATGGCGGCGCAGTTTGCTGCCGTGCCGGTGATACTCCGGGTGCGGAAGTCCGTCGCGGCCCGCTAAAGATTGGTGTGGAAGCGTGGGCGGCTTCACGAGGCCGCGAGACGCGAGCCAAGTCTTGTGCTAGTGTAGTGTCCCTACAATACACCTATGAAATGTCATTGCGAGGAGTCCCGATGAGTCGGGACGACGAAGCAATCTGGGGAGGCACCCCGCAGCCAGGTCGCTGTGGGAATAGGTTCTCTCTGATATCCTCCCCCGCTCGCGGAGGAGGATTGAGAGCCTGTCCTGAGTCTCCCGAAGGATGGGGGCCTCACCCCCATCCCAACCTTCCCCCTTGAGGGGGAAGGGCTTTGCTCCAAAAGTAGTTCCTAGTTAACTTTCTCTGTCATTCTGAGCGCAGCGAAGAATCTGCGGCAGTGCAGCTTCTCAAACGTCCTAGATTCTTCAGTCGTCCCGATACTATCGGGACTCCTTCAGAATGACATTTGGAACAAGCCGAGGGGGAAGGGGTAGGGGAGCACACCATAGTCATCGTGGTACAAGGGTGTGCACCTGTTTCGGAGACATTGAGCCAGTATCCCGAGCGAGAGATGCCTGGCCGCACCAGGGACTTTGGCAAAACAAGCTGGGGGCAAGGTCGCCATTGTGGGCAGGCAGCGTGATAAGATGAGTATGTGGGGGATTCTCCTCCATGTCACCGAGACGAGGGAGGTGTGTGCCGATGTCTACTCCTGCTGAAGGCTCCAGCGAGTACAGGGTGGTGGGCACCAGGCCCATCCGTCACGACGGTGTGGACAAGGTCACGGGTCGGGCCAAGTACGGGGCCGACTTTCAGGCGGCGGGCCTCTTGTATGGGAAGGTGCTGCGCAGTCCCCACGCCCATGCCCGCATCAAGTCTATTGATGTGAGCAGGGCTTTGAGACACCCTGGGGTGAAGGCGGTGGTGACCAGCCAGGACCTGCCGGTGCCTCCCGACGAGCCTGTGTCCCTGGGTGAGGGGCCGCTGGTCAACCTGCGATACGTCACTGAAAACACCCTGGCCCGAGAGAAGGTGCTCTACAAGGGCCACCCGGTGGCGGCAGTGGCCGCGGAGACTGTCCATGTGGCTGAGGAGGCTCTGGCCCTGATTGATGTGGAGTACGAGGTGCTTCCTCCAGTTATGAGTGTCCTGGAGGCCATGAAGGAGGATGCCCCCATTCTCCACGAGACCATGACCACCACGTCCATGGATGAGGACACCGGCAGGGTCAGCAATGTCGCTACCCACACCCGGTTCAACACCGGAGACGTGGAGAAGGGGTTCCAGGAGGCTTACCTGGTCGTGGAGCGGGAGTACACCACCTCCACGGTGCATCAGGGTTATATTGAGCCCCAGAACGCCACGGTGATATGGAATGCCGATGGGGAGGTGACCATCTGGCTCAGCAACCAGGGGCACTTTGGGGTGCGGCAGAACACTGCGCCCCTAATAGGGGTGCCGGTATCCAAGGTGCACGTGGTTCCCATGGAGATTGGCGGCGGGTTTGGTGGGAAGATACCCATCTACCTGGAGCCTCCTGCTGCTTTACTATCTCTCAAGACCGGGCGCCCAGTGAAGATGGTGATGACCCGTGCCGAGGTGCTGGAGGCTACGGGACCTGGGGCCGGCAGCTACATGAAGGTGAAGATGGGGGTAACCAGGGAGGGGCAAATCGTCGCCGCTCAGGCGTACCTGGCCTTCGATGCAGGGGCTTTTCCTGGCTCTCCTGTTAACGCGGGCGCCATGTGCATGTTCTCTTCCTACAGTATCGAGAACATACAGATTGATGCCTACGACGTCGTGGTCAACAAACCCAAGACCTCCGCCTATCGCGCGCCGGGGTCTCCCCAGGCCACCTTTGCTGTCGAGTCGCTGGTGGACGAGATATGCGAGCGACTGGGGATAGACCCCCTGGAGTTTCGCCTGAAGAACGCCTCCAAAGAGGGAGACCGTCGGGTGGATGGGGTGGCCTTCGGTAGGATAGGGAACATGGAGGTTCTCAAGGCTGCCAGGGAAAGCCTGCACTACAACACTCGCCTGGAGGGGAAGCACCGAGGCAGGGGTGTTGCCAGCGGTTTCTGGTTCAATGGCGGCGGCCAGTCCAGTTGCACCATCGCAGTGAACGGCGACGGCACTGTCCAGATGGTCACCGGGTCTGTGGATATCGGCGGCACGCGGGCGTCCACAGCGATGCAGGCTGCCGAAGTGCTGGGACTTCGGGCCAAGGAGGTTCACCCCCTGGTAGGGGACACCAGCTCCATAGGGTATACAGGGGTGACCGGAGGAAGCCGCACCACCTTTGCCACCGGCTGGGCAGCCTATGAGGCCGCCCAGGACGTGGTGCGACAGATGAAGGAGCGGGCGGCCCGGCTGTGGGAGACCAGGGTGGAGGAGGTAGAGTTTGCCAACGGGATTTTCAACCGGAAGACCAAGCCGGCGCAGAGTATCACCTTCAGGGAGATGTGCGGCCGTCTGATGGAGACGGGCGGCCCACTGATAGGCAAGAGCACCGTTTCTCCCCGTGGAGTAGGCCCGGCCTTTGCGCACCACATTGTGGATGTGGAGGTGGACGTGGAGACAGGCAAGGTGGAGGTGCTTCGTTACACGGCGGTTCAGGATGTGGGCAAGGCCGTTCATCCCAGCTACGTGGAAGGGCAGATACAGGGTGGTGTGGCCCAGGGCGTCGGCTGGGCATTGAACGAGGAGTACTTCTACAACGACCGTGGAGTGCTGGTCAACTCCTCCCTCCTGGACTATCGTATGCCCACATGCCTTGACATGCCCATGATAGACACGATTCTGGTGGAGGTACCCAATCCTGGCCACCCCTTCGGTGTGCGAGGCGTGGGTGAGGTGCCCATCGTGCCTCCTCTGGCGGCTGTTGCCAACGCGGTCTATCATGCCATCGGAGTGCGAATGCGAGACCTGCCTATGAAACCAGGCCGTGTTCTGCAAGCTTTGTGGGAGAAGGATGGGAGGGGGAGCAAAAGCCCCTGACGCTCCGACCTGGAGGATATCGGGGCCTGTTAGTTATTCTGCTTCACCCCCTCTCTGACTCTCCCTCGCGGGACGGGGGAGAGAAGTCCCTTCCCCCGTCTGCGGGGGAAGGTTAGGATGGGGAAGGCCAGAGCTTGCCCCTTCGGTAAACTCAGAGCAGGCTCTGAGCGAAGCCGAAAGGATGGGGGTGCATGTGCATGTGACTCCTGATGAAAATCAAAAGACGCTGCCTGGAATATAAGACCTGGAATACAAGACGCTCTGGACACGCCGCACTTTCAGTGCTAAAGTAGTTTTTTACCAGACAGGGTCAGGCATTGCTGCCTGACATTGCAAAATACCACAGGTTGCAGGTGACCCATGCCACAGATACATGACGTAAACATCCAGCGTATCCAGCCCCTGGCCTCACCCAGGGAGTACCTGGAGAAACTGCCCGCTACCCCACAGATCGCCCAACTGGTAGCAGACGGGCGTCAGCAGATTGCCCGCATCCTTAGGGGCGAGGACGACCGCATGCTCCTCATCACAGGCCCCTGCTCCCTCCACGACGTAAACGCCGGCTACGAGTACGCCCGGCGACTGAAGGCACTGGCCGACGAGTTCCAGGACCGCCTCCTCATCGTTATGCGCGTCTACTTTGAGAAGCCCCGCACCACCGTGGGATGGAAGGGCCTCATCTACGATCCTCATCTCAACGGCACCTTCGATATCACCGCGGGACTCCACATTGCCCGGGAGTTCATGCTGAGAATCGGCGAGCTGGGTGTGCTGGCCGCGACGGAGCTTATCGACCCCGTCACGCCCCAGTATGTTGCAGACCTCCTATCCTGGGTCGCCATAGGTGCCCGTACCGCGGAGAGCCAGACCCATCGTGAGATGGCCAGCGGCCTCTCCATGCCTGTGGGTCTCAAGAACGGCACCGGAGGCAGTGTCCAGTTGGCCGTGGATGGGGTAGTGGCCGCGCAGGCTGTCCAGGCTTTTCTGGGAGTGGACGCCGATGGCAAGGCGGCCATCGTAGTCACCAGGGGCAACCCCAACTGCCACATCGTCCTCCGGGGAGGCAGTCGCGGCCCCAACTACGACGCCAGCTCCATCGCCGATGCCGTCCAGAGGCTCCAGCGCGCCAGCGTAAACACGCGCCTCCTGGTGGACTGCTCCCATGCCAACTCCGACAAGGACCACACCAAGCAGCGCATCCCCTTCCACGATGTCCTCAACCAGCGCATAGCCGGCAATCGCAACATCGTCGGCATGATGCTGGAAAGCCACCTGTTCGAAGGCAAGCAGAACCTGGATGAGCGCAACCCTGGCAAACTCAAGTACGGCATCTCCATCACAGACGCCTGCATAGGCTGGGAGGAGACGGTAGAGCTCCTCACCGCTGCCTACCAGGCCCTTGGCTACTCCAGGAAGATGCCCGCTCCAGCCTAGTCGCGCCTCCTGAGTGGACTCGCCTGGGCCAGTATCCCCTGAGACGAGGCCCCACTACGCCCAGTACCACCAGGCCCGCCAAGGCCCCTGCCCCGTCCAGCGCAATATCCTTGAGCTCAGGGGCACGATTGGGGGTGAAGCTCTGAAAGGCCTCATCTCCCAGTGCGAAGACCATGCAGAACGCCAGACCGAGAATGAACGTCCTACCACCGCCAAGAAAAGACCGAAGGGCCGCGTAGGCAAGCATCCCCAGAACGCCGTACTCCCCCAGGTGACCCACCTCGTCCTGGTACTGCCCCAGCCACTTCACACCTGGCAAGTCGGTGGACAAAAAGGAGCGGGAGGAGAGAAAGAGAATAAGGCCCATCCACGCCAGCAGGGCCAGAGCGGACCAGAGTCCGTATCTCCTCTCCACGGCCGTCAGGCGCAATCCTGGCCTCCCTTCTCACGTCAGCTTGACGCCCAAATAGGGCTATGCTACTATCCTATTGCTCTTCTCCACCCATTGCAAGCTCATGTAACTACCTCAGGCCATAGGTGTTTCCCAATGCGAGTTCACCAGGAGCTGTCCCCACAACTGCCACGAAGAAACACCGTCCTGGCCGTAGGCGTCTTCGACGGGGTGCACGTAGGCCACCGCCACCTTCTGAAATGCCTTAAAGAAGCCGCATCTCAAAGGGGGCTGCTCAGCGGCGTTGTCACCTTCATCAACCATCCGCACACCGTCCTTGCCCCTGGTACGCTCGCGGCGGGCATCAAGTACATCACCTCCTTCCAGGACCGACTGGCCCTCCTGGAGAGCACCGGCGTGGACATGGTTATCCCCCTGACCTTCGATGTGGAGCTGTCCCGTCTGAGTGCTCGTGACTTCACGGATTTGCTCCAGGAACGTTTGAGCATGGTGGGGCTGGTCATGGGGCCCAACTTCGCCATGGGACACAAGAGAGAGGGCAACCCCCAGACCCTCAAGGCCATTGGCGACGAAAAAGGCTTCTCTGTTACCATAGTGGAACCGATAACCAACGGCGGAGATAGAATCAGCAGCACCGCCATCCGGCAGGCCATCTCCGACGGAGACATGGACAGGGCATCCAGATACCTGGGCAGGCCCTTTACCCTTCATGGCAGGGTGCTGGCGGGCGACTCCAGGGGCAGAACCCTGGGCTTCCCAACGGCCAACCTGGGCATCCCCAAAGACCTCATGATACCTGGGGATGGCATCTACGCCACTTGGGCCTGCGTCGGCAACCAGCGGCACATGGCGGCCACCAACATAGGTGTCAAGCCAACCTTTGGCACAAAAGAGCGCACAATTGAGGCATTCCTCCTGGACTTCAGCGGAGACCTGTACGACTCTGAGATGACTCTGGAGTTTGCCCAGCGCCTGCGGGACGAGCTGCGCTTCGAGACGCCGGAGGCCCTGATGGCCCAGATACGCCGGGACGTGGAGTACACCAGAAAGGTGCTGAAGGATCCCCTGGCACAGCCCACCTTGACCCTTGAAACCCGTTGACGCAGGCTGAACCAATTTGACAAAAGAGTTGATAGATCCCAAGACCCTCCACAACGTCCTCAGGCGTGGCGTCTCCGAAATCATCGTGGAGGAGGAGTTCGTGCGCCTGCTCCAGGAAGGCAAGCCCCTGCGCCTGAAGATGGGCTTCGACCCCAGCCGTCCGGACATCCACCTGGGCCACGCCGTGGGCCTCCGCAAGCTGCGGCAGCTCCAGGAGCTGGGACACCAGGTAGTTCTCATCGTGGGGGACTGGACGGCCCAGATCGGCGACCCGAGCGGCCAGTCAATCACACGCCCCATGCTCACTGCCGAGGAGGTCCGAGCCAATGCCGAGACCTACCTGCGCCAGTTCTTCAAGGTGGTGGACAGAGAGCGCACCCAGACCGTGTGGCAGAGCGAGTGGTTCGGCAGCTTCACCCTCGCCAGCGTCTTCGACCTCACCCGCCGCTTCACCGTGGCCCAGTTCCTGGCCAGGGACGATTTCGCCCAGCGCTTCCAGGCCCAGCGGCCCATCGCCATCACCGAGCTCCTCTACCCCCTCCTCCAGGCCTACGACTCCGTGGCCATACAATCGGACGTGGAGTTTGGCGGCTCGGACCAGCGCTTCAATCTCCTGGTGGGCCGTGACCTCCAGGGCATGATGGGCCAGAGACAGCAGCAGTGCTTCATCATGCCCCTTCTGGTGGGCATCGACGGCGTCCAGAAGATGAGCAAGAGCCTGGGCAACTATATCGGCGTGGATGAGCCGCCCGACGACATGTACGGCAAGGTCATGTCCATCCCTGATTCGCTGATGATGGACTACTTTGAACTGCTGACCGACGTCCCCGATGAGGACTTGACCGAGATGCGCCGCGAGATGGAGGCCCAGGCCGTCAACCCCATGGAGCTAAAAAAGCGCCTCGCCCGGGACATCGTCGCCCAGTTCCACGGCGGCGCGGCCGCGGCTAAAGAGGCAGAGGAGCACTTCGAGCGGACGTACCAGCGAAGGGAAGTGCCAGAGGATGCAGTCGAATTTCCTTTCTCGTTCAGTTCTCCATGGAACGGTCCAAATGGTGACCTCGTAGGTTCAAAGCAACGTGGCGGCTGGGCACATCGCGGTGAAGAATTCAATTTCCCCAGTCAACTGGCCATTAACATCCCCGCTCTTTTGGTGAGAGCTTCCGTTGTGGCAAGTCGGGCAGAGGCAAAACGCCTCATTGCTCAGGGGGCCGTAGAGGTTAGTGGACGGCCAGTACGAACTGAGTGGATGGCCCTAGAAGCAGGAGCAGTTGTGGACCTTGAGTCTGAAATGGGCATAGTCCCAGGGGATATTCTCAAAATCGGCAGGCGCCGCTTCGTGAGAATCGTCAACGCAGACGCACCCACATCCTAGAAGGCTGCGGAAGAAAGGTGGTGTGCAGAGGGGCCTCGCCCCTCTGCCGGGAGTTTGAGGGTGTCCCTCAAATATAGATTTCTCCCCTTTCCTGGCCAGAGCCTGCCCTGAGCTTGCCGAAGGGAAGGGGGCCAAAGGGATGGTCGAAGGAGTTTTTCAGCATCCTGCTAGTGGGCGTTCCAGAAAAAGAAGCATAAAATAAAGGAGGGACAATCAATGGGTAAGCTCGATGGGAAGGTCGCCATTGTGACCGGTGCCAGCCGCGGCATCGGCGAGGAGATCGCCAAGGTGTTCGCGTCGGAAGGGGCCAGAGTCGTCTGTGCGGCCCGCACCCTGAGAGAAGGGGACCACCAGCTTCCTGGCTCCCTGGAGACCACCGTGGCAGCCATTCGCGACGCCGGCGGCGAGGCCACTCCAGTCGCAGCCAACATCTCGGTGCCCGAGGAGTGCGAAGCCCTGGTTAAGGCCGCTCACGACACCTACGGGCCGGTAGACGTCCTGGTCAACGATGCCGCCCTTATGTACACTGTTCCAGTGAGAGAGTACCCCCTCAACCGGTGGATGCGTACCTGGGCGGTCAACGTCCACGCCCCCTTCATCCTCAGCAAGCTGGTGATGGAGGACATGATAGTTCGCGGAAGCGGCAGTATTGTGAACATCTCTTCCGGAGCCGCCATCGGCCCCGGACGTGGCCCTTATCCTGGTGCTCGCGGAGGTGGGACTCCATACGGCGTCCAGAAAGCGGCCCTGGAGCGGTTAACCCAGGGCCTGGCCCAGGAGCTGTACCAGTACGGCATCACCGTGGCAGCCGTCTCGCCCTCCCAGTTCGTGCCAACGGTCGGCTCCATGTTCGCCCAGCAGAGGCAGACCGTGGACCCCGAGACCACCGAGCCTCCCAGTATGATGGCTAGGGCCGTCCTGCTGCTGGCCACCGAGCCCCTGGACAAGGTGACGGGTCGAGTCACATACAGCCAGCAGATACTCAAGGAGTTTGGCTGGATCACCCAGGCCAGGGGGACGGGAGTAGACCCCAACCGCATGGGAAGCGGGTACAGCAGGATGTAGAGCCTTTTAACAAAGGGAAGTGCAGAGGGGCTCCGCCCCTCTGCCAGGAGTTTGAGGGAGTCCCTCAAACATAAATTTCTCCCCCTTCCTGGCCAGGAAGGGGGAGAGGGGGATAGCCGAAAGATTCTTGGCACCTTGCTAGGTCAAGAGCCAGCCTTCCAACAGGTGGAGCGGGTGATGGGACTCGAACCCACGACAGCTTGCTTGGGAAGCAAGAGCTCTACCACTGAGCTACACCCGCTCGCCCAGATTGTAGGGCTGGCCTACCAGGGTGTCAATTGATTGTACAATTAACGGCAACTAGAGCATGAGCATTCAAGAGAAGATGAGACCTGGAGAGACCATCGTCTCTGACCACGCGCCCTTCTACGCGACCTCCCAGCGGCTCATCCACTACCAGGAGAAGGACGGGGTAGAGGAGCTGCGGGACATCTCCTACGCCCGCTTGACCTCGGTGGAGGTGGTCAAGCTGCCCCGCCACAAGATGATGATTGCCGGCACCGCGCTGACCATCGGGGGCATCATCATGGCCAGCATGGGGTTCATCACCTCCTGGCCTGCCATAGTCTTTGGCATTGGCGCGCTCGTCTACGGAGGTATGGGGAGAGAGGCATACTACCAGTTTCGCGCCAACGGCATGACCAAGGAAGAGGCGGCTCGATGGCGCCTGGCCTACTGGGGTAACGGGAACTTCATCCGCACCATACGCACCATCACCGGGGAGCGTCGGGAGCTCTAGCCCCTAGTATCACACGGCTGTGTTCCCTGGAGTCATAGCAGACCCGCTCGCCCTGAGCTTGTCGAAGGGCCAGCCGCTCTGGTTCGACAAGCTCACCACGAGCGGACAGTCCACCTCCGCTCATCCTTGTATCTTATATATGGGTGTGACAGACCGATTCACCCTGGGTAGTAATAGACCGTGGCTCAGCGAGGTTGTCACACCCCATGTTCCAAGAGCCCGAACAGTTGCCTGGGCAAAGGAAGCCCGTATCTTGCAAGGTCGGGCCAGGAAGGAGTAGTAGATGGAATCAGTGGCTTCATATATAGGGATAGACGTGTCCAAGACACATTTGGACGTGGCAGTGGTACCGAGGGGAGAGGTATGGCGCACCACCAACGATGAGGAAGGCATTGCCGAGTTGAAAGAGCGTGTGTTGGCCCACACACCCACACTAGTGGTGCTAGAGGCCACCGGTGGATATGAGTTGCCCCTAGCGGCCGCCTTGGGTGCCGTTGGTCTCCCGGTGGCAGTGGTGAATCCCAGGCAGGTGCGGGACTTCGCCAAGGCCACGGGCAAACTGGCCAAGACGGATGTCATAGACGCCCGGGTGCTGGCCCGCTTTGCCCAGAGTGCGCAGCCCACACCGCGACCCCTGCCCGAGACCCAGACCCAGGAGATGGGTGCCTTGCTGGCTCGCCGACGGCAGATGATGCAGATGCTGGTGGCAGAGAAGCAGCGCCTGGGGATGGCTATGCCTAGAGTACGTCCCAGCCTCAAGGAGCATATCGCCTGGTTGGAACAGACCCTCAAGAAGTTGGATGGCGACCTGGGGCAGATGGTGCAACAGAGTCCCCTTTGGCGGGCACAAGAGGACCTGCTGCGGGGTGTCCTGGAGTAGGTCCCAACCTCACCTTCACCCTCCTGGCAGACCTGCCGGAGTTGGGGTCTCTGGATCGCCGACAGATCGCCGCCCTGGTGGGGGTAGCACCTCTGAACCGAGACAGTGGCGCCTCCCGAGGCAGACGCACCGTCTGGGGTGGACGGGCTACTGTGCGGGCTACCCTATACATGGCAACCCTCGTGGCTACCCGCTTCAATCCCCTCATCATGACCTTCTACCAACGCCTGCTGGCCGCAGGCAAACCCAAGAAGGTGGCTCTCACTGCTTGCATGCGGAAGTTCCTCACTATTCTCAACGCCATGCTCAAACATCGCACACCCTGGCAAGCAAATCATGCTATTACCTCTTGACAATCAAGACAGTTGCTGAGCCAGTTTACCCTGAGCGAAGCCGAAGGGAAGGGCGTGAGCGGGACGTTCACTCCGCTCATGTGGTTCGACAGGCTCACCATGAGCGGGGAGATAACAACTGAAGCTCACCATGAGCGGCTTTTCGCATCGCTTCTATTCGCAACCAGGCATTAGCTCGCGAGCCCCTTCCGGTACTCCCTCACCAGCCGCGCCACGTCCTCCGGCCCCCTTCGCCCCGTACTTGCCAGCTCCTCCAGCCTGGCCCTCCGTGCCTCCACCTCGGTCGCCTCATCCTGTAGGAACCTGGGGGTCTCCACCCTTTCAAACCGGTCTTCCCCCTCCACCCACCGGTACAGGAGGCGTCCGTGAGGCTTTCCGTCCCGAACGTAGTCTACCTCGTGCACCTCGGCCAGCCGGCGCCAGAACCTGCCTGGATAGTATCCAAAGCGGCGAATGTACAGCACCAGGTCTATCCGCGAGGCTGCCTCATCGCTGACCCTGTTCCCCTGGCATATGATATCGAAGGTCTCCTCCAGCCCCGACGAGTGCAAAGCTGCGGCCAGGGAGTAGCCCGCCGTCATAGTGTCGAAGACTCGCCGCACGGGAGACCCCCAGATGTAGCCGGGCATTCCTCCATAGCTGAACTCTCCCACCACCAGGTAGCCACCGGTGGCCGCCTTTTTCAGGTAGTCCATCTCCACCTCTTCGCCACTCAGGTAATGGATTGGCGCTTCAGGAGGCAGGAGGGACAGAAGGGCGTTAGTTGTGGTGGTCTTACCCGCGAGGCGTGGAATAGCCGTTACCACCAGGGAGAGGCCCCTGTCCATCGCGACCCACAGAGTAGCGGCTATCTCGGCGGTCAGAGTGCCGTTGCGAATGAGGTCTACGATAGTGACGGCTTCTGCCACGGTCTGCACGTCTCTCACAGAAACTGTAGGGGCGATTCATGAATCGCCCCTACCATGACGCTCTCCTGGACAATTATTTGCTAGGGCAGGACCTCCATAGCCCACACGCCACGCCTTACCACCTCTCCCACCACGGTGGCCCCGTCAACGCCCTTCTGGGAAAGGGCCTTCAACAGGGCAGGCACCTTGTCCGGCGCAACGGACATGAGCAGTCCACCAGAGGTCTGGGCGTCGCACAAGACTACCCTGGCCTCGTGGCTGATGGAAGCGTCCCACGATGTGACTTGCTCCACAGAGTGGAGGTTCCGGTGCGTCCCTCCAGGCGCTACACCCTCCTGCACCAGTTTCCACGTCCCCTCGATAAGAGGCACCCGTGAGAAGTGGACCCGTGCTGTGACTCCCGAGGCCTCCGCCATCCCTCGCAGATGACCCAGCAGGCCGAAGCCCGTCACATCGGTGCAGGCACTCACCCCCACCTCCATCATGGCCTCGGAAGCGGCTTTGTTCAGGGCGCTCATCACCTCGATAGCACGAGCGAGGGTTGCGGCGTCAGCCACGCCGTTCTTGCCCGCGGTGGTTATTATGCCCGTGCCCAGGGGCTTGGTCAGCACCAGACGGTCTCCCACCCTGGCCGAGGCATTGGTCACCTGCTCACCGGGCCGCACCAGGCCCGTAACCGCCATGCCGTACTTGGGTTCTTCATCGTCTATGGTGTGCCCGCCGACTATCAACACCCCCGCCTCCTGGGCCTTGGAGGCAGCCCCCTTCATAATCTCCCCCAGGATGTCCATGGGCAGGTCCTTGGGGAAACACACCAGGTTGAGGGCCAGAAGGGGCTTGCCCCCCATGGCGTAGACGTCGCTGAAGGCGTTGGCCGCGGCAATGACGCCGAAGTGCCACGGGTCGTCCACGATGGGAGGGAAGAAGTCCACCGTCAGCACCAGGGCCAAACCCTCACCCAACCGGTAGACGGCGGCATCGTCTCCGGTGCTTGTCCCCACCAGGAGGTTGGGGTCCTCGAAGGCCGGTAGCTGGCGCAGCACGTGCGCCAGGTCCTCTGGACTGAGCTTAGAAGCTCAACCGGCGCATCTGGCCAGGCTGGTCAGCCGTATACCTTCGCCCTGCATACATTGGCCCTTTCTCAAGACTCCGCTTTGTGCGTATCTATTATGATAGCACAGGCAGGGCTTGCCCTGCACCCACAAAGCACTCTTCCATGATGTGAATGAGGCCATAGCGCCTATCATGCCCTGAACGAATGCTCACACGTACCGCTCTCCACCGTCTGGGAAGATGGTGACCACCACCTTCCCAGTGTCCAGGCGCCTGGCTACCTCCAGCGCGGCCACCACGTTGGCCCCCGAGGAGACCCCCACCAGGAGTCCCTCATCTCGCGCCAGGCGGGCGGCCATCTGGTAGGCGTCCTCATCGGTCACACCGATAGCCTGGTCTATGATGGCGCTGTTCAGGACGGGCGGCACGAAGTCCGGCCCCAGGCCTGGTATGGCGTGTCCTCCCACGGTCCCCCTGCTCAGAAGAGGGGAAGAGGCCGGCTCAACGGCCACCACCAGGGTGTAGCCAGGAAGGAGGCTCCCCGACTCCTCGGCATCCCTTATCATGGCCAGGGCGATGCGGTCTTTTATGCTCCTCGTGGGGTTACGGCTCTCCAGCTTCCCCAGCACAATAGCCGACCCCTCTTCGGGTATGCGTCTGAGGGCAACCAGGGGCGTGTTGCCTATCAGGGCAAGAACGCTCTGGAACATAAAAGACCATGCCCTTTCCCCCAAATAGCTTTGCACAAGAAGGTGGTTATGTGTAGTCGCTTTATGTCATTCTGAGTCCCGATGAAATCGGGGCGAAGAATCTAAAGCCTTCGCCCAAGCAAAGCGCTACAGCTTAGATTCTTCGGTCGTCCCGACACGTCGGGATTCCCTCAGAATGACATCTTGTGCCCTCTCCCAAGCCTCGCCTCATTTTGCCCCCGGGAGATACGGGCGTCAAGCTGGACACTAAAGGTGGTGCAGTCTCCTGTGTTGCCTACCCCCAGAGGGCGTGGTATATTCACCTGCACACAGATGGCATCCAGGGTAGCGAAGGGATCAGGACATACCATGGACAGGCTTAAACAGAGCTTCGACGCCTTGGCCCAAAAGGGGACGATGGGGATAATACCTTACCTTACCGTGGGCTTCCCATCGGTGAAGGACACTCTTTCCCTGGTGCCTGCCCTGGTTGAAGGCGGCGCCGACGTCATAGAGCTGGGCGTGCCCTTCAGTGACCCCCTGGCCGACGGCCCCACCATCCAGCGAGCCAGCTTCCATGCCCTGGCCCAGGGAGTCACCCTGGGCACATGCCTCCAGGTCTGCCAGCATCTCCGGAGCGACGGAGTTACCACTCCCCTGGTACTCATGGGCTACTACAATCCCATCCTCAGCTACAGGCTGGACAGGTTTGCCGTGGATGCACAGGGCGCAGGAGTAGACGGAGTCATCGTGCCAGACCTGCCCTTCGAGGAGGCCGGCCCCCTCCAGGCCCCGTGTAGCCAGCGCGGCATCCAGCTTATCCCCCTGCTGGCCCCCACCAGCACCGACACCCGCATTGCCTGCTCGTGCGAAAAGGCCGGCGGATTTGTCTACTGCATCAGCCTCACGGGGGTGACCGGCGCCCGGCAAGAGCTACCTCCCGGTATCCCTGCCCTGGCCCAGAGGGTGAGGAGTCACACAGACCTCCCCCTGGCCATCGGGTTCGGAATATCCCAGAGACACCACGTGGAGGCCCTGGCCCCCTGGGCGCAGGCGGCCGTGGTTGGAAGCGCGCTCATCGAGGTGGTGGAAAGGACCCCCGATGGACAGCGGGAAGAGGCGGTAAAGGAGTTCGTCGCCAGGCTCAAAGGAACAGTCACCATCCACCAAAGGAGGCAGTAATCATGGCCCTGGTATGTCGTGGCCTTCGCGGAGCAACCACAGCCCGGGACAACACCAAAGAGGCAATCCTGGAGGCGACCCATGAGCTGCTGGAACGCCTGGTAGAGACCAACGACCTCGACATCGAGTACCTGGCCGCCGCCTTCTTCACCACCTCCCAGGACCTCAACGCCGAGTTCCCCGCGGTGGCTGCTCGCCAGATGGGATGGGAGTACGTCCCCCTCATCTGCGGCCACGAGATGAGAGTGCCCGATGGTCTGCCTCTGTGCATCCGTGTCATGATCCTGGTGAACACGGAGAAGCGCCCCGAGGAGATGGCCCACGTCTATCTGCACGGTGCCACAGGCCTGCGTTCCCGCGGCACGTCCTAGCCAGAGTTTGGAAGTCGCGCCGCATATCGATGGCATCGGGGCCCCATCGTGCGCAGTCTGATGGCAGTCTACCGGACGATCGGCATCCGCACGATGGTCTTCAGCTTTTCGGGCGCAACCCGCCGGGGGTCGCTGAGGTAGATTTCATGTCCAGGACCGCCCAGGCGCAAGCGTTGTTGCTCGGCGGCGGCGTGGAGCTGAACGTAGGCAGCACCTACCTGGTCGTAGGGGCCTATATGCATCATCTGAAGGCCGGTGCCCTCTTCCCAATCCACAATTTCAACCGCGCTGGGGTTTCCTCCCCTGGCGCTGACTGCCTTCTTGGCCTCCTCAAGGTGCTGGGAGGTCACTTCTGACGGGATGCGCACCAGAACGCGCCATCTCCACTTGGACATGTCTGGAACCTCTTTGGGGTCGTCGTACCAGAGAGCCTCCAGGGGGGCTACCACGAAATCTGTTACCCCTGCCTTCTTCAGCATGAACTTCATGGTATACGCCACTGAGTACACTTTTTGGATGGCCTCCATGAACAGGTTGCCACTGGGCGCTCCATGGCCATCGACTGCCAGAAAGGCTGCTCGTCCGGCTTCGATTCGCTTGACTTTTGGGGTTGCGCTGTACAGGTCTTTCAGTGTTCGCTTGAAGTCCACATGCTCCAGCATAAGCTCCTCCCTTCTTGAAAACGAGCAGAGTGCGATTGGGTAGATGTAGACTTTGTGGCTCAGCGTCTACGGGCGTTCTTGCCAAGAGTGCCCAGAAAGGGAGAGCCTGCACCCAGCAAGAACCCGAAATCATACCAGTTGCCACTTCTTGCGACATTGTACAAGGGGTGCCCGTCCCAGCCGCCGAATAGGTGGACGACCAGGACAATCCAGGCCGTAAGTCCATTCCAGAGTCCCCAAAGCAGGTCTTGCCACCACACGATGGTCCCCTCCCTTCATCTGCACATCTCTTTTATTGTTGGCTGCGATGGTTATGACGGCCGTCGGGGGGAGATGACCACCTGCCTGCTCTCTCCCGCCCCGGTGCTCTCGGTGGTGACCTGGGGGTGGTCTGCCAGGGTCACGTGTATTATCCTTCGCTCGTTGGGGGCCATGGGCTCCAGGGTGATGGAGCGTCCCGTAGCCGCGACCCGCTCGGCGACCCGCAGGGCCAGGGCCCTTAGGGCCGCGTAGCGCCGCTCTCGATACCCCTCCACATCCAGGATTACCCGTCCTTCTGTCCTCTGGCCCACCAGGAGGTTGACGATGAACTGGAGTGCTCTGAGGGTCTCGCCGCGGCGGCCGATGAGGAGCCCTGAGTCTTCGCCTTCTATGTCCAGCTCCACGGTGTCCTCCTGGCCCGGCTCCTGTGGTCTCAAAGAGGCCAGGGCGGAGACCTTCATGGTCCGGAGGAGGTTGTCCAAGGTGAGCTTGGCTACGGTCGTGAGGCCCGAGGGAGGGGCAATCAGGGTCACCCGTATACGGGCTGGCTCGGCTCCGAAGCCGAGGATTCCTCCCTTGCCCGGACTAAGGACGTCTACTTCTACTTGGTCGCGCTCTGCGCCGAGTTGCTCTAGGGCGATCTCTATAGCTTCCTCGACGGACCTTCCCGTCACTTCCAGTGTTTCCATCTTGCTCTATCTCCTTGACCGACTGGACTGGGGTGGTCTGTGGGACAGGCTGTGCTTGCCTGAATGGGAGCAGGTTTCCCCAGCCGGTAATAAAGTATTGGATGCCTATTTGAAGCAGGTTGGATGCCACCCAGTAGAGGGAGAGACCTGTGGGCAGGGAAAAGGAGAAAAAGGTCAACATTATGGGCATCATCCACAGCATCATCTGGTTGGTCTGGGCCTGCCGGGCGTCCGCGGATGGGACGGTGGACATCTTTTGCACGGCCCACATGGATATGCCTACCAGGACCGGGAGGATGAAGCTGGAGACCCCGCCCTCCTGGTTGGGGCTGAGACCCAGGTCCATATACAGGAACCGGCTGCTGAGGGGAATGGCCTGGTTCACCAGGGGAAGCCAGGAATACAGCCTCTGAGAGAGATCCATAAGCCTCTCAGGCTCGGATGGGAGGGTCTGGATGATGGCCTGGTACAGCCCAATCCAGATGGGCATCTGTATGAACATAGGGCCAAGACATCCCAGGGGGTTTATCCCGCGCTCCCGGTACAGGCGCATGGTCTCCTGGGATACCTTCTGCCGGTCGTTCTTGTACTTTTCCTGTAGCTCTTTAAGCAGGGGCTGTATCTGGGACATGCTCCTGGTCATCTTGATCTGTTTCAGGGTCAGAGGAAGGGTGACCAGGCGGATTATCACGGTGAATACCAGGATGCTGATCCCGAAGTTGCTGAACAGGAGGGCGTACAGGAGCACCAGGCTGTTCACCATAGGCCCCATTATGAGCTGGTTCCATACTAACCCGATAAAGTCCAGCATGTTCTATCTCACCACTCTTGCAAGGGAGCTACTCGCGGGCTTTTGCCTGGGGCGAGCCATGCCCTTGTCCCCTCGGTTTGGGCTGCCCTGGGGCTGTGTTGCAGACGCTATTCGCATTGTGGCCTGGATTTCTTGGTGTCATAGCACCATTGCTCTCTCCAGAACCCGCCCTCCAGGTTCGCGGCCCGGATGGAGTGGTTCATGGCGCTGATGTAGATTGTGGAGTCTGAGACTGCCAGGGGGGCGCGAATGTGGTCTTTTGCCGAGAAAGAGCGTACCTCTTTGCCATCCTGGAGACGCACCAGGTAGACGTCTCCCTTGTCGTTGGCCACTGCCACGCCTTCTGGGATGAGGGCGGGAGCAGATAGTATGAGGCCGCTGGTCTCAAAGGGAGTAGGCCATGCGGGTGTTCCGTTGTTGGCATTCAGGGCGTAGAGGTTGCCGTCCAGGGAGCCGACGTAGATGACTGTCCCGTCGGAGACAGCCCTGCTCCAGAACCAGTTCTCTGCCTCAAAGGGAGCGGCCCATGCCTGGGCGCCGGTGGCGGCATCCAGGGCGTAGAAGCGGCGGTCAAAGGAGCCGATGTAGACGCGCCCGTCCATGACCAGGGGCGTGGAGGCCACGGCTCCATCAGTGGGGAAGCTCCACATCTGCTGTCCCGCCGTCAAACCCTCCCTATCCTTCAGGGTTACGGCGTAGACGTTGTGGTCCAGGGAGCCAAAGTACACGGCGTCCTCATACACCACGGGAGTGGACCATACCTTGTTCCCTGTCTGGAACCGCCACTTCTCGAATCCTTCGGCGGAGTCCAGGGCGTACAGGTTTCCATCTGATGAACCCACAACAATGGTGTCACCTGCCACTACGGGGGAACCCACGATATGGCCGCTGGTGGGGAAGTCCCACTCCTTATCCTGGGTAATGGGGTCCAGGGCGTACAGTGTGCCATTGTACCCGCCCACGTACAACAAGCTTTCGGTCAGCGCGGGGCTGCCATAAACTCCCCCCAGGGATTCTCCCTTGTCTGTCGGGAAGCTCCATCTGAGGCTGCCGTCCTCTTTGTCCAGAGCCAATAGCTTGGCCTCCTGAGAGCCGATGTAGATGACATCGTCGGCCACCACCGCTCCAGACCACCCGGAGGAGGGTGTGGACTTGCCTGTGGCGCATCCGGCCAGGGACCAGAGAGCCAGTGATGCCAAAAGGAACCAGAGGCAAAGGCGTGCCCTGAGGGAGTCTGAATTAGCTATGATATGATTGCTCCACGTTTTCATTAGATCTAATAGTGCAAGAGTCCGCCCGCAGGCTGAGAGAAGCGCTCACGACACAAAGAGCGCTCAGGGGACCGGGTCGTAGCCTGCCCCGCCCAAAGGTGTGCACCTGGCCAGCCTGCGCAAAGTCAGCCACAGGCCTCGCACGAGGCCGTGTTTGGAGATGGCCTGATGGGAGTACTCGGAGCAGGTTGGCTGGTATCGACAGGTGACTGGCAGGAACGGTGAGATTGTCCTTTGATACAGCCGTATGGCCGACACAGGCCACTTCTTCATGCCCTCACCTTCTCTATCTCTGAGACGACTGCCAGCAGGCCAGCCCTGCGGAGCAGTCCACTCACGGAGGCTTCTAGCTGATGGTAGTCCGCAGACCCGGCCTGCCCCCTGGCGATGAATATGATGTCCCATCCGCTCTTGACTGGGGTGCGGCGGGCCGCCTCTCTCAGCCTTCGCTTGATAGTATTCCTTACCACCGCGTTGCCCATTCGCTTCCCCACGCTGAACCCGAACCTGCTCACGCCGTCCGCGCCCCTGGGCAGCGCCTTTAGCACTAAGAAATCGTCAGCCCAGGAGCGCCCACGGCGGTAGACGAGAGTGAAGTCCTGGGCTTTCCTGAGACGTAGCTCCTTTTGCATTGAGCCGAGAAAAGGTCCGCTAGGAAAAGACGGGGTAGCATGGAGCTATACCGTGAGTCTCTCCCGCCCCTTGAAACGGCGGCGCTTCAGGACGTCCTGCCCGCCGCGCGTGAACATGCGGGAGAGAAACCCGTGGACTCTTTTCCTTCGCCTGACTTTTGGTTGATAGGTTCGTTTTGGCATTAGCGTCTAAGCTGGATTATAATTCCTGTGGGTTGCAGGTGTCAATTGCGGTTGCTTGATTGCTGGTGTGGGCGGCTCTTTGACCCGCCCAAGGTGGTGGTATTACAATGGCGTGGCCTTGAGTCGGGAGGCGATGCCCGGTAGTGTAGCGGTAGCACGTCAGCCTTTGGAGCTGAAGACCCTGGTTCGAATCCAGGCCGGGCAGTTACCCAGTCCAGTAGGAGGTTCCTCCGCATCTGGTGACCACCGATATGATCGTGCGCATCCCGCAGGGTCCCTGGCCTTCTGCAGCCTGCTAGTGGTACTCTCGTTTCTCAAAGGAGCTGCCAAGAAGCGTTTGGTAAGGCACAGCGCCCCTGGCCGCTGGTGGGGCCGTCGTCGCAAGTCACGGTTCAGTTCTAGGCATGGGAGGGTTCAAAGACACGGCTCAGCTTGCAGCCTCTAATGTCAAAACTGATCCGGTAGCCCAGGCTGAACCCAGACGGGAACGTACTTCAGCAGACCAAAAAACCAGAGAAACTGATACAGGAGGAAAGCATGGTCAGAGTAGCTATTCTGGACGATTACCAAGGCGTAGCTAAGGCCCTGGGTGACTGGAGCATTCTCCCCCCAGAGGTGCATGTGCATGTGTTCCAGGACCACCTGGCAGATGAAGAAGCTTTGGTTGAGCGTCTGAAAAGATTTGAGGTTGTCGTTGGCATGCGAGAACGAACACCCTTTCCCAGGTCGCTCCTGGAACGGCTCCCCGTGCTCAAGCTGCTCGTCACTACGGGCATGGCAAACTCCTCCTTTGACCTGGAAGCAGCTACAGACCTCGGGATTCTGGTCACGGGCACCAATAGCGACAGCGCCACCACTGCAGAGCTAACGTGGGGTCTCATTATGGCGCTGACGCGACGCATCGCTGAAGAGGACAAAGCTACCCGAGCTGGTCGATGGCAGACGACCATAGGGCCGAGGCTAGGGGGCAAAACACTGGGTGTCCTTGGGCTGGGACACATCGGCTCTCAGGTGGCTGCTTATGGGCGCGCCTTCCAGATGTCGGTTGTTGCCTGGAGCCAGAACCTGACACCAGATCGGGCTGCCGAATGCGGCGCTACTCTGGTGAGCAAGGAGGAACTATTCGCCGGGGCTGACGTGCTTTCAATCCATGTTCGCCTCAGTGGAAGAACCCGTGGACTGGTAACCAGCCATGACCTGGGGCTGATGAAGCCATCGGCTTACCTTGTAAACACCTCTCGTGGACCTATCGTAGATGAGGCAGCACTCATTGACGTGCTACATCGCAAGGCCATCGCAGGCGCTGCTTTAGACGTCTTTGACAAGGAGCCATTGCCCCTGAACCATCCCCTGCTACATGTGGACAATACAGTTATCACCCCACACCTGGGCTACGTGACGACCGAGAGCTACAGGGTCATGTACAGCGAAGCCGCCGAGGATATTCGTGCTTTCTTGTCGGGACGGTACATCAGGATTGTGAATCCCGAAGTAGTGGACCGTCCTAATCTTCGGCGCCTGGATTGACACTACTACCTTGGGCAGCTTTCACCAGTGGCTAGTGCGACATAGCTCGGCAGCACCAATACGGCCAGGGGTCTTACTCTTCCAGTGTCAGGCCAGGTGCGTTAGGGCATCGTTCGGTGTGTTTGAGGAGAGGTGAGTAGGAACGCAAGCTGACAACTCTCCGAGCGCGGGGTGACAGCAAGCCGTGGCCTGGTCAATGAGATAGCTGAATGCTAAACTCGAAAGTTCTTGAATTATACGGGCCGGGCAACACAGAGCCCATGAGGCACAACCTGACGCAGAATCAGGATACTGACCAAGGCCACGTACGGGAGCAACCCTCAACTCTGCCATGAAGGTGGCGGAAGGCTGTACGGAACGCCCCCTTAGACCTCTCAACAAGGGTAGACGGGGCCCAGGTGCACACACCTTGGGGCTAACGAGTGGAGACTGGCGGAGGAGTCGGGGTGATCAGTACTCTTGCCAGGAGATAATCTGGATCTGCCCGCTGGCCTCGTAGTACTGGATACGCGCCTGCACCGTGCCGTCTGTAGACATGGCGATGATGTCATAGAGCGCCGTGCCCTGCACCTGCGAGGCCTCGCCCGCACCACTGTTGGTGGTGCCGCTATCGCCGGTGCCTTGCTTGCAGTGGCCACCGACCAGCGCATTAGACCACGTGGCATTGGCCTCGTTGTAATAGTTAGTCCCTGGTTGAGGCGTGGTGCTGGCCCGGAACACCTGGGTCCTAGTCCCCCCAGGAGCCAGGCTGGCCAGGGGATCTATGTCGGAACCCTGGCCGTGGGTCCACCGGGCCCACTCGGCGGTCCAACGCTCAGATATGGGGTCCCATATCAAGTCAGGCTCCGACAGTTCCATGTTTGATGGGTAATCAGCACTGGAGCCAGCTACATAAGTAAAGGTGGGAGGCAGATCATCATCGAGCTTGCAGACGTATCGCGTTGTTGATGACGTGTTCGTTGCGGTGATGGTGTAGGTGAACTCCTGCGGTACTCCGGGGTTTCCTATCGGGGGCTCAACGCTCTTGGAGAGCATGAGATTGAGGTCATAGCCGCAGTAGGGCGTGCCGCTCCCGGCTACCACGGGCGCAGAATACGGCGAATAAACGTCCACCGTGTCCATGCTCCACCACGGGATGTAGCGTACTAGAGCCTGGTTATAGTACGTCCCATTCGGCAGGCTGGCTGTGGCCTGGAAGGTTAGGGTTCGCTGCTGTCCAGGCTCGATGGTCACATTCTCAGGCGACACGTTCCAGTTGAGACTGTAGGGCTTGCTTCCACACAGCATGGTGTTGTTCTGGTTAGTGGAGGGATTCAGGGTAGTGAGACCGCTGGTGGAGCCTGAGACATAGGTGAGATAGGGGGGCAGGTAGTCGTAGATGCGGTCTAGGGTGACCTCACCGGTTCCCTGATTGTCCAGCGTCAGGGTGTATGTAAAGGTGGTGCTCTGGCCGGCAGGTACCGCCGTTGGATTGGCGCTTTTGGTGACAATTACGCCCTGGCCCTGGATGCCCACGGTTGTGAACACTCGGCACACCCTCACCGTGACCGGGTCGCTGCCAACCTGAAATACCACCTCGACACATGGTTCCAGGGGGGTCAGATCATCACCGAAGCCGGGACTGTTGAGCACCTGCCAGAAGGCCAACTCTGCTCCCGCGCTGGCTGCGTATCGGCTGTGCAACAACCGGTCGTAGACTCGCGAGAGAAGGTTCAACTCGCCTGCTATCTGAATGGCTCCGACGGTCAGAGGCACAGCCAGTCCCACGAAGGCCAGAACCAAAAGCAGGATTCCCCCTGCCTCTTGCCCAAGGAACCTACGACTGTACATGGCTCCTGCACCGCCCCTCAGCTGAGGACAGATCTGGTGACTGCCCTTACACCCAGGGTTCTGGTGACGCCGGGACTTACCTGCACTTCGATCTGAGTGACGATGGTATTGCCCGAGCGAGTAAACAGGACTGAAGAAACGCCCCGTCCAACCGTGTGACTCACTCCATCGTAGGTACGCACCAGTCTGTCCTCTACCTGGGTGTAGGTAGCAGTGTGCAGCACCCCGTTACCCTGGTACTGGTCGGTCCAACTGATGGTAATGGTGGCCGCCGAGCCCCCATCGGTCAGGTCGGTAGTTTGGGCCATCTTCATGTCCGTAGAGAACCAACTCAGACTCTTCCGCAGTTCGTTTATCGCCAGGCCATCGCTAACGATCTTGTCTTGGGTAGCTACCGCCTGAAATGTGGCTGTCCCCACGGTGCTCATGATTGCCACCATTATTCCAACGGCCACTATTACTTCTGTAAGAGTGTACCCTTTCTCACTGGAAGCCATGTTTCTCATCGGTTGGCCCTCAATGTCTCGATTACCTTTACCTGTTCGCCGCCCCTGAACACAGTCACACGAATCATCTCGATGTTTGGACTGCTGGCGTCGTACACCAGAGCCTCCGCTGTCACCGAGTAACCAGGCAGGGGAGTGATGGTGGGGTACGTGGCGGGCGGAGGCACGTACTCCTGTTCAAACGCATACTCCATCTGGTTGCGGACGATGTTTTCCGAGAGCGATTGAACCTCGAAGTGCCTCTTGGCCATGTAGCCGGTCTGAATACCTGCGGCGAGGGCTGTCCCCAGGGGGACAAAAATCGCCAGAGCCACCACAGCCTCCAGCATCAAACTGCCTCTCTGGCTGGCCAGGAGCCTTCTTGTCCACCGAGAGCGCCGCAGGTCTTTAGGTGCGTTCCTCTTCCCCGGCATAGGAGGTCCCTCCGTTTCTGTTGGGACAATCTCCGCTGAGGTCTTTGTTTAGTAGGGCCCGGCAGGACAGGCACCCGACGCCGCTAGCTGCTTCACCTTGCCTGTGGAGTCCCAGCAGTAGAAGTAGACGGTGGGGTTCTTCCTCATATACCCCGATAGCGCCCCTTCGGAAGGAACCGCTGCGAAGTCCTGGACGCCGTTACTCGTGGTAGTCAAATCGTTAGCTGTCACAGCGGCGATGCTATTCTCGGCCATCATGGTATCCATGGCCGCCTGCACCGCCTCTGCTTCAGAGGCCCGCGCACCCTCTTCGCCTTTGCCTGCAAACCTGCCAACGGCGACTACGCTCGCCGCCGCCAGAGCTACTATGATGGCCACTACCACCAGTAGCTCCACCAGGGTAAAGCCCCCATCTTTTCTCTGGAACTCTGCTCCGAAGATTCTCATCTTTGTACTTGCCTCCTTTGTGTTGTACGACCCTTGGGTCTTGTGGCCTCTACGGGTGTGAGACTCCGCTTCAGGACCTCGGGTCTCTTCTGCAAGCAACGGTATTATACAATGTTGCGTGAGGTGCATCCACATCTACGGGAAGCTATTGCAAAGCTCAAACCTTATTCAAACTTCATTCTCACTCCTATTACACTTGTAGGGTGTGCGAGCTTCGGCCTCATTCCGGCTCTAGTGTAGTTTGTCGCAGCGCTCCGTACCTGGATAGCGTCCTGCATAACCTGGGCATTGACGCTGGTGTTTCGAGAGTTGGTGACAGACACAGCTATGATGGCCATCAGTATCACCAGGATCGCCAGGATGGCGATCAGAGCCAACAACTCGATGAGAGTGAAACCTTGTTGGCCAACCCTAGTCCCCACTGCCATGATAACCCTCCTTGGAGCTTCAGGGGGCGTACGTGACCCCTTTGTAGCCTCTCTAGCCAGCATTGTATGCCTTGCGACATGTCTGACATCACCCATAGCGGGTGATTTCAGGGTGAGAAACGGATTAGCCCTCTGGCGAGCGCCTTGAAGAACGTGGAGGGATGCAACACCTCGCCCTGTCCTCTGCTGCCGACGAGAGGTCTTCGTGCAACACCTCTTCCACGAACAGACCGTGGAAGCCCAGCTACCAGAGCGTTGAGTGAGCGTACAGGGCGGTCCGATACAGGTAAGAACGGTGAGAGATCATCTGTGGCTGGTGAGCTTGTGACCTACCCACCTTCGACGCTGTCCAGTCAGCATGAGGCAGTTTGTGATGTGGGGATGCTCTCCGACAGTCGCGACCCCCTGCGATGGCCGTTCACCCATCGATTCTGTAACGGCCACGCTCGTCCCTGCTCAGTGCCCAGGTGGAAAGACGGAATCTCCTCGCTCCTTCAACCAACAGGAGGCACGCTAGGGGTCTTTGGTCGCCACACTACTTAGAGGATAGTGCTGCATAAGATGTCAACGCCTTGAGTTGGAAGTTTACTCTGCCGGTGCCAGGCTCGATACTTTCGCCCTCAATCCCGGGACTGGCCTTGGCTCCCAACTGCATGCTGGAGATTGTCACATCCTGAAAAGCTCTGGACAAGCGCAGTTTACTAGCATAGGCGATAAGGTTATCCTGGCTCTGGGCGATCCCCGACACGGAGTAGCCGTCGGCTCCCATGCTGATGCCGGTGAGCTGCACACCCAGCAAAGCAGCCTCCCTGGGGATCAAATCCAGGTCAGCCATCACCAGCTGTATGTTCTGACTCATACGGCCCAGGTGTGCCTCCAACCTGTTTGCCATCTCCTCGGTGGCTGCAGCCCGCTTCCTGTCTGCTTCTATCTGTATCCTCTCTAGCCTCTGGCGGCGTACTGGCTCCTCCAGGCCGACCAGTGTGGATGCCAGGGCGTCACGCTTGGATATCACTGCGTCCAGGTCTTTCTGAAACTCCGTTGCACCGTAAGCAAGAAGGGCGATTAACAGGAACACCGCCCCGGGGAGCAGCGGCAGCGACCGCGGCTGATGCCGTTCTGGGAGGAGGTTTACCGAAGCGCCTGTCTCACGACGGGCTCTCCGGAAGAGCCCTGGTCTGGCCTGGTACGCAAGGAAAAGGCCCAGGTTGGCGGCATACTCGGCTGTGGGGAAATGCGCTGGCAGCTTGAGCGAGGGAGCAAGAGCTAGCACCTCTCTGCCCAGCTTTGCTTCAAGCTGCTCTCTTGTCTTACCTCTTGCTCCACCAGTACCTGTGATGAGCACAGGAAGGATGCTCCTTCTCCCTTCCTCGGGCTCCTGGTACTGGAGAGTCATCTGTTCCACAGCCTGACTAACGGCCGCGATGGTCTCCTCACCCCATCCATTGGCCAGTTCCATCTCGTGCACCAGCCGTGGGATGCCGTTCTCCACTAGCACCACACCCACCGACGTAACACCCAAGTCCACTATCACGGCGTTAGGAGTGCTCGCCATGTGGGCTAACGCCATAGCCCTGGAGTAGATGGCAACCGGCTTCACCCCCATTGCCTTTAAATAGGCAGCTGTCCTGTCCACAATGCTTTTGGGCGCTACAACAGCCACTGCCTGGTCTCCGTCAAAAGACCAAGCCAGGTCAACCTGCTCCAATGGGAAAGGTATACGTTCTGACACCTCGGCAGCGACCACCTGTTCCTGGTATTGCTTCTTTATTCTCTGCATCGCGAAGCTCCGCACCAATGCTGCGCGCAGAGGCAGGCTGACCGCCCACCGCCCTCCAAGGCCTAACTCCTTTGCCAGGGACTTGAGCTTAGAGGCCGTGACCTGCTGTTCTTCCCCATCGGTATCTTGGGCGACCATCCCCCAGCGTACTACCCGTCCTCTTCGGAAGACAACAAACCGAAACTCTCCGTTCTTCACATCCAGGGTGATCAACTGCCTGCCTAAGGAAAAACCCCCGAACCTGTTCCCGTTGGCGGACCGAGTGGAGGGTGCTCCGTTGGAACCACGCGGCTCAGATGGCACGCCCGCAGACAATGTGGGCTGCGGAGCCGTCTCTTCAAGGTGGTTTCTGCTGGTTGACAGTGACATACTCTCCGACTATTTCCCAGTGGCAGGCTGTTTAGGCGCTGGCTGGGGCGAGACATAGAGGACCAGTTGCATCTGGGCTGTAGGCTGCCCATCGGAGCCACTTAACCGGGTGTCTGCCACGGCCAGGGCTGGAATCTGCTGGCGCAATCCCTCCAGGAAGCTGATCACGTTGTATGTGCCTCCATTGAGGTTCAGTGTTAAGGGCTGAAGCTGATACTGTACTCCATCTTCAACCTTGGCCGAGGCTTTGCCCATGACCAGCGCCGTGATCCCAACGCCGCTGGCGTCTGCTACCTCATAAACCATACCCACAAGGGTTTCGGAGTCATATCTATTGAAACGCGTCGCGAGGTCCTTGAATCTCTGGTCAGCGGCTTCTGTCTGGCCCGGGGATGTCTGGCTGGCGGCAGGTGTGCTGAGGCTCTCCATCACTATCGCCACGTCCTCCTTCAGCCGCGACACCTCTCCTGCGCTGATGACGTACCTCGCTCCCAGGTACGCCCAATACAGGACCACCACCGCTTCCAGAAGGGCTGCCAAGAGCACCCATGTCCTGACCCTGGGAAGACCATGGCGTAGCTTGTTCCACCGTTCAATGGAGAGCATCGGCTTTTGCACCTTTGCCTATTTGAAGGACTGGAGCCCTGCGTATATGGGCATCAACATGGAGAAGGCCATTACGGCTACGATGGCCCCCACTACCAGAGTAGAAACAGGCTCTAGCATGGCCAGCACGCCATCGATCCTCTGCTCAAACTCCTTCTGATACGCCGTGGCAGCGTCTCTCATGGTCCTTCTTAGAGAGTTCGACGCCTCACCGATCATGGCTAACTCCACGAACAGCAGAGGTAGAATGGGATGTTTTTTGAACGTTGATGTAAATCCCTGGCCACTGATAAGGCTTTCCTCCGATGTCTGGAACGTCCGCTTGATAATCTGGTTCTTGCACCCTTCTACCGCCAGATGCAAGCATGTTGCCAGGGGCACTCCCGCCTCCAGCAGTGTGGCCATGGTGCGTGAGAAGCGGGATAACTCCGAGGCAATGACTACGCCCCCCACGATAGGAGCCCTCACCTGGAGTGCATCCAAGGCATACCTGGCTCTGGGACTCCACCGCAAGAGTCTCATCCCTACAAACAGGAGCACTATCCCCATGACAATCCACAAGAAGTTGTCCTTGGTTCCGGCAAAGGCGGTGAACATGAGGCGGGTTAGCAGGGGCACCTCAGCCCCCATCTCCTGGACTACCTTGAGC
>JACQTZ010000026.1 GCA_016210515.1 Chloroflexota bacterium
CAGGAGACTTCATTGAGATGGAGGGTGGAGTACGGGGATACGTGGTGGAGGTGGGGTGGCGCAGCACCCGGATTCGCACCCCCTTCAACAACCTGGTGGTCATGCCAAACTCGCGCATTGCGGACAGCATCCTCACCAACTATTCTGAGCCGTCTACAGAGATGGGAATGATGGTGGAGGCCGGGGTGAGCTACAGCAGTAACCTGGCCCACGTGCGAGAAGTGGTGCTAGAGGAGGCCTCCCAGCTCATTGAGGAGATGCCCGAAGCCGATAAGAAGACCCAACCCCGGTTCGGCTACGAGCGTTTTGGAGACTCCAATGTTGACTTCTGGGTCTGGCTCCAGTCGAAGGACCGTATCAGTTCCTTCGCCCTGAAGACTGAACTGATGATCCGGCTCCACGAACGGTTTGCCAGGGAAGGCATTGAAATCAACTACCCCGTACGCAAGCTGGTGTACTGACGTTCATGTCAAGGACTTATTGAATTGCTTGGCTTCAAACCGGGTCCTATTCGACTCCAAAGGCTTTTTCTCAATGCCTTCGTTTAGGATCTCCTAGGCGTTCGTATAGCAGTATTCACACCGAGGCCAGCACTTAGTGCTTTGTCAGTGCGAGCGAATAATAACAAGCAAGGCTGTCGAACCATTCGAGCGGAGAGAAAGTCCCGTTCATGTCGTTCGACAGGCTCAGGATGAGCGGGACTTACAGAGCCTTGAACGGTGAGCTAAACATATGCCCTGTCATTCTGAGGAGCCCGTTCGCAGTGCTCAGGGTAAACTCAGTGAGGAATCTAGGGCGTTCCATCATTGCTATAGGCGTAGGTCTTAGGCGTAGGTCTTAGGCGTAGGTCCTAGATTCTTCGTCGCGAAGTTTACCCTGAGCAGAGCCGAAGGGTTCGGAATGACATCCACCAGTCCAGGCTGACCACTGGAAACGTTCAGATCGCTATGTATGGCTCTGTAATACATGACCCAGGTATTGTCACTCCCACATGCCCCTTACTGCCTGCGCTTTGCCACGGCGTTCACGGTTTCTTCACGCCGCCTGGAAGCATGTTCACGAGGAGTGCATACCCTCAGCCTAATATGAGGCTACGTCAAGGAGTACGGAGCAGGCCGCAAGCATGACGGGCATGGGAAATGCATTCCAGGGCGCTCCCCCAAGGGTCCTCGTGGTAGAGGATGACCAGAGTGTGAGGAGGATGCTCCGGTTTTCCCTGCGGACGACAGGTTATAGCGTGACGGAGGTTACTACTGGCATGGAGGCCATCCGAGAACTGGAGCGACAGCCCACGGACGCAGTAGTCCTGGATCTGGGCTTGCCCGATGGCCTGGGAGGAAAGGTCTTGTGTCGCCTTCGCCAGCTCGCAGGAGAACCGAGAGGGCTGCCCATATGGGTGGTGATATCCGCCCTGGACCGGGATGAGGCGGCGGCCCGCTATGGCCCCCTGGGGAGTCACTTCATGGCCAAGCCTTTCGACCCTTGGGACCTGATGAGAACCCTGGAAGTGCTCCTGGGGGCAAAGCGTGAAGAAGGACATGCTTAGCCCCACAAGAGATATTTTGAGAGTAGGAGGACATACCATGACGTGGCTAAAATGCTGTCCCCGCTGCAATGGTGACCTCTATGAGAACAAAGACCCCTACGGCCGTTATGTCGCCTGTATTCAGTGTGGCTACTACCTGAGCGAGATGGATGAGGTTGTGCTCAGGTACTCTTCGCAGACCAATACCAGGGAGGGTGCTGAGAAGGTCCCTGCCGCGGCCGGAAGCGCCCGCTGAGCCAATGCAGGGCTAGCCGGATGTTGAGGTCACGGACATCAGCTTGACTAGGTCGTGCTTGGTGACGATGCCCACCAGCTCTCTGCCCCGCATTACCGGAACTCTGCTGATGCTTCTGCGGAGCATCAGGTCTGCCACCTCCGCCACGGGTGTCTCTTCCTGGACGGTAACCACGGGATGGCTCATAACCTCCTTGACCTTTCTTCTGCTCACCGCCCGCGCGACCTCTTCCAGGGTTTCCGGACTGACCCAGGATCCCATAAGGGTGTACAGGTGATCTGACATGGGCAAGAATCTCTTGTGCAAGCCGAAGTCCGTGTGGGTCACAATGCCCACCAGCCTCCCTTGCCCGTCCAATACTGGGAGGCAACTGGTGCCCCGTTGCAGCATGAGCTGCGCTGCTTCCCCCACTGTTGCATCTTCCTGAATAGTAATCACTGGGCTGGTCATTATCTCGCGTACGTTCATCACCTTGTCTCCATCTCGATATTGGCGAAGCAGAGTGCAGGCCGGTGCAGGGCCACTCCCTCGCTTTGAGCCGCTCTAACCCCTGTTGCAACCTGCAGGTTTAGTTTACCTCTTTTGCACCGTCGCGTCTCCCACGTGTACTCTCGCCTTTCGAGATGCCGCGCTCTTGTAGAGAGCACGAAGGGTTGTGGTTGACGCGCTTGAAGAGCACCGCTACAATCCTTTACAATTAAAAGATAGTGTTTATTGCCAAGGCACGGCGGGCCGATGGGGAACGTCCGGCCTAATTCATGAACTGAGATTACCTTTAGCACATGAGAATCGGCGTCATATCGGATACTCATATCCCTTCGGTCTCCAGAGAGCCTTCTATGGAGGTGGCCCGCGCCTTCGAGGGAGTGGACCTCATCCTTCATGCCGGAGACATCTTGATCCCTTCGTGCCTGGACTGGCTGGAGGGCATTGCGCCGGTGAAGGCGGTAGAGTTGGGCCCATTGGGCCACTTCAACGGGGATTCCAGGGTTGCCGACAAACGCGTAGTGGAGCTAGACGGCCATTCTATCGGCATGGTCCATGACCTGGTGCTGCGCGGCATGGGTGGTGAGGTGGTGCCCGGAGCCTTTGCGAAACGGTTCTCCCCCTCCTACAGTCTACCCAAAGTGGTGGAAGAGATCTTCGGAGCCGCGGTGGATATCGTGGTCTTTGGCCACACTCACTATGCCCTGGTGGAAGAGCACCAGGGCATCCTGCTAGTGAATCCCGGCAGCCCCGGCTTGCCAATGCAAATCAGGCGGCTTGGCCAGGTGGCCATCATAGAGCTGTCTCCGGCGGGGCGGAAGGCCTGGATAGTGAACCTGGCCGATTTCCGGTAGCACCTTCAGGTGGTGGGCGACAGAGGACTCAAACCTCTGACCTTCCGACGGCAATCGGGTCGCTCTAACCAGATGGCTAATCTATCAGCCTGCGCCCTTTGAAACCAAATGGTGGGCCGGCGGGGATTCCGAACCCATAGCCAACGGATAGAAGCTCTAAGACGGTTGCCTACCCTCCAGCAGAGAGGGTGAGCAGTATGATATGGTCTCCGTCCTGTAGGGGAAGTTTCCTGTTGTCAAAGTAAGAGTGCCCGTTGATATTGAACGCATACCTATCTGTCAGGCGGTTTTCTTCGGGACGAATAACCTCCCCTTCCAGGGCTGGAACTTGACGCCTGAGAGCAGCAACGACGTCTCCCAGCGTTGCACTCTCTTTCAACTCAATCTCTGCCTCTTTCTGCCCGGCTATTCTGCCGCACAACCCGAACATCTCTACAACATGCCTGGTCATAACTCCCAATCCTCCTCTTCGCCTCCAGTACACCATCTCAGGTCATAAAAGTATGGCCTCACAGATGAGAGGCTACAAACCAGCCACATATCACAATCGATAGGAGATTCCTCTAGGACCAGAGCTCCTTGGCCACATCGTTGAGGCCCAATGCCAGCAGCTTCTGCTTGCTCGGTTTGGTTGTTTGCAGGTCCCAGTCCAGGGCACCGAGGTTCCAGTTTAGCCGGGCCTTGTGGTCCAGTGTCACACCTGCTAGGGGCCCCACTTTCTGGGGAGGTATGCCAACCGCCCTGGGGTTTATGTCCCACTCCAGGGGATTTATCCCTTCGCGAAGGTCAAAGACGTGCATCATGTTGTCGATTCTTTCGCCTGTTTTGAGCAGTTCATTCATGGGACGCTCCCAACCGGTCACTGCGCTCAGGAACCCTGCTATGTACTTGCCGGGATCAGGTATGCCGTAACCGAAACTGCAAAGGCCAGCGGACTCGGTAACATGTCTCTGGAAGGTACCGGGGCCAAAAGTGTGGACATGGGTAAAAGGGACAGGAGAAGGCGAGCCGGGGCGACGGACGAGCTTCTGGTCGTGCATTCCCGGTTCCTGCCCTCCGATATGGACGGCATACTCTTCCGCTTCTCTTCCAATCTTATGCGCTGCGACCCTTACGCCATCGGCCAGGACATCGCCAAATCCCTCTCTCTTGGCCACCTTCTCGGTCATGGCTATCATGGCGCGAGGATTGCCCCAGGTCAGTTCTATGCCATCGGTGTCCTCTATGTTAATGATCCTGTTCTCATAGCACTCCATGGCGAAGGCGATGACAGCGCCAGCCGAGATGGTATCCAGCCCATAGATGTTGCAGAGGTGGGTGGCCATGTTTATTGCTTCCAGATTGTTGTTGAGGCACAGCGAGCCAAAGGAGGAAAGGGTTTCATACTCTGCTCTGCGCGTGCCCTCCGGATACGGGTATTCGCCTGTTCCAGCTTTGAGCTTACCTTCGCAAGCAATGGGGCAACGCCAGCAACCACCACGGCTGACCACCTGAGCGACTACCACATCACCACTGAGGCTGGAAACATCGGGGAAGTCGACAATACCAACACCCCCCCAGTTCTTGACTGGAGAATCACCGCTGTGTGCAGAGAGGTCTGCGGTACCGCCCGTGCCATACTTGTGACGGCGGTCCCAAGGTGATTCCCCGGTTGGCCCCGGTGTCCTGAAATCTGCCATGTGCTCTCTTCTCAACCTATCAACCACCCCACTGTGGGCTACAGGGACCTTCTGGGTTCCTCTTGCTGCCACTGCCTTGAGCTTCTTCGATCCCATCACCGCCCCCAGGCCACGGCGTCCAGCAGCCGCACCATTACCGGTGACAACGCAAGAAATGAGCGAGAGCTTCTCCCCAGACGGACCGATGCACGCACTCTCTACTGTTTTACCCAGTTCAGCTTTTAGCATGTCCTGGGTTTCAAAGACATCCTTTCCCCACAGGTGACTTGCATCTCTTAACTCGGCTTTCCCGTCGTCGAGTAGAAGGTAGACCGGTCTTGGTGACACACCTGTGAAGAATACGCCGTCGTAGCCGGCGAACTTGAGGCTGGGACCGAAGAACCCTCCTGAATTGGCCTCTCCCCAAGCTCCGGTCAGTGGCGATTTCCCTACCACTACGTACCGAGAGGCCGCAACAGCAGAAGTACCGGTGAGAGGGCCGGTCAGGAAGCCGAGGGTGTTTCCAGGGCCTAGAGGGTTCACTCCACCCTTCTGCCGGCTGTAAAGAACCCTTGCCCCAACACCATAACCCCCGATAAAGTCCTGGTAGAGGCTTTCCTCGGGTGTCTCCTCTGCTATCTCTCCCGTGGAAAGGTTCACAAACAGGATTCGCCCCATGTATCCACCAGCCATTTCTTTCTCCTTTTCTCCCGTCAATCTTCCAAGTGTCTACGCTAACTTTACAGCAAGGCCACCACCTTTTTCAATCCAACAACACCCAGGATGAGCATCCAAGACTCGTCAACTCTGCTCCAGACGATTCAAGGACTACCAGAATCTCCAAATCCATCTCCAGGTACTGCTTCTTGCGGCTGTGGTCGTTTTCACTCACCGTCCCATCCACATTATGCCCTTCCTAACCTTTTGGCCGCTCGGCAATGAAATGTGCGGCTACCTGAACCTGCGCAGCGTGGGCACAAAGGTAAAGTACAGAATCGCGACTACGCCGTACATTACGCCGCCTATCAGCCACGTAGTCTGTGTGCCTCGCGCCAGGCCGTACTCTCCCTGCATGTACTGAGCGATTGTCCCCCAGATCAGTACCCCAATGGGCGATAGCCCGTTCTGCACCACGTCCAAGCTCATGATGCGGCCCCGCATGTGGTCCGGCGCCACCAGCTGCATCAGCATCCGCTGCGTTGTCCTGAAGAACACCTGCGTCATGGAGTTGATGGCAATTAGCACCGTGGACAGGACGAATACCGTGGATTGGGAGAACGCGATGACAGAGACCGAGTGCATCAGAGCCACCGCAAAAAGGAGCATGCCTCTCCGCCGGTAGGAAACCAGCATGGCAATGACCATCACGCCCAAGGACGACCCTATGGTGCTCGCCGTGTTCAGCACTCCCTGGGCAACAGCGCCTCCTTCTTTGCCATATCCGTAGACGTCACGGGCAAAGACCGGCAGCAGAAACCCCGCGCCCCCGGCCAGCAGCATAAACGCCAGCCCCAGCACCACAATCGCGGAGAGGACCCTCTCGCTCCTGATAAGCCTTACCCCTTCCATGAAATCCCGCCAGCTGCTTTCACGACTCCTCCCTTTGGAGGTATCCATACTGGGCTGCCAACGGAGCATCAAGATGGTGATGTACGTGACCAGTTGCCCCAGTGACGTCAAGCCAAAGAGCCACGGGCCCCACCGGTGCCAGTCACCCCCCAACATAGCTATGGCGATGGCGGCTACCGCCGGGCCGCCTACACGGGGCCACGTGTCCGCCACGGAGTCCATGGCTACAGCACTGGGCAGCTGCTTCTTGTCCACCACGCTGCCCACCATGGCTTGATGCCCTGGCCGCCCCACTGACTGGATGACTCCGCTCAAGAATGAGGTGATAGTGAAGTGCCACCACTGAATCCGCAGGTAGGATGGGCCAATCTCCCATGCCCCGAAAAAGACGAGCATCGCTGTGAACGCCCACAGCACCGTGAGCAAACCCTCGGTCCACTTCAACAGCATCCTGCGGTCTACCCGGTCGGCCAGCACGCCACCGATGAAAGGGACCACCAGCATGGGCCATGAAAGCGACGAGGTTACCACGCCCATCAAGAAGGGGCTATCCGTCAGTTCCAGCGTCATCCAGGCACGCAGCATTACCCGCATGGCCCGGGCCATGTTGGAGGTAACCCGCCCGGCAAAAAGCACCCGGAAGTTCCGGCTCTCGAAGGCTACTAGCGCGCCACGGAGGCTGCCTATCGGCGGCTCTTCTGCCGCCCTTTCGTCCGTGGCCTTGGGCGTTTTGCTCGCCACCGCTTTTCGCCTATGCCCTCTGGTACTGGTAGTAGTCTGTGAACTTCCGCAACGCTTTTGCCGTGCCCTGGAGCCCGAACAGCGCAGGTATGCCAGCTTCGGTAAGTTCGCGGTACACCCTGTCCGTGGCATCCTGCGGCGGGAGAGGTAAGACGTTGGACATGGCCACCAGGTAAGGCTTCTTTGCTCGCTGGCGGAACTGGGCCAGCAAGTCCGTGCCATACCTGCTGTAGACCGTGGTCTTGCCCGTTGGGTCCACCGCCACGCGCACCTCGTGGACAATGATGTCCACGTTGGGGTCCTCGTTGAGCACGTCGAATACGGTGTTCATGGTCAGGGGGTTTCTCAGCCCCCTGCCCTCTATGGGGTTTCGCCATGAGCTGCCCGTCAGGTCAAAGTTCTCCAGCATCCGTTTGTATGATGCCTCGGTCAGGGCAGGCACCTTGAATCCCGCCTTGGAGAAGATATTCGTCATTTCGGTGGCGTGGCCGCCGGAGATGGCCAGCAACCCCAGGCGGTCGCCGGTGGCCGGCGGAAGGCTTAGCAGGAGCTTGGCTGTCTCCAACACCTCATCCACGTTGTCTGCCTTGATAGCTCCACATTGGCGCATCATGGCGTCCCAGATGGCAGCCTCAGAGTTACGCGTAGTGGAGTGGGCCGCAACGGCTCGGGCGGCGTCCTCCGTCTCGCCAACCTTCCAAATAATCACCGGCTTCTTGGGGCAGACCTCCCTCAGAATGTTGAAGAACCGCCTGCCGTTCCGTATGCCCTCCGTGTACATGCCTATGACGGTAGTATCTTCGTCCTGGGCAAAGTACTCCAGGTAGTCAGGATTATCCAGGATGATGCCATTCCCCATGCTGACCAGCTTGCTGAGCTTTATCCCGTGGGTGCGAGCGCCCCGGGCGAAGCCGCCGGACTGGGAGCCGCTGTTGGAGATGAAGGCCAAATGGCCCGACTCCCCGTAGTACCCTCCCAGGTTCACGCCGATGCCCGCTTGGGGATTGAATATGCCCAGGCAATTGGGCCCCACAACCTTCAGTCCGCCTGCCCGAGCCATCTCCACAAGCTCCTTCTCCAATCGTATGCCTTCAGACATGCCAGTCTCGCTGTAACCGGCGGTGTGAAGGAAGACACCCTGCACGCCCTTGGCAATGCAGTCTTTGATCACATAGGGGACCGCCTTGGCCGGAACCGAGACGAGGACAAGGTCGACCTCGCCGGGCACCTCAAGCAGACTGGAGTAGTTGGGAAAGCCAAGCTCCGCTGCTCCCGGCCACTCGTTCTTGTCGATGTTGATGTGGTACTTTGGGCCTTTGAAGGGCAGCACCGTGCGCAGCCAACTGTAGTTGTCCACCTTCTTGGAACCAACTACTGCCACGCTGCGGGGGTTGAAGACCCGCTCTAATCTGTGCATCTGCTCCCTCACTCTACTGTCCTATCAGGGTGGTTAACAATCTTCAAGCCAGCACCCTCCTGGTGGGGCTCAGGCTCGGCTGCGTTCAGCTCTCGCAGCTCTACGGTGGCATCCATGACTACTACCTGGTCACGATAGGCGTAGGCCGGCGACAGCTCCAGCCTCCATATCTCCGGGTTGTCTTCAACCAGTCTTGATGCCCTGAGGAGCATCTCTTCTACCAGCGACGCCTGAGGCGCTTCCAGGTTGCCGTATCCCTGAAGCAGCCGCTGTGCCTTGGGTTCCCGTATCATGAGACGTGCGTCCTTTTCGTAAAGGGGCACTATGCGGTACGCCACGTCCTCCCACACGTCCACCGCCATCTTGCCAAACCCGAACGCCAGCACCGGCCCAAACAGGGGGTCCTGCTCCACGGCCACCATCAACTCCACGCCGGGCCTGGGCGCTCGCTTCACAGAAACACCCTCCACCTCTGTCTCCGCAACCAGCTCGCGAAAGGCATTGCGCACCTCGGCCTTCGAAACGAGCAAGGGGCTAGCGCCGTTGGCAGAGCGCCGCGTGATAGGTTTGAGGACGACGGGAAACCCCATAGCGGTTGCGGCGGCGATGGCTTCCCGAGCGGTATGTGCGACCATTGCCTCGACCACAGAAATTCCGGCCTCGCGCAGGAGCATCCTGGCCTCAGAATCGGTCATAACCAGCCCGGCCCCGATCTCCCTTTGCTGAATCAGCTCTCGTACGCTCATTATCGCTCCCGATCCGACGCTGCATCTAAAACCAGCGGTACTGAATGCTAAAAACGCATTGATATCACTATTGGAACGGGAAGTCAATATGCCGTATGCGGCTGAAGCTGAGAAACTATGCCGCAAAGCCCCATCCTGCGGATTCCACCTCTCATTAGCTATCGAGAGGTGGAACCCGTACCGCTGACATGAGCGCCGCCTAGCCCTGAGGGTTCACCGCCTCAAGAGCTTTCAGGATACTGCCTGGGGACATGGGCAATCGGGTCATGCGGACACCCACGGCATGATAAATGGCGTTGGCCACGGCGGCCAGGGGCGGGACAGCAGGCACCTCGCCCACCCCCCGTAGCCCGAAGGGGTGGCGGGGGTTCGGCACCTCTATAATAACCGTGTCTATCATAGGCAGATCCAGGCTGGTAGGCATACGGTAGTCCAGGAAGCTGGAGTTGGCCACAGTGCCATTCTCGGTGTAAAAGAACTCCTCATTGAGGGCCCAGCCGATGCCCTGGGCCGTAGCGCCTTGCATCTGCCCCTCGACGAAGCCTGGGTGGACCGCCCGGCCAGCGTCAAGGAACGTGGTGAAACGCAGGATATCCACCTTGCCTGTTTCAGGGTCCACGGCCACGTCCACGATGTTCCCCGCGAAGATGGGGCCTACCCCCGTTGTGGGGGCGTATACGGAGCAGGTTATGGGGCCGCCGGTGTTCCCGAGCTGGCGGGCTAACTCCTTGAAGGTTATTCGATCTGCTGAGTTCCTGGCGCACATGAAAACGCCGTCCTTGAACTCCACATCCTCTTGCTGTACCTCCCACAGCAGGGCCGCTCGAGCGCTCATCTGCCGCTTGACCTCCTCTGCGGCCGAGATGGCGGCCAGTCCGGCGTCGAAGGTGATCCGGCTGCCGTGGGAGCCGGCACTGAAGCCAACGGAGTCGGTATCGGCCACGGTGGACACCACGTCGTCCATAGAGAGGCCCAGCACCTCCGCGGCTTGCATGGCCACGGTGGTGCGGGTGCCGCTAAGGTCCATAGCGCCGGTGATGAGGCTGATGGTGCCGTTGGAGTTGACGTTGATAGTGGCCGATGCCCCCTGGCCGCCCTGGAGTCTGAACGCCACCGCGATACCGCGGCCCCGGTTGGGGCCTTCCAGGGGGGCACTGTAGTGAGGATGGGCCTTCATGGCCTCCTCTATCTCTTTGCAGCCAATGCGGGGATAAGGCACTCCATTAGGCATCCGGTCCCCCTCTTGGACCACGTTGTTCAGCCTGAACTCAAGGGGGTCCATGCCTAGCTTCTCAGCCAACTCGTCTATAACGGTCTCTATGGCAAAGCTTGCCTGCTGCTGGCCTGGCGCTCGGTAAGCCTGGGCCTTCTGCTTGTTGACAACCACGTCATAGCCATCCACCAGGAGATTGTCTATCTTGTAGGAGCCCAGGCCGGTAGTGGCTCCTCCGCCCACAGACGAGCCGGGGAAAGCCCCAGCCTCGTAGGCCAGATAGAACTGGGCCGCCGTGATCCGCCCGCTCCTGCCGGCCCCCATCTTGACTCTCATGTGAGAGGCAGAGCCGGGGCCTGTGCCCTCAAACACCTCCTTGCGTGTCATGACCATCTTGACTGGGTGGCCGGTCTTTTTGGAGAGAACCGCGGCCACCGGCTCCAGGTAGAAGGGGCCTTTCCCCCCGAACCCGCCGCCAACCTCCATGGGGATGACCTTCACACTGGACTCGGGAAGGCCCATGATCTCCGCTGTGCCGGCTCGGACGGCGAATATCCCCTGGGTGGTGGTCCACACTGTCACACACTCATCCGGCGTCCAGGAGGCCGTGCAAGCGAAAGGTTCGATGTAGCCCTGGTGGACCGTCTGGGTGAATAGCTCCCGCTCGACGATGACGTCGGCCTCTCTGAATCCCTGTTCCAGGTTGCCGCGTTTGAGCTGAATATGACTGGCAATGTTGCTTTTGACGCCGGTGTTACTACCCCTTGAGGAGGAATCGCCCTGGGAATGGGTGGTCATGTCTTCGTATAGGATAGGTGCACCCTCCTTGAGGGCGTCCTCTATAGAAAGAATAGCGGGCAGCACCTCGTAGTCCACCTCGATAAGCCTGGCGGCCTCTTCTGCGATGTGGGGGCTGACGGCGGCCACGGCTGCCACGGCGTGGCCCACGTACATCACTCTCTCGTGGGCCAGAATGACCTCCGCAGTTATCCTGGAGGGGCGCATGGCCTGGGAGAAGTCCAGGGACTGCTCCCGGACGATGGAGAAGTCCCTGGCTGTGGCCACAGCCTTTACCCCCGGAAGAGCCTCCGCCTTGCTGGTGTCTATGGAGCGAATACGGGCGTGGGCGTGGGGACTTCTGAGGAGCTTGCCGTGGAGCATACCAGGCAGATCGATGTCGGCACCAAACCGGGCGACGCCTGTCACCTTGTCTACTCCATCGTGGCGGATGGGCCTGGTGCCTATGACCTTGTACAGGCCTGGCGTTGCAGTGCCTCTATCGCCGCTTGTCGTCATGGGAGTTCCTCCTTCATTCTTTCACCCTGCTTTACACCCTCAATGCTGTCCTATCTAGTGCTCAGTCCCATTAATAACGATGCAATTCCCCTGTCACCCTGAGCGAAGCGAAGGGTCTAGATTCTTCGGTCGCTGCGCTCCCTCAGAATGACACAGTATTTTCGGGACTAAACACTAATAGAGGTTACTAGATTAGTACATTGTCCATCGTCAGCATACTCATTCCACTTTTTAATATCAACCCTCGGAGAAGAAGACCGCTCCCAGCGCTCCAGTGAACTTGCCATCGGGCCAGGTAGGGATTAGTGACACAAAAACGACGATTCCAGGGAGGGGAGACGAAGCATCACTAGTCTGCCGGACGAGTACAAACCAGACCATTGACAAACAGGGAGAGTTAGGTGTAGATAAAAGGCATGCATTTAAGGTTATGAGCTACCAAGACAAAAGGGATGACGTGTGATATTGCGAGTATCGGTACATGCATGGCAGTAGGCTACGGTTTTCGCCTCTACCATGGTGGTGGTTGCCCTGGCGTGTGGAGGGGAGGAGGTTGCGACAACCACCAGCCCGCACACAGCCGCCAGTCGGCCTGCTACGTAGTGGGTTACCAAGGCAAGGGACAGGCATCTTCTCAACAACGCCTCACAGAGTGTATCTGGCTGGCAAAGTGAGCGTTTCTACCAGCCTGCTGCCATTGCTCGCAAAACAGAGATATGAGAATGGAGGGAAAGTATGCCAAAGATGGTTCCGGTACCCGATGAGTTGAGCAAGCCTTTCTGGGACGCTGTGAATGAAAAGAAGCTGGTGGTGCAGCACTGCACCGCCTGCAACACGTTGCAGTACCCACCCAAGCCTGCCTGCCAAGATTGTGGCTCCAAGAACCTGGACTGGAAAGAGACCAGCGGTCGGGGCCACATTGCAACGTACATGATATCAGCAGACACCAGGCTCCAGCGGCGCGTACCCGATCAGCCCTTCAACATCGCCCTGGTAACCCTGGACGATGACCCTCGTATCAACTTCTACTCCAACCTCCCAGGTGTTCCAGTGAGGCAGGTCCCCATAGGAGCGCCGGTGGAGGTGATGTTCGAGGAGGTCGCACCTGGCCAGCTCATCCACGAGTGGCGGGTGATAGGTCCTGGACCAGCCGCGCGTCGCGGTGGGCGCTAGCCCAGCCTGTCCTTGCAGGTATGACGAATATATACAGGAAGGGGTGAACCATGACAACTCAGTTTACCGGGCACTACACCGGATGGAGAAGAGATAGAGAAGGGCTGGGGCTCTGGCCGCACCGGGGCAAGGTCGCCATCACCGGGTGGGGGCAGTCCTCCGTGGACCGGCGCTGGGACGGGGTAACCATGAGCAAAATCCTGGGCGCCTACGCCATCATCGCAGTCAGGCGGGCATTGGAGGATGCCGGGGTAAAACCGGAGGAGGTCGATGGACTCCTCTGCTGCCCGGATAACATGGCGGGATTCAATGTGGCAGGGCCTGCGGGTCAGTGGGGGCCGTACCGGCCCTACTTTCCGCCGCCCTACGACTCCGAGGACGGCATAAGCATTGTGACCAACAAATGGCTGCTTGGCCAGATGCCGGAGTTGAAGAATGTCAGGTTTGCCCCGGACAACGCGCCTGCCATCGGGGAAGGGATGGGCTTTGCCGCCCAGGCATGTGCCGAGGGCAGGTGCCAGATCGGGGTGTACGTCTACACCGCGAACAACCTGGAAGGCCGGTATCGCCGCGGCGGGGAGAATGCAGAGGAGTTCGCCAGAGGCGCAAGGCAGTGGAACACCCCCTGGGGAGCCGCCGGCGGACAGGACGCCCTTCCCCTCCAGGGCTACTGCACCAAGTACGGCGTGGAGTGGGATGAAATGATGGCTCCAGCCATCCTCAACCTCCACCGAAACGGCCTGATAAAGCAGCCGGCCGACTATGAAGGGTGGAGCTACTACTACCAGAACGGGGCCTCAGGACTCACCAAAGAGGACTACATCAACTCCCGGCCCACCTTCTGGCCCATCAAGATATGGGACTGCGACCGGCCAGTGAACTCGGTGGGGGCATTCGTCTTCACCACCGCCGAGCGCGCTCGGGACATGCGGCAGAAGCCGGTCTACGTGATGAACCACACGGCGGGAAATACTGGAAGACCACGGAGCAGCCAGATAACCTGTGACGAGCAGGAGGAGGCGAACGCCATGGCGGCCCGCATGGGATACGAGGGCGCTGGCTGGACTGCCAGAGACGTGGACATCTTCAACCCCTACGACGGCTACTCCTGGTTTATGCCGTTCTTCCTGGAGGCCTTCGGCTGGCATGGGGTGAAGAAGGGCGAGGCCAACGATTTCTTCCACGGCGACATCAGCGTAGAGGGGCCTCACCCCTTCTACTCCGGCGGCGGGAACCTGGGCAACGGCCGCACTCGGACATCAATGTACATCGATAGCATTCAGCAGCTTCGCGGACAGGCAGGCATGCGGCAGGTCAACGTCAGGGCCGAGACGGCCGTCTGCGCTTTCGCACCGTTCACCAGTTCGGCCTACCTCTACCTTTCCAACACTCTTCCCTAGCCTTACGAATCAACCAAGTCCAGTGGGCCATCTCATCCTTGGAGATGGCCCACTGGCAGCGTGCTAGCTCACCCCATGGGTTGTGCCTGGACGGTCTTCGGCAAGTATCCCAGCTAGTGTCCTCTCTCAGAAGTTCGTTGAATTAGACTTACAGAGCCTTGAACGGTGAGCTAAACATATGCCCTGTCATTCTGAGGAGTCCCGACCTGTCGGGACGACGAAGAATCTAGGACCTACGCCTAAGACCTACGCCTTTAGCAGTGATGGGACGCCTTAGATTCCTCACTTAGTTTACCCTGAGCAGAGCCGAAGGGTTCGGAATGACATCCACCAGTCCAGGCCGACCACTGGAAACATTTAGACCGCTATGCAAGGTTCTGTAGATTCTTCATCCCGATTACATCGGGATTCAGAATGACAGAAGTATCCTCCGCTCGTGCCGAGCTTAGGCAACCACGAGCGTGGCCGCGTCTTTAATAAGTTCTAGGGAGCTCCGAAGAGCGATGGGGCTAGATGACCCCTGCCTCGCGCAGCATCGCGAGCGTGGGTCGGTCGAGTCCAAGCTCTCCATAAATTTCTTCGTTGTGCTCGCCGATGAGCGGAGCACGGCGGGAGATACGCCAGGGGGACTTGGGGAAAATGGCCGATCCACCCGGATAGGTGAAACTCTTGTCCAACTCGGGGTGCTCTACCTCCACAAAGAGTCCTCGGTCGTGCCAGTGGAGGTCTGACAGGGTGTCCTCAGGAGCGCGCACCGCCCCTATCAGGAAGCCGCGTTCCTGGCCTTCGTGGTAGGCCTCCTCCTGGGTGATGTTGGCGAAGAAGTGCTCAACCACCTCGTTAATGTGGGCCTGGTGCTCCTGAAGCGCTCCAGGCTCCAGGTACTTGGGGTCGTGGAGGTCATGGGCTACACCGTGGCTGTCCATCCAGTCGACCCACACTTTCAAGCTGTTCGGCGTCAGGCGCCCAGCACCAAAGTTGACGTAGCGTCCGTCCCTGGTCGAGAGCTGAGTGCGAGGGCTGGGGCCAACCGAGTGATGGCGGCCGGTGTTGCGGCGGACGACCTGCTTTGTGAACATGTAGATGGGCATTGCTCCTTCTGTGGTAAGGGCGCAGGAACTGTGGACGGAGGCATCGATGTACTGGCCCTCGCCAGTCATATCGCGCATGCACACCGCGGCCATAATGGCAATGTAGGCATAGTGGCTGCCCATGTGCCAGGCGTTGCCACCCCCCGCCGCAATGGGCGGCGGATCGGGCACGTCCTCCTCGTTGTAGCCCGTGGAGCCCATCTGCCCGCCGGCAGCCATGTGGACCAGGTCTGAGCTGCGATAGTACCGCCAGGGTCCCGTCTGGCCGAAGGGCGTGAGGGAGCACATGATAAGCCGCCGATTGAGCTCTTGAAGCTCCTGGTAGCCGAGACCCAGGGACGGCAAGTAGCCTGGACGGAAGGTCTCCAGCAGCACATCGGCCGTCGTCACCAGCCTCCGGAGCAGCTCCCGCCCATCCTCCGCCTCCAGGTTGAGAGTGACGCCCCGCTTGCTGGTATTGTAGTGCCAGAAGTGCAGGCTCCGTTCTGGGTGAGGCACGTCCTGGTAGAAGGGCCCGATATGCCGCTCCGCCGCCCCGCCGAGTGGCTCGATTTTGATGACATCGGCTCCCAAGTCGGCCATCAGCTTGCCGCACCACTCGCCACTCACATCGGAAAGTTCCAAGACCCGCAGGTTCCCAAGAGGGCCAGGGGAAAACCGTACATTCTCCATCGTGGTTCATCCTCCTATACGGTCTTGGCTTCCAGGGCTTCCAGCAAGTAAGGCTCCAGTGGGATGCTCTTGGGCCAGAAGGTGCCGTCTTCGTATCCGTCCCGTATTTCCTGCTCGGAGATGCCCAACATGCCGCCGAGAATCTCAAGGTTGTGCTCTCCACACAGCGGACCGGGCCGCTCAACGCTGGTGGGCGACGTGGAAAAGGTGAAGGGCGTGTTTTGGGTCAAGTGGGTCCCCAATACGGCATGATGTACGGGCGTGTACATGCCCTGCGCTCGGAGCTGCGGGTCATGCTCAACCCTGTCCTCGTTGCTCTGCACTGGGGCCGCACGAACCCCCGCGACCTGGCAGCGGTCGGCCATCTCGTACTTCTCCAGGGTCAGGGTCCAGGCCTCAATGCCTCGGTCTAGCTCCTCCTGGTGCTGGATGCGCCCAGCCACGGTGGAGAACCGGTCCTCGTTGGCCCAGGCCGGAGACCCCATCAGCCCCACCAGAGATAGCCACTCCTGGTCGGAGAAGCAGGCAATAACGCACCAGTCGTTGTAACCGCCGCCCCTGGTGCGGTACGAGTTATGAGGAGCAGTGGTGGGGCCGCGGTAGTTGTTCACCAGCGGCCCGCCTGGCCACACGGTGCGATTGCCAGGCGGGAAGAACTCACGGCGAGTATTGCGCCCGTTCACGGTCTTGTCCAGGATGGACGGGCCAGTAAGGGTGATGCCTGCGGCCACCTGGGACATATCCACCCATTGACCCTCGCCCGTCGAATTGCGGTGGTGAAGGGCCGTCAGGACGCACATTACCGCGTACATCCCGCCGGTGTTGTCCATGTACGACCATCCCCAGCCGGCTGGAGGCGCCCCAGGGAGACCCGAAGTGAAGGTCAGGCCGCTGAGCGCCTGGACGATGGGTCCCATAGTGTTGTAGTGCTTGTTGCGACCCGTCTGACCAAGACCCGCCATAGAGACGTAGATGATATCGGGCTTTATCCTGGTCATCTCCTCGTAGCTCAGTCCCCAACTCTCGAGCACACCGGTACTGAAGTTCTCGAGGACGACGTCCGACATGGCAAGAAGGCGCTTGATGAGGGCTAGGCCTTTGGCCGTTCGGGCATTGATGGTTACGCTTCGCTTCATGGGGTTGGTATCGCTGAAGTCGCCCCCGCTATTGATGCCTGGCTTGACTCCAGGAGGCGTGGTGCGCTCCGTGCTCGAGACATTGCGGCCGGTGTACATGCCCAGAGCCGGCTCGGGCCATTCCACCTTGAGCACGTCAGCACCCAGAATGGCGAGCCATCGCGTTGCCCACGGGCCAGACCTCACCCACGTGAAGTCGAGAATGCGAGTACCTTCCATGGGTCGCCGTCCTGCCATTCCGTGTCTCCTTCTTCTCGTTTCTGCTGTTCCCTGCTGTGACGGATAACTTGGTGTTTCCCCGACGGAATCCAGAGTCTTCGTAAATTCGCTATGGCTGATTGGCCCAAACTATAGCATTCCATGCCTGTGCTGTCAATTTCCGTTCCAATTATCTGACCTCGCCTTGGGCGTCATAAATCACGTAACGCAGGGCTGTGCCCCCGCCTCGACTAACATGGTCAAGGGGTCTTCCCAGTGCCTTCCTGGCTGATGGGTCTTGGCCCGTCCACGACTGGCCCGTTTTGCCTATCATTTACCGGATGTGCAAGCAAAGGATACATCCGGGTTCCCCTGTAGCGAAAGCGCAGAATGCTAGATGCACAGCTCTAACATTCTGCGGAAGAAAGGGGTATGCAGAGGGGCGAAGCCCCTTTGCCGGGAGTCTGAGGGTGTCCCTCAGATACAAATTTCTCCCCCTTCCTGGTCAGGAAGGGGGTCAGGGGGATGGTCGTGGGAGTATTTCAGCACCCTACTAATCACGGGCACTTCTCCTCTCGGGTTAGGATGCCCCTGCAACACCAAAGTCTAGCTCAACGTATCCCTTGGCAGTGGTATGATTATGTAGTCTGTCAGGTCCCAGCGTCGCCCTGGCTGTTGGCATTCATCCCCTTCGCCCTCAATTACAGCTACAGCATAGGGATCCTGTTGGCCGTATTGGGCAGAGAGGTGCCCAGATTCCTCCTCTAAACGCGGCTTTATTCTCCAGGGGGGCAAAGCCAGTCTGCAGCCCCTCAACCAGCTTCTTAAGAACATCTGGGTAACCTTTACTCTCCCGACTATTGTGTGGATGGCTCTGATCTTTACAATCAACGCTCCCCACTTGTCTGGCCCGTGGCTGGTAGCAGTGAATATTGGCGTAGTCCTTTTGGGCAGCAATCTGGCTATCCCTACCCTAGTCCTGCCCCAGCTATTCATGAACCGCTGGCTAGCCAGGCAAAAGGCGGAGGAACTGCAATTCCTAGAGTCCGAACTGACAGAGGTAGCCTCTTTGCCGAAGACCGGCGATTCGTTGGAGGCTTTGCCCCGTTTACTCCGCCATCAGCATCTGGTTTACCAGGCACAGCAAGTGCGGAGTTTCACAGCAACCTTGCCGGATGCTAACTTTGTTATCAACGTCGCCACCAGCGTAGCGGTAATCGTCATAGCTGACATCGGGATTCGAATCCTGTTTGCGCTCTTGGACTCATAGATGGAGCCATGTCTGCGAGTCACCTCAGCCTGGGCACCAGGTCGGACAGTAGAAAGTTTGAGTGCTGGCTACAGAGTTTCATCACAACAGTGCAACTTGACTCCACTTGACTCCACTTGGCGCGCAGGCTTATGATTCGGTCGCGTCAGGACGGCTTGGGGGTTCTTGTCCCCCAGTACGATAGAGGAGGTAAACATGCCTAGCTATCTCTCCCTCATAAACTGGACAGACCAGGGCATCCGCAGTGTCAAGGATAGCCCCACGCGGCTGGACGCAGTGAAACAGGCTGCCAGAGACGCCGGCGGAAGGGTCATCTTCTTTTATCTGACCATGGGGCAGTACGACATAGCTACTTTGGTAGAGCTACCCAGCGACGAGGTGGCGGCCAGGTTCCTGCTCACCCTTGGCAGCCAGGGGAACGTGCGCTCCACAACTCTGAAGGCCTTCACCGAGCAGGAGTACAGGAACATCATCGGCTCGCTGCCATAGTTACGCCGTAGCCAGCCTGGCGCCTCCACCAGTTGCTACACCTCGCAAGGAAGCCCAATCCAGGGCTGAGCAACGGAGAGACATGAGCAGAAAGAGAATCGTTCTACTGGGGCTGGCACAGGCCGCGGGGGTCTTTCTCTACGTCGTTTTTGTGGTGCTCTTCCTGGACAATCTCGATCGTATTGCTGGGTCGCCCTCTGAAAACGAGCAAACAACGCCATACTTGCAGATAGTGGGCATTCTCCTGCTCTTCATCATCTCGGCGTGTATCAGTGGAGCACTGGTCCTGGGCTACCCGGCCATACTCGCCCTGAGGCAGCGTGTACGCGAGGCTTCACTGCTGGTGGCGTCTACCGTTGCGTGGCTTATGCTGCTTCTCGTCGTGATACTCATCGCCGTTGGCCTGGGGATTTCTCCCAGCGCCTCCATGTAGCAGTCTCAATTGCCGTCTTGGATGCTCCTGGCAGGCTGCGGAAAAGGGGAGTGCAGAGGGGCAAAGCCCCGGAGCCTGCCCTTGCAGCTCGTACCTTCCAGTGCCATAGGAGACTCAGTCTCTACGGACTCTCTGGTCACCTCAGATGGATGTATCGGAAAGACTCGGCGTAGCGCATGGCGTGTGCAGTCCCCACCTCCGCGCACCGCTCCTTGATTCGCTCCGCCATGGTCTTGAGCCGCTCCGGGTCCTTTCCCACCTGGGACATGTGCTCGTACAGCGCCGCGATCTTGACGTCAATGGTATCGGCGATGTCCACCCAGACCGTGGCATTGGAGTCCTGGGCTCCCAGGTACACCTCCAGGGTCTTGTGGGGCATGAGACCCTCCTCGGTGGCGATTTCTGGGAAGACGTGGTAGTCCCTGGCCGACGGAAAGACGGCGTCCAGGGCGGCATCTCCAGCGGCCCGGTGGTCCGGATGGTTGATGTAGCCGTCAGTGTAGCGCATGGTGGGGTCCTGGCACACCAGTATGTCTGGCTTGTAGCGACGAATCTGGCGTACCAGGTCTTTGCGCAGTTCCAGGGTGTTCTGGAGTGTGCCATCGGCATAGCGCAGGAAGACCACGTCCCTGGCGCCCACCACAGCGGCGGCGCCCCGCTGCTCCCTCTCGCGAATGGCTGCCAGCTCCTCTGGCTTCATCTCAGGGTCAGAAGTGCCCTTGTCTCCACTGGTGCACAGGACGTAGCAAATCTCGCTGCCCTGGCGCGCCCACTTGGCCAGCGTGCCGGCAGCCATGAACTCTCCGTCATCCGGGTGGGCCACAATGAGCATGACCCGTTTGGCATTTCCGTTAGCAGGCTCGACCATAGTAGCTAGTTTCTCCTTTTGTTTGTGCTTTTGGGGCTGGGGTGAGCGGAGGGATTCGAACCCTCGATCTCCAGGGCCACAACCTGGCGCCTTAGACCGAACTTGGCCACGCCCACCACGATGATGACCAGCAGATGAGGCGAATTCTAGCATCGCCCCTGGGGGCGGTCAAGGAGAAGGGGAGTGGCAAGGCTTTTCACCGGCTACTTTGCCGCATAGGCTAGAGGCAATGTGGGTTTGGGCAGCGTACTTCTACGAGACGCTTTCATCCTCTATCTGCGTTGCTGTATCCGATAGTGGTGTCAGGTATATGCGCTGTGCGCGCCTGAGAAACACAGTCCCCACAGCGCTCCATACCTCCCTGAAGTCCTCTTCGGGCATGTAGGCGGCATCCTCTAAAGAAAAAACAAAGAACTCGGTAGGGGCAATGTGTGCAGCTCTTTGCCCGCCTGGCCTGGGAGTGCTCTGAGGCCCCATGCCGTCCGTCTGTTGCGAAGAACGCTGCACCATACCTCTCCTGGGTGGTCTCTGGCTCTGGGACTTCCCCCGCATTCCACGCCTTCGCGGCACGTCAATGGCGGCGATGCCAGCCTCCCGGCAGAGTCCCAGAAAGAGCATGACCTGGCGGCCATGCTGAGACATGGGAGTGTATCGCTGAAATGCACTCTCTATGCGTTCCTGGGTGGCTTGGCTGGGGTCGATTCTCTGGAAGTCCTCGGCATAGGCAATGCGAATAGTCTTCTCCAGAAGTCGCTGGTATTCAGACCCCGCGCTACTGACCAGGGCCCTCAGGGTGTTCGTAGGCTCACCCGCGTCCGTGATAAGGTCAAGAAAGAGCAAGGTGCGGACTACCCTGGGAACAATGTTCTCTGAGATGCCGGCGTTCTTGACCACCTCCCTGGTGATCACTGGGGGCATATTCATACGCCTGAGCCGGTTCAAGAGGGCCTGTATATTGGCAGGCGGGGCGTAGGGACGGAAGAGGCTCTCGTCTTCATTAACCATGACGAACCGTCCGTATCTTGTAAGGTACACGAACCCTAACACTAATCGCCGAAAATGTCAAGTATGATTTCGGCCTGCGACTGGGTATGGTTCGCCAAAACTATTGACATGTCCCCATTTACAGGCTCAATATTCGGGCAGTTCGGGAGGAGGTGTCAATGAGTAAAACCGTAACACAAAAGTAACAAGAACCATAACAGCGAAGCGCTCACAACAGGAATGGTGTTAATGTCACAGTTTTCGGTTCAACGGTTATGCAAAAGGATGTCAGCAAAAAGCTCATAGAAGAAGGAGGACACATCTCATGGCAAACGGATCGAGTCTAAGAAAACCCAAGACTGAGATGCTTGCGTCGGTTGACATCGGGTCATCCAAGGTTTGCACCCTGCTGGCCAACGTAAGCGAGGACTCTATTCAAATCCTTGGAGAAGGTATCTACCCGGCCAAGGGTATTGATAAGGGTCTGGTGGCCGACATGGACCTGGCCGCCGACTCAATACGCCAATCTATCAACAGGGCCCAGGAGGTCAGCGGCGAGGTCATAGATTGGGCTTACGTCGGCATCACCGGCGCCAATATCAGCTCACAGAGCGGTCGGAGCATGGTTGCTGTAGGCCGAAGACCCCGCCTTGTAAAGCGTGAAGACATAAAACGCGGCCTTGCAGCTGCCCGCGACATAGACGTTCCCTCGGGTGAAAAGCTCTTGCACGTAATCCCGAGCCGTTACACCCTGGATGGCCAGTCGGGGGTAATAGACCCAGTAGGAATGCGCGGCTTCAGGCTAGACGTCGACAGTCACATGGTCACCCTGCCGGCAAACGTCACTGATAACCTCATCAAGAGCACACAAAAAGCAGGGCTGAAAGTGAGGGGCTTTGTGCTCCAGCCCCTGGCATGTGCGTACGCGGCCCTTCACCCCGACGAAATGAACGCTGGAGTGGTCATCGCTGACATAGGTGCCGGCACCACCGGAATAGCCGCCTTCAAGGACAACAGCGTTGTGCTCACCTCCGTCCTGCCCATAGGTGGCAGCAGCATCACCCAGGACCTGGCCATTGGTCTTGGCCTTCCCTTTGACCTGGTGGAAACCCTCAAGAAGCAGCACGCCGATGTCTCGACAAGGTCCGTCGCAGGCTTCAATGGCAATGATGGCAGCGAAGAGGAGGACCAGGAAGACCGGTACATCAACATCAGCTATGAGGGACTCAGCACAATCTACAAGGATGACTTCAACGAAATCGTCAGGGCCAGGGTGGAGGAGATATTGAAGCTCATCGTCACCCAGCTACCCTCCAACCACGCCTACATCGCTGATTTCCCAACAGGGCTGGTCCTCACCGGGGGTACTGCCAACGTGCCTGGTATAGCATCCCTGGCCCAGGAGGTGACGGGACTACCTGCTCGAATAGCAACGCCCAGCGGCCTGACAGGGCTTGACGACCCCCTCTATAACCCGGCCTACCTCAGTTCCGTGGGCCTTCTGCTGTGCAAGGGCAGAGCGGGGCAGGAGCAGAGCTGGGCAAGAGACAGCATGCTCACTCGCATGGCGGGCGCTATGAAAAGTGCCAAGTCCTTTGTGCCCCGAGTCAAGATCTATCGCGGTTTCTAGACACAGAGTCAAATCCAACCAATAAAAGAATGAATACTAAAGGAGACAAAGTGGAAACTCAGAACCTAGCGGATAACCTGGTAACCAGCCACGCCAAGATCAAGGTCTTCGGCGTGGGCGGCGGCGGCTCCAACGCCGTCCGTCGCATGGCAAAAGAAGGCATGAAGGGCGTGGACTTCTACATTGTCAACACCGATGCTCAGTCCCTGCTCTATGCGAAGAATGAGAACATCACAAAGATTCAGATAGGACCCAAGGTCACCAAGGGCCTGGGTGCCGGTGGAGACCCCAAGGTCGGTGCCATGGCTGCCGAGGAAAGCCTAGATGAAATACGCAAAGCCATGCGTGGCGCAGACATGATATTCGTGGCCGCCGGCATGGGAGGCGGCACAGGCACTGGCGCCGCACCCATCATCGGCAATGCAGCCAGAGAGACCGGTATTCTCACCATCGGCATAGTCACAAGGCCCTTCGGCTTTGAGGGCTCCTTCCGGCGCGAGTCGGCGGAGGAGGGACTTGCCCACCTGCAGCCTGCCTGCGACACCCTCATTATCATCCCCAACGACCGTATCCTACACCTTTGCGACCGCAGGACGGCAGCAGACAAGGCCTTCAAGCTGGCAGATGAGATTCTCTACCAGGGCGTGAACGCCATCACCTCTGTAATCACCAGCCAGGGCGAGATCAACCTGGACTTCGCCGATATCAAGGCCGTGATGAAGGGAGCTGGCCCTGCATGGCTGTCCATGGGACAGGCCACTGGCCAAAACCGAGCAGTGGAAGCAGCCAAGGCGTGCATCTCAAGCCCTCTTTTGGACGCTTCCATGGAAGGTGCCACAGCCATACTCTACACCTTCACCGCAGGGACGGACATTACCCTGACTGAGATAGAGGAAGCGGGACAGATCATTCGCAAGACCGCGGACCCAGCGGCCAACATCATCTTCGGCCTCATCTACTCACCCGACATGTCCAATGAGGTCAAGATTGTGCTCGTCGCCACGGGCTTCGCCTACAAACCGGGAAAGGCCAATCTGGCCGCTCGAGAGAGCGAGCTCAATGACCTTCGGAAAGCCATAAAGAATGAGGAGCAACTGGCGGTGCCAGCCTTCCTGAGGAATCCTGTCCAGAAGCATCGGCGGGAGATTCTCTCCCGGGCGGCCCTGAAGCAGGACAACAACTCGGGACCTTCTTCCCCAGATCTGGTCTCCCCAGCAAGAAGGAACCTGAGTTGGCTACATGACTCGAATTAGACTGGGGGCTGGCGTTTCGGCGTCAGCCCCTTGGTAACTGTTCCATGATGGAGGGTGAGCAATGCAACAACAAGTTGTAATGGGAGGCCTGGCCGGCCTTGAGGAGCACTCCGTGGAGATTGATGTGGGAAGAGGACAGACGAAAGTCTACCCACGGGGAGAGCTGGATGTCTCCCTGGAATGGGTCTTGGACAACATGGGCAAGCGAGTAATGTGCCTCCTCCGTGAGGGCAAGGTGGTGGAGATAAAGTCCTTCTAAAGGGGGAAATGAGATAGAAGAGAGGCGGATCCCTGGAGCCTGCCATGAGCCGAGCCGAAAGGCAGGCTCCAGGGATATCCCCCACACAGAGCTTACCCCCTTCTTGGTAGAGCCTGCCATGAGCTTGCAGATGGGGGCTTAACCTGGGGCCGAAGGCTCGGCGAAAGGAGTTGGTATCGTGTCTGAGGTTCGACTTCAAACAGGACTGCATATCTTTGAGGTGCTGGCCAACGTGTGCCATAGCCCTCTCGAGGCTATGGAGCAGTTTGTAGAAAACGCGGCCGATGCCGTGGAGCAAACCGGAGTGGCCGGCGGGTGCATCCGCATCCATCTGGAGCACTCCGCCGAAGGCCAGGAGGCCTCTTCCATGATCATGGTTGAAGACAACGGCATAGGCCTGGGGCCTGAGAAGATGCGCCAGGTGGTCCAGCGCATCGGCGATTCAGAAAAGGTGGGGCAGGTCCTCAGGGGTGAGAAAGGCATAGGCCTGCTGTCCTTTGCCTCCATTGCCCAGGAACTCCATCTCTGCTCGCGTGATGTGAGAGATGGCCCTTCTTCCAGCTGCCTTGTCCTGAAGCGCGAGCGGCTGCGGGATTCTGTGGCCCAGGTAATGACGCCATGCCCGCAAAACCATCAGGTGAAACGAGGCACTCGTGCCTACCTTATGGGCATTCTGCCGGAGGTCGCGCCCCTCTTGAGCCGGGCGCGAATCAAGAGACACCTGGGCCGCGAGTTCGCCGCAGATTTGAGAGGCAACCTCTACGGCCTGTTCATCGGGGACAAGCATGGCTACGAGCCTATCAAACCCTCTCAGTTCCAGGGCATCCCGGTAACGTCCGTCAACCTCAACCTCCATCCCTTTGGCTGCGCCCACGTGGAGCTCTACGCTCTTCCCTTTGAGAACCCTGAGGCGGCCGTAGACCTCTTTGGGCGAGGAGGCATCCGCCTCTCTACGTTGACGGCCCTGGAAGAGTTCCAGCGACAACCCTGGCTCAGCCAGAGGCTGGAAGGCAGCATACGGTACGACCGTCTGCAAGGCACCGCCGATAAAGCAGCCGTGGTCCAGAACGAGCAATACAAGGCCCTGGCCGAGGCGCTGCGCGGTCTTGAGCCTTGCATAGTCCAGGGGTTGGAGCGAGTAGCCCAGGAGTACCTGGACAACCGGCTGACTGAAATCATGAACAAGGTGGACATCTTCATTGGACGCTTTCTGCATCTATTGCGAAGGGATAGCACAGGTGACACGCTGCTCCCCCTGGTGAGCACCAACGGGGGAGGAACTCTCCCTGTCGTGAAGGAGGCTGCCAGGCCTCGGATCGCCATATCAAAGAACGGGGCTTCCTTGGCTACTCGGCATGAGCGTACCTCCCCCTCCTATTTGCGTGCCAACCTGTGGGCTTCCGTATCGGATGAAGCCAGGTATCGCACCTGGTCCGACGACAAAGGAGTCTTACAGATCAACGCCTTGCACCCGGACTTCCTGGCTGTGGAGAGGGACAACACTCGGTGTGCATGGTACCTCTTCAGTGCCTGGGCTAAGCAGTACCTGCTGACCGAGTACGGGGACGATGCCACAGTTATGGCGGACGAAATGGTGGGCCTGCTGAGTCGCGCGGGGCCGATGATGAACCAGATCAATTTCCACTCTCTCAAGCGGGCCGCAGCGGTTAGCTAGAGGAGACCCCCTGTATTGGACACGAGATGGATTACCTAAATGGCGGCAATGAATACAAAAGAACTGGACGCAGCTCAAGATAAGAGAAGTCTCAAACACTTCCACGCTGAGGCGGGTTTTGCCGGGGTAGAAGAGGCAGGCAACTCTTATCAGTCGGCATCAATGGTGGCTATTGGCTCCGACTGGCACGGTGTCGGGGCGTTAAGTGGTTTCACCAGCCTGGTTACCTCCGTCTTGTATCTGCAGATTCCCTCTGTCGTTAGATTGCTGGGCTCTGCCAAGCGGGCAGTGCTGGCCTTGTGCCTCCTGGATACCCTGACCTGGCTTCCCATACTCTTTGTGATGCTGCTACTGAATCGCGTGAATGCCTCTTTGCTCATTGGCCTGTGGATACTCAACCTGGTGCCCGGAATACTGCTAGGGCCCGTTCGCACTACATGGATGGTGTCCTTGACCCACGCTGACAACAGAGGTAAGTACCTGGGCCTGAGGTTGAGCATTAACACAGCCTCCTATATCGTCTCCTTCTACGCCATGGGCTATCTCCTGCAGCGCTTCTCCGACGGGCGGGCGCTCATCGGCTTTGCCGTTGTCTTCGCGGTGGCCCTGGTTGCCACGCTTCTCTCCTTCTTCGTGTACACCAGAATATCCGAGCCTCCCCATGTGGAGCAGGAAGATGAGAGCTTTCGCTTCATCGATTTCCTTCGGGAAACGCAGACAAGGAACCTGGGGAGATTTGTGCTCTATACCTCTCTATTCACCTTCACGGTATTCCTGGCAGCCCCCTTCTTTGCCGTCTATATGCTGAATGAGCTGCGCTTTGACTACATGACCTTCGCTGTGATTTCATCCAGCGAGTTGATTGCCAGAACCTTGACCATGCCCATCTGGGGCCACTGTGTCAACAGGTTTGGCAACCTGAGGCTCGTCCGCATAGCCTCCTTGTTGATACCCCTGGTCCCCCTCCTCTGGCTGGTGTCTTCTAACCTGGTTTACCTGGTGTTGGTCCAGGTCTTCTCAGGAGTCGTGTGGGCAGGATTCGACCTCTGCACGCCCAATTTCATCTTCCAGACCGTTTCACCTAAGAAGAGACTCAAGTACATCGTTTTTCACAAGGCCCTGTCCATGGCGGCCATGAGCCTGGGCGGTCTGACGGCAGTGTTACTGTTGAGTCACGTCAATCCCCTCTTCGGCAGCCCGGTGCTGGCCATGTTCCTGCTCTCGGGAGTCCTGCGATTTGTGGTGGCTGCCACCATGCTGCCAAGGGTGAGGGACCTGCGGAAGACCAGCCAGCCCCGCTCAGAAGAGCCTCTGGTTGTGCCAACCATGGTTTTGGCCTCTGTGCCCAATGGTGGTCTCCTACACAGGCCAGCGCAATGGTCCTATTTCAAGAGTCTGCCTCACCTGGCACCAGAAGCCCACGAGGTTAGAACTGCTCCTGCTCCTGGAGTAGTGGGCCTCCTGTCCAGGCCGCGAGAGTGGCATCGCTTCAGCAAACCCTTGTCACTGGCATCCCGGACCGGAGAAGCAATAGTCAATGCTACTGCCAGCAGGCGAGGTCTCTTCTACCGGCCACGAGGGGGGCAGTGGCCTAGCGCTCTTCAAGCCCTGGCACCGGTCGCCGTGCCCGATGGCGCGGGGGCAGTAGCCAGGGAGGGTCTCTTCTACAGGCCGCAGCACTGGGATCTTCTTACCAGGCAGCCGGTACACAGTTACCAGGCATAGAATGAGGAGGAAAGAACAATGAGAGTAACGGGAAGCGTCGCAATAATTCTTCTGTTGGGTCTGTTGGGGGCAGTCGGCTTGTTTGTCGCATGTGGCGGAGCACGTGCGAGTACTGAGCAGACCTCATCGGTGCCTGCTCAGGCTGAAGTAGCAAAACCGAGACCGGTAGTGCTGGCAATAAACGCTACCACTACCGGGATGTTCGATGGCTACTACGCCATTCTGGATGTGACTGTCAGGAACGAAGGCGCCGACGGAATGGTTATCCTGATATCCGGCATCAACCAGGCCAACGAGGAAGTCACCAATGAGCTGCCCACCTACCTGGCTCACAACATGACTCAGACTGTGAGGATGGTCTTGCCCCTGGACTGGAGAGGGGGAGACTGGACTCCCAGCGCCATCGTCGAGATCCCCTGAGCCGAAGCCGTGCCAGAGGGCACAGGCAGTCAGCTCCAGGTTCCGGGGGAGGAAGCAGTTACGTTTTGCCTCGCGTTGCTCCAACCTTTGGTGCGTAAAGCTTCACTCCCCCGGCAGATCCCCACCATCACACCTCGTGCTCTACCTCTCTGCCAATCCCAGGGCCAGGTTTATCAGCGTCCGAACAGGCACTCCAGTGGCCCCCTTGACCAGGTAGCCGGACTCTTTGTCAGCCATTGAGGTTCCCGCGATGTCCAGGTGAACCCACGGCGTGTCCTCGCTGAACTCGGCAAGAAACTGGGCCGCGGTGATGGAGCCTGCCTTTCTTCCCCCGGTGTTCTTCACGTCTGCCACCTGGCTCTTGTTCTGCTCCTTGTACTCTTCGTACATGGGAAACTGCCAGATGTGTTCCCCAGAGGTCTCCCCAGCGCTGATTACAGACTTCAGGAGCTCCAGGTTGTTAGTGAAAGCTCCGGTGCAGATGTCACCCAGCGCCGTTACCATGGCCCCCGTGAGGGTGGCCACGTCTACCAGCCGCCTCAAGCCCATCTTCCGTGCGTAGCCCAGGGCATCCGCCAGGACCAGGCGGCCTTCGGCATCGGTGTTTTCCACCTCCACGGTCTTGCCGCCCATGGTGCGCAGCACGTCGCCGGGCTTCTGGGCCGAGCCTCCGGGCATGTTCTCGGTGGCGGCAGCGATGGCGGTGACGTTGATTCTGGGTTTAAGCTGGGCGATGGCCTTCATGGCCGAGAGCACGGACGCGGCTCCGGCCATGTCACCCTTCATCTCCTCCATGCCAGCGGCAGGCTTCAGGGATATCCCACCGGTGTCAAAGGTGATGCCCTTGCCCAGAAGTCCCAGGTTGTTGCCTGGGTTGCCGGGGTCTCCCCAATAGCGCAGAACGATGAACTTGGGCGGCTCCGCACTGCCCCTGGCCACTCCCAGGAGGCCTCCCATGCCTAGCTCCTCCATCTGGGGCCTGTCCAGGATAGTTGCCTCCAGGTGGTGCTCCTGGGCGACTTGGCGGGCGATGTCCGCTATGTGGGTGGGGGTCATAAAGTTGGAAGGCTCGTTGACCATGTCCCGGGCCAGCATAGCGGCCTCGGCAAACACCCTTCCCCGGTCCAGGGCTTCCTGGATGGTGGAAAGCCTGGCGGCGTCCATCTCCACCACCGTCAGCTCTTTCACCTCTTTCTCGACGTCCTCGGTCTTGGTGAAGTGCCGCTTGAAGGTGTAGAGTCCCAGCAGCGCTCCCTCTGCGACGGCCTGGGCCGACTCTCCTGTATCCAGGCCGCCGATCCCCGCTCCGTGAAGGATGGTAGCCACCTTCTCTACGCCGGCTCCCCGCAGCCGGCGGCAGGTGGTGCCCATCACCTGCCGCACCACCTCGTTGCTGAAATCCTTCTGCTTGCCCAGGCCAGCCACTACCACCCTGGCGGGGGGTATCCTGCCCAGGGTATGGATTATAGTCACTTCCCCCTTTTTGCCCTTTATCTCCCCTTCGGCGATGAGCCTGGATATGGCCCCATCCAGGGCCCTGTCTGCCGCGCCCGTGGCACCGCCGGGGGTCTGCACCCCCTCGAACAGGTTAACCACGACGGCCGCCGCGTCTACCTGGGTGATATCGCCGGAAACGACCTTGATCTCCATTTCACTCCTTCCATATGTCATCATATGTCATTCCAAGGTCGGCCCCCATGTCATTCCGAGGAGCGTAGCGACGAGGAATCTAGGGCCTCCGCCGTCAGCAAGGATGGCAGACCCTGGGTTCCTCGCCCCATCGTCATTGCCAGCGAGTCCTCGAGCGTGACCCCTTCCTTCCATCTCTTCCATAGGGGCGATTCACGAATCGCCCTGCTCTCCACCCGCTCCCGTAGGGGCAGGTTTCAAACCTGCCCCTACCCCCTTACCCATCGGTTCATCTCCCGCGCGATCTTTTCGATAACAGGGGTTATATCCCTGGAGGTGTCCACAGCGTAATGGTTCCTCCTGATAGGCTCCGCAGAGCGCGCCATCCGACGGTATACGGACAGGTTGGCGGTGGAGTTATCTTCTTGGGCTTCGCCCTCTTCTCTCTTCCTGAGCCGCTCTGAGACCACCTCCGGGGGCGCTTCCACACGCACCAGGATGAGCTTGGCGTTGATCCTGTCGGCGATGTTGTACAGGCGCTCCCGGTTGTTCTCCACCAGGTTGGTGGCATCGAAGAGCACAGAGACCCCTCCCTTGAGCAGGTCTTCTATGAGGGCGTGACAGGCTTTGAAGAGTCGAGCACTTTCCATGCCGCTGTAGGTAGGAGAGGGGATTAGGGCCTTCCTCATGGCATCCGTCTCCACAATGACCAGGGGGACGCGCTCGGCCAGGCGGCGGCTGAAGTAGGACTTGCCCGTCCCTGGCAGGCCACTGACCACTATCAGCACCACACGGGCCAGGGGTTCAGGCACTTCTGCGATGTGCCCCTTGAGGAGTTCTACGTCGTCCAGAGCGGAGTCCTTTTCCGGCTAATGCCTCTGTTTCAGGTTCGGGGTAGCCTGGAGCCTTGAAGTCCATTATATGTCATGGCTCAACATTGGACAAAAGGCGCAACCTCGTCACCTGCCCCTTTCAATGATTCATCGGAGGGAGACCGCATACCCTTGCACCCCACTCCTAACCTTCCCCCGCTAGCGAGGGAAGGGATTTCTCTCCCCCGTTCCACGGGGGAGAGTCAGAGAGGGGGTGAAGCAGATAACTAAAAGACCCTGACCCTGCCACCTGCCCCTTACCCCTTCGTCCCCCCTCTGCTACCCTGGATGCACAATGCCCTCATTCACCCGCCGCCATCGTTCCGCCTCGGAAGGGTCCCCCAAGTATTTACTGATCCATCAATAGAAAGCTAAAGTTTCACCCCTATTCCACACTCTGTTCAGGACAAGCTCTAACCCCGACGAGTCGGGGGATTTCTCTCCCCCGTTCCGCGGGGGAGAGTCAGAGAGGGGGCGAGTTTAATATTGTTTCAAGGCTCTGTTATGTACTCATCCCAAAATGCGACCCTGTGGAAGTCCAGAGGGGGCAAAGCCCCGAGTTTACCCTAAGCTCCGATTCCACTCCGTTCCATGCGGAGTCCGATGAAATCGGACCTGCCGAAGGGGCGGGGGTCTGGGTGTTCCCCCCAGATTCCTCTTCTTTTCCCCCTCTCCTTAGCCAAGGGAGAGAGCCTGTCCTGAGCTTGCCGAAGGAGGGCCAGGGGGTGAGGGTTTGAACAACATTCAATCAAACAACTGTACCTTTGCAGGCATAAAAAACGCGAAATTCTTCAAAACAATCAAAAACCACTGGTGACTCTAGGGGCCTTCCTCGCGGTAGAAGGCGACTCCCACAAGGCCCGGCCCGGTGTGAGCGCCCATCACCGGCGTGAACTCGCTGACCAGAGCCTCCACGCAGTTGAGCTCCGACAGCAGCCGCTCCTTGAGGGCCTGGGCGTCGTCCAGGGCCAGGGCGTGCATCACGTTGGCTCGGAAAGGGCCATCGCCCACCCGTTCACGGACAATAGCACTCAATCGTTCCATGGCTCGTCGCCTGGTACGAGGGCGCTCCAGGGGTCGTATCTCTCCCTGGCTCAGCTCTATTATAGGCTTCAGCTTCAGTGCCGAGCCTGCCCAGGCCGCTATCCGAGGGACGCGGCCCCCCCTGGAGAGGTAGTGCAAGGTATCCAGGAAGGCTATCAGACTGACCCCCTGCATCACTCGCTGGGCCTTCGCCTTCACCTGGAGGAGAGTGGCATCCCTGGCTACTGCCCTGGCCGCCGCCAGGACTACCAGGCCCTGGCCTCCGGCGGCGGTACGGGTATCCACGACCTCTATGTGGGTCTTTGGCAGGGTCTCCCGAGCCATCTCCGCCGCGGTCACCGCAACTTTGTAGGTGATGCTTACGGTGGACAGAAGGGTGAGACACAGGATGCTTTCCGCATGGGCGGCTGCCTCGCTGTAGGCTTTGACGAAGCTGGCCGGCCTGGGAGCAGAGGTGGTGGGCATCTCTTCGCACCGGGCCAGGAGGGAATAGAACTCCTGGGGGGATATGTCCACGCCGTCCCGGTAGGTCTTGCCCTTTGAGGTCAGTTCCATGGGGACAACATGGAGGCCGTACTCGTCCACGACTTCTCGGGGTAAGCAGACGGAGCTATCGCATACCAGGGCTACTTTTGCTGGCATGGTGCGCGCTTCCTGTGCGGGCTCTTGCTGTCCTTCCACGGTGGAAGGACAGCAAGAGCTTGTCCTGGCGGGATTATGAGTCATGCCTCCAGAGCAGTCAAGCTTGTGGGGTGCTACTTCCTAGCTTGCGTTTATGGTATATTGGGCTAAACTTGTGCAAAGGGGAGCCGTATGTTCACCCTGGGTGTTTTGACTTGCAGCGACATGGGTGCCGCGGGACAGCGAGTGGACGTCGGTGGCCAGACTATCAAAGACATATTCCTTGCCCGGGGCTTTTCCCTCGCTCGCTACGAGATAGTGCCCGATGACGCGCATACCATCTCCACCAGGCTCAGGGAGTGGGCCGATAGCGGTGAGGTAGACCTGCTGGTGACCACCGGTGGCACGGGCTTGGGCCCCCGGGACGTCACTCCCGAGGCTACCCAGACCGTTATCCAGCGGGCCGTTCCAGGGATCGCTGAGGCCATGCGTCAGGGTGGTCTTATCCATACCCCTCTGGCTATGCTGGGCAGAGGCACCGCAGGCATACGGGGCAGGTGTCTCATCATCAACCTGCCTGGTAGTCCCAGGGCCATCAAGGAGAGCCTGGAGACAGTTCTTGAGACTATCTCCCACGCCATGGAGACCCTGACCAAGGACAGGGTAGAGGTACATCCACCTCACTAGCCCCTCCGACCATGGACATTCACATCCTCACCCTCTTTCCCGAGATGTTTCGAGGCCCCTTCGATGAAAGCATCGTCGGGCGGGCAATAGAGCGGGACCTGGTGAGGATTCACTTCTACAATATTCGAGACTACGCCCGGGACAAGCACCGCACGGTGGATGACTACCCCTTCGGCGGCGGTGGCGGCATGGTGCTGAAACCTGAACCTCTTTTCCTGGGCGTGGAGGACGTGAGGTCCCGCATCGCGAAGGACAGCGGGCCTCAGGTAGCCGAAGAGGCCCTGGTCGTCCTTCTCTCTCCTCAAGGGGAGGTGCTCACCCAGGAGATGGTGAAAGGCTTGACCGTCCACCGCAACCTTATCCTCATCTGCGGCCACTACGAGGGCGTAGACGAGCGGGTGAGGGAGCACCTGATTGACCGGGAGATAAGCATAGGCGACTACGTACTGAGCGGTGGGGAGATCCCAGCCATGGTGGTCGTAGATGCGCTGGTGCGCCTGATACCAGGGGCTGTAGGGGATACCGAGTCCCTGGAGGATGACAGCCATACCAGTGGCCTGGTCCAGTTTCCCCAGTACACACGTCCTGCCGAGTATCGAGGCTGGTCGGTCCCGCCTGTGCTGCTTTCCGGGAACCACCAGGAGGTGCAGCGGTGGCGGCGTCAGCAGTCCCTCCGGCGCACCCTGCGCCGCCGCCCCCATCTTTTGACTAAGGCGTCTCTGAGCTCGGAGGAGCGTCTGCTCTTGGAGCGCTTTCGGGATGAGCCATTGGGTTCGTCACCCGAATTAAAGCCGCCCCAGGGGCCCCATCTGAACAGCTAAAAACGTGATTTCAAGGGGACGCGCTACATTGCGGGCTCACTCTCTCTAACTGTCCTTCGGGTAAAGAGAGAGGGAAATCCCTTCCCCCGCTCGCGGAGGAAGGTTAGAGCTTGCCCCTTCGGTAAACTCAGGGCAGGCTCTGAGCGAAGCCGAAGGGATGGGGGATTTTCCTCGGCTTGGGAAACACCCGCTAAGCTGCCACGGTCGTCGCGCCCCATGGTGGTCAACCTCCTCTGCCAGGTGATTTTCGTTCCTGGCATTCTCTTATGAGTTCAAAACTGCCCCCAAATCTCTACCTCAGAGTATTGCATTTTGGGATTTCCGGTGCTATTTTTGGTGGTAATAGGAATAAAAAGGGTAGTTCTGGAGAGCGACGGTGGAAAGTGGCCCTCTGCATTTCTTCGGAGAGCAGGAGCATCGAGTGGATCCTCAGGGTCGGATATCCCTGCCGGCCCGCTTCAGGGATACCTTCAGGGGAGGCATTGTCCTCACCCGGGGATACGACCGTTGTATCGCCGCTTATACTCCATCTCACTGGGAGACCGTTGCCAGCCAGGTGGCCAGTCTGCCTCTCCACAGGGCCAAAAACCGGAGGATGCGGCGCATGAACTTCTCGGCTGCCTATAGCCTGGAGACCGACCGGCAGGGGAGGGTGCTCTTGCCCGTTTCCCTGAGGCAGTACGCCCAGATAGGCGAAGAGGTGGTCATCGCTGGGATGGGGGATTTCCTGGAGATATGGGCCAAGGAGGCATGGCTCCAGGAGAGTGCATTCCTGGAGGAGGAAGCCTCGCTCATTGCTGAGACTTCGGAGGAGCGCTCGTGAGCGTAATCGCTATGGCATACCATGTCTCGGTGCTGACGCAGCAGGTGTTGGAAGGCCTTCGGGTGAAGCCTGGCGGCAGCTACATTGACTGTACCGTTGGAGAAGGGGGACACTCCAGGGCCATCCTGGAGGCAATCTCACCTGGAGGGCGACTCCTGGGAATCGACATGGACATCCAGGCTCTGCAAACGGCGGAGGAGCAGCTGCGGCCTTTTCGTGACTTCTGTACCCTGACCAACGACAACTTCCGTGACCTCAAAGGGATCGCCAAAGACCAGGGGTTCTATCCAGTAGACGGCATCCTTTTTGACCTGGGTCTCTCCTCTCTGCAACTGGAAGGGGAGGGGAGAGGTTTTAGCTTTCGGGCGGAGGAGCCCCTGGACATGCGGTTTGACATCCGGCAGGAAGTCACGGCCTGGGATGTGGTCAATCGCTACTCGCAAGGGGATCTGGCCCAAATCATACGTGCCTATGGTGAAGAGCACGGGGCAGACCGGATTGCCAGGGAGATAGTGGACAGCCGTCCCATTGATACATCTCTCCAACTGGCGCAGGTAGTGGCCAGGGCTGCCAGGTACCCGTGGGGCCGCATTCATCCTGCTACGCGTACTTTTCAGGCCATTCGTATGGAGGTAAATCGCGAGCTGGAGAATCTGGAGCTGGCTCTGAGGCAGGCGATTTGTCTTCTGTCCCCCGGTGGCAGGGTAGTGATCATCAGCTATCACTCCTTGGAGGACCGGCTGGTCAAGGACTTTTTCAGGGAGGAGAGCAGGGAGGCGAAAAACATACGGTTGGTAACCAAGAAGGTCATTTCCCCCTCTTATGAGGAGGTCAGGATAAACCGTAGGAGTCGAAGCGCCCGAATGAGGGTAGCGGAGCGTATTTAGAAGGGCAGTCCCTTCTTATAGATCATGGAACTGATTCGGGGGTAAGGTCGCTGTGGAACGGAACAGCAGGCCAAATAAGGCAGGATGCCAAGTAGCAACATCTTTGCGATTGAACCCTCTCTCTCCCCAGCGGCCTCCCCCCAGTTCCAGAGGTCTCTCTTTTGAACAGAGGCCTGAAGGAGGTGATGAGCGATGAGGAGGGAAAGGTACCACGTGGCCATTGACGTGGGAACGTCCAAGGTCTGCACCCTGATCGGACGCTCGGATACTGCCGGGGAGATGCAGGTCATAGGTGTTGGCACTGTCCCTTCTCGCGGCATGAAGAAGGGCATGGTGAGCGACCTCGCGGAGGTACAGCAAGTGATTGAGTCTTCGGTGCAAGAAGCAGAGGCTCAAGCTGGGGTGAAGGTAACCTCTGCCTATGTAGGCATCACAGGGAGCCACATCAACTACGTAAACTCCCGAGCTTCCCTGGACAATCGACGATACCGTAACCCCATTGGCTCCCACGATGTGGTGCAGGTGATTCAGGCTTGCTATCCCGACCGCGCTGTTCTCGGCGATAGGGTCCTTCATGTGATTCCACGGGATTACTCCGTTGATGGCAACTGGGGGGTGCATGACCCCCTGGGAATGTATGCATCTACAGTGGAGGTGGAAAGCCACGTGGTCATGGCGGATCCAACCTCTGTGGACAACCTGGTACAGGCGCTGCGCAGGTCAGGGGTCAAAGTAAGAGGCCTGGTGTTGGAGCCTCTGGCCAGCGCAGAAGCCATTCTCTCGGAAGATGAACGGGACGTAGGGGTAGTCCTGGCGGACATGGGCGGAGGCACCACCGACGTCTCCATATTCCTGGAAGGGAGCATATGGCATACAGGCATTATTCCTGTGGGAGGGTTTCAGGTCACACGGGACATCTCCCTGGCCTTTACCACCTTTTTCTTGGCTGCCGAAGAAGCGAAGCTCAAGTACGGCCACGCCATTCCTGAAGCTGTGGATACCGGGGAGGACTTGCGGCTGCCGAGTTTCGGCAACCAGGCCTTCTCCCAGGTCTCTCGGCAAAGTCTGTGCGAGGTGATCCACGACCGTGTAGACGAGCTGCTGCGCCTCATCCTCAAAGAGGTGACCAGCGCCGGCCTGGATCATGCGCCCCCGGGAGGCCTGGTATTGACTGGAGGATCCTCCAAGCTGCCGGGCCTGGAGGAGCTGGCCAGCAGCATATGGCCGGGGCCGGTGAGGATTGGAGTGCCAGCGGTATCGGTACTTGCTCCTCAGGACCTGGAAGACCCCACCTTTGCTACTGCTGTGGGACTTCTCTTCTGGGATGCCAGGCATTGCTGCATGGACGGGAACGGCGCTCAAGGCAACGGTGTTTCCAAATACAGCTTCATGGTGAAGCACTGGCTGAGCAATCTAGGCCACAGGGTTCATGCTTAGCAGGTGACCGTCTCTGCCAGTTCAGCAGGATACGAGAACTTGTCGAAAAACTCTTCAGTTTTGTCCTTCGACCGGCTTAGGACAGACGGAAACCTTGAGGTTATCCAGAAATTGTCACCAGGGGAGTCCAGAGGGGATAACCTCCTCTGACGGGGGTCTGGGGGTGTCCCCCAGATCCCCAAATTCCTCCCCCTCTCCCTAGCCAAGGGAGAGGGGGACTGAGGGGGTGAGGGTTTTCTGAACAGCTTCTAGTGTATATCACTTTCGGAGCCGCATAGATGGCGTCAGCAGGACATGGGGAGGGCCGCATGCATCCAGAGGCGGCCCTCCCACGTCTTGGCTGTGACAGTATCATGGGTTATAGTGCATCAGGTTAGACCTTTGCCTTTTTCCAAAGGTGACGTAGAATGGAACTGATTTTTTTGGCCGAGGAGAGTAAATGCGAAGATTCCCTTGGACACGTTTTCTTCTCATCGCTGCCATTGTTGCCGCGGCAACGGCCTCTATTGCCTTTCGGGAGATTCAGATATCTCTGGGAGACCTCAAACTGGAACGGGGTGGGGATACTATCCTGGGCCTCCAGCTAGGCCTGGACCTGGAAGGCGGGAGCCATCTGGTTTACGAGGCCCAGCCTACTGAAGACCAGGCACCAACCTCCGATCAGATGGAGGGGGTCATCAAGACCATTGAGTCGCGGGTCAACTCCTTTGGGGTTGCCGAGCCTATCATCCAGAGGATGGGTGGTAACCGCATACTGGTACAGCTCCCTGGCGTCGGCACAACCACGGCCAGGGCGCATTTCCAAGAGGATGTGCAAACCGATGCCCTTCGCACTGCGCTGGCGTCTGTGGGCCGCCCAGACGCGACTATAGAAAAGGTGGATAGTCGCACCTTTGTCATTGAGTTGCCTTCTTTGCAGCCGGCCAAGCTGGCTGAGGACGGGAGTGTCATTACGCCTGCGGAGAGGGATAGCATTGAGCAGACGCTCCGTACATCATTCCCCTCTGCTGTTATGAACATTGAGTTCTCAGAAGCCGTGGATGCCGAGGCCATCCGTTCCGCGCTGGCGGGGCTGGGTCGAGAGGACGCGATGGTAACGAACCTATTGGGCAACATCTTCACTGTAGGGCTCTCTGGACTGAAGCCTGAGGAGAAAGAGGCCATTCTGACAGCCTTGCAGGCGCAGTTGCCCTCCATCAAGTCTTTTAGCTTTCAGGAGATGTCTTTTGTCGTTACAGGCGGGGTGGAGGAGGCCAAGCGGCTCATTGGTCAGACGGCCCGGTTGGAGATGAAGGAACGCATCTGCACCAACGATCCTAACAACATCACCCAGAGGTGCGAGGACCCCCAGTACCACGTGGACACTCCTTTGAACCTCACCGGAGACGACCTGGTGCGGGCCTATGCTGGCACCCATCCCACCCTGGGGACGCCCGTCGTCAACCTGGAGTTCGACAGCGAGGGCGCCAGGATCTTTGCCCAGCACACTCAGCGCATCGCGGGCACCAACAACCGCACGGCCTTCTTCCTGGACAACGAGCTTCTTCTGGCCCCCGTAGCACGAGAGGCCATCACTGGCGGGCGGGCCTTTATCGAAGGTCCTGATTTCACCATGGAGCGTGTGCGCACCATTGCCATTCAGCTGGAGTCTGGGCGGCTTCAGGTTCCTCTTACCCTGATTCAAGAGATGGATGTGGACGCCACCCTGGGAGCGGACTCTCTCAAGAAGAGCGTGGTAGCAGGTCTGATTGGTCTTGGGTTGGTGCTCCTGTTCATGACCCTTTACTACAGGCTGCCTGGGGTTATGGCGTGCCTTGCCCTCATCATCTACAGCGTGATTGTCCTGGCCATAGTCAAGCTGTGGCCCATTACCCTGACCCTGGGCGGTATATCCGCCTTCATCCTGTCTGTAGGCATGGCCGTGGATGCCAACGTCCTCATCTTTGAGCGTATGAAGGAGGAGCTGCGCAGCGGTCGTACCCTGATAGCCTCCATAGAGATGGGCTTTAGTCGCGCCTGGCCTGCTATTCGGGATAGCAACGTTTCCACCTTCATCACCTGTGCCATTCTATTCTGGTTCGGGACACGTCTGGGCACCGGGTTGGTGACAGGCTTCGCCGTTACCCTGTTCCTGGGCGTGGCCGTAAGCATGTTCTCGGCTATCATGGTGACACGCACCCTTCTCAGGATAGTTGCCATCACCCCCCTGGGGCGGTATGTGTCCATGTACTCTCCAGTGGAGAGGAAGCAAGCAACTCCCAGGCCTGGCCCGGCGCTGGGAGAGAGGAGATAGTAGAGTGGACTTTGTTGGAAAGCGCAACTGGCTGTTCCTTTTCTCATCCCTGGTGATACTGGTGGGGATTATCTCCCTTCTGCTCCCTTATGGCTTAAACGCTGGGCTGGAGTTCTCTGGCGGGTCATCTATGACCCTGGAGTTCCAGGAAGACGTGAGCCAGGAAAGTCTGCGGTCTCAGTTCACTGCCCTGGGCCATCCAGATGCCGTGATCCAGCGCCTGGGTGAAGGCAGCTTCTTCATCCGCACCCGCAATTTGGAGGAGTCCCAGTCTGGTGGACTCTCCGAGCGGGAGAGGATTGTGAGTGCTCTGGAGGCCAATCTGGGCTCTACAGTTGAGGTATCGGACTTCTTCTCCATTTCTCCCACCATAGCGACGGAGACGGTGCGCAATGCCGTTATCATCGTGCTCATCGCCTCTGTGGCTATCCTGTTGTACATCACCTATGCGTTCCGCCGGGTACCGTCGCCTTTCAGATACGGGACAGCAGCCGTAATCGCCCTAATTCACGATGTGCTGGTGGTGCTGGGTGTTTTCTCCATAGCGGGACGGTTCTTCAATCTTGAGGTCAACGCCATGTTTATCGTTGGCGTCCTGACCATAATGGGCTACAGTGTCCACGACACCATTGTGGTCATCGACCGGATTCGTGAGAACCTTACCAGAGGCATTGGCAAGGGCCTCAGCGACACCGTTAACATCAGCATTCAGGACACCCTGGGGCGCTCTCTCAATACCAGCCTTACTACTCTGTTCACCATTCTGGCCTTGCTGCTGTTCGGAGGGCCTACCATTCGGGACTTCATGATTGTGCTGCTCGTGGGAATCATCACCGGCACTTACAGCTCCATCTGGATTGCCAGCCAGCTCCTCCTGGTGTGGGAAAACGGGGACGTGGGCAAGCTGTTCCGTCGTCTGCTACCATTCCCTTCCAGGGCTAGATAACCAGCCTCTGGCCCACACTGGTCAGCATGGGGGGGAGGCACTATGAAGGTAGGAGCCCACGTTTCCAGCACCGGCGGCCTGGACAAAGCCATCGACAAGGCCCGGGAGATGGGCGCCGAGACCATTCAGGTGTTCGCCTCGTCGCCCAGGGGCTGGGCCTTCAAACCCATTCCATCCGCTACGGCCTCGGCTTTTCGGGAGAAGGCTGACAGGGCAGGCATTGGTCCTACCTTCCTTCACGCCATATACCTGGTGAACCTGGGCAGTCCCAGCGAAGAACAGCTGGCCAAGTCCGTGCAAGCCCTCACCAACTACATGCAGGTGGCAGGGGATATCGGGGCTGCTGGGGTCATCTTTCACGGCGGCAGCCACTTGGGAGCCGGCTTTGAGGGCGTATTCGATCAGGCTGTCGGCGCTCTCAGGCAGGTCTTGGAGGCGTCTCCCAATGGTGTCAGACTTATCATCGAGAACAGTGCCGGCATGGGGCAGCACATAGGGGCGAGCTTCCAGGAGATTGGACAGATGGTGAAGGCCGTGTCCAGCCCCCAGATGGGGGTGTGCCTGGATACTCAACACCTCTTTGCCGCGGGGTACGAGGTGACGACGGAGGCCGGACTGCAACGGGTTATGGAGGAGTTCGACCGAGAGATTGGCGTGTCCAACCTGGTGGCAGTCCACGCCAACGACAGCAAGACACCCTTTGCCTCCGGGGTGGACCGCCACGAGAACATCGGCCGGGGCTACATGGGCCTTGAGAGCTTTCGGGCCATCATGAGGCATCCCGCTTTCAGAGACGTTCCGTTTCTGCTGGAGGTTCCAGGTGAGGATGGCAGTGGGCCGGACAAGGCTAACCTGGACGCTCTCAAGGGTCTAAGGGCAGAGATGGCCTGATGGCATAGGGGTTGAATGGCAGTGAACAAGGGGGAGAGCGTTGAGGCAGAATGAGTTCGAGGAGCTGGTGCTGGACGCCATTGGGGAGCTGCCCCAGGAGCTGCTGGAACGGCTGGATAACGTGGCGGTGGTAGTACAGCAGTGGCCGAGCCGTGAGCAGATGGCTACGTCAGGTCTGGACTCCAGGGACGAGCTGCTGGGGCTGTACGAGGGGATCCCGCTGACGGAGAGGGAGGGGTACAATCTGGTGCTGCCGGACAAGATAACCATCTTCCAGGGGCCGGTGGAGGCCATGTGCCACACCCGTGAGGAGATGGCCCGGGAGATCAAGGTGACGGTAGCCCACGAGATAGCGCACCACTTTGGCATTGACGATGAGCGGCTGGAGGAGTTGGGGTTGGGGTGAATGGGATGGTTCGACAGGCTCACCACAAGCGGGAGGGATTGCCCCCTCTCTGACTCTCCCCCGCTTCGGGGGAGAGGGTGGTTTCTTCCCCCGCTGGCGGGGGAAGGGGGCGGCGGGCTCTTTGATTGTTTGGGGAAATTTCATTTTTGTTGTGTCGTTCAGCTACGGAATGGTACATGCTCTTTGATTGAATGTTCTGGTGGGGTGGTTGGGTGGTGGAGTGGCAGCGATGTGGCATGGTAGACTCAGGGCTTGTGAAATAATCTCGAACTCGGCATAGGAGGGGACCCCACCCCAGATTGCCACGGGCGGGGACGCCCTCGCAATGACAATTCCCTTACAAGCTCTCAGGGTAGCAGAGGATGGGTGGTGGGGGAAGGAGGGGATGGCGGAATGGGGTGCGCGCACAATACGTGGGACGTGTGGTATTCTTTGTTCTGAATGACTTCCCAAGGATTTTGAGATGCCTCTGACTGCAGAGCGATTACGGGACGTTGTCACAGAACTGGCGACCCGACCTGGCCACGAGAAGGTGCGTGCGCTCGTCTACCAGCTATTGGTGGATGGCCTGGGTGCCAGCAGCACCGAAGTGGATTTCGAGCGACCAGTGCCTGAAGTACACGGCCGTATTGATGCCCTGCTCGGGCGGACTGTCTTTGAGTTCAAGGCCGACCTCCGTCGTGAGCTGCGCGATGCAGAGAGGAAATTACCCGACTATCTGTCACAGCGCGAGGCTGAAACGGGCGAGCACTTCGTTGGCATCACTGCTGACGGTGCGATGTTCATCCCTTACAAGCTGCGAGCTGGCAAGCTTCGCCAGCTCCCTCCACACACGACGTCCGTAGAACATCCACGAGACCTACTTGCCTGGCTTAGCTCTGCTGTCGCCGTCAGCGCAGACCTAGAACCGACTCCTGAGACCGTGCAACGGGAGTTGGGCCGAAACAGTCTTGCCTGGTTCCTGGCCAGAGAGGAACTTGCGACGATGTGGGGAGAGGTGGGGAGCCGCCCCGAGGTACGTCTAAAACGTGACCTCTGGGCCCAACTCATGGAGCGGGTCTATGGAGCAACGATAAACCAGGACGACCTCTTTTTCCAGCACACCTATCTGACCACCATTGCCAAGACTATGGCTACCCACGTCTTGGGCATCGATGTGCCGGATCCCGCCGAGCTTCTCGCCGGGCGGCGATTTCAAGAGGCAGGCATAACTGGAGCAGTAGAATCGGACTTCTTTGACTGGGTTCTCTCATCTTCTCAGGGTAGTAACCTGGTGCACCGCATAGCTCTACAGGCCGGACGTTTCCTGCTGCGAAACGTGCAAGCTGACGTTTTGAAAGGGCTGTACGAGTCACTGATAGACCCTCAGCAGCGTCACGATTTGGGGGAATACTATACCCCTGACTGGCTAGCTCAGCGCATGTGTGCCCATGCTATTGAGCGTCCGTTGGAACAGAGGGTGTTGGACCCAGCTTGTGGGTCAGGGACATTCCTGTTCCATGCTGTCAGGCGGCTCCTGGATAGTGCGGAGGCCGAGGGACTGTCTAATCGAGACGCAGTGCAGCAGGCCTGTCAGCAGGTTTTCGGAATCGATGTCCATCCCGTGTCGGTGCAAATTGCACGGGTGACGTACCTGCTGGCCCTTGGTGAGGAACGGCTGCGGGAGAGACCGCCCAACCTGACTATTCCTGTCTATATGGGGGATTCGCTGCAATGGAATACCCAGGGGTTTCTGGCAGAGCGTGCGGTGCTCATCGAGGTGCCAGGCGAGGATGCACTCCTGGAGTTCCCCTTTGAGGTTGCACGAGACCCTGGCCTTTTCGACGCGGTGATTGGGCGGATGCTACAACTCAGCAGGGAGAATGCCCCCTCTGACGGCCTCAAGGCGTGGCTAGAGCGTACCTATGACCTAAGCGGGGCGACAACAGACAGGCTGGCAGAGACCTATGAGATGCTGCGGCAGCTCCATCATGATGAGCGCGACCACGTCTGGGGATTTGTGGCGCGAAATCTGGTTAGACCGGTCTGGTCGTCCCAGGAAGAGCAGCGGGCGGACGTGGTTATCGGCAATCCTCCGTGGCTGTCCTATCGGTACATGGACGGAGAGACCCAGCGGCGGTTCAGGGAGGAATGCCAGCTCAGAGGCCTCTGGATGGGACAGGTGGCTCAGCAGCAAGATTTGTCGGCCTACTTCTTCGTGCGGTGCGTGGAGCTGTACCTCAAGCCCACAGGGGTAATCGCCTTCATCATGCCGTATGGGGCCATGTCCCGAAGGCAGTTCGCAGGCTTCCGCACCGGGTGGTATGAGGCCAGGAGAAAGGTCGGTTCCTCAGTGTTCGCCACCGTCAAGTTTGTTGAGGCATGGGTCTTCGATGAAGGTGTCCAGCCTCTTTTCCCCGTGCCGTCCTGCGTCCTAATGGCAAAGTCCACAGAGTCCGGGCCACTACCAAAGACAGTGACTTCTTACTCCGGGACGCTACCCCGGCGGGATGCACCACCAGCCGAAGCCCAGCAATGCCTGACGTGGCGGGAAATCCCGTGGCCTTCCCAGAGAGAGAAGCGTGTAACCGCTGGGTATGCTGGCCGCTTCCGAGACGGAGCCGTGGTGTTTCCATCAGTCTTGTTTAGAGTACAGCTAGTTGAGGCGGGCATCCTAGGCCCTAATCCCAACGCACCTCTAGTAGAGAGCCGACGAACGAGGTTAGAGAAACCACCCTGGAAAGGCGTGCCCACACTACGCCGGAATGTCGAGGCCGAGTTCCTAGGAACCCTGTATCTCGGCGAATCGGTAGCACCATTTCGTCTGCTTGAACCGATTCTTGCTGTGGTGCCTTGCCAAGAGGACGGAGAACTTCTTGACTCAGCCCAAGCACAACGAAGGGGGTATGCCCACCTGGCAGGTTGGCTTGCGGAAGCCGAACAGCTATGGGCGGAGCACGGTAGAGGCAGAAGAAGCTTGCTGGAGCAGCTTGACTACTATGGCCAGCTCACTTCCCAGTTTCCGACCCAGCCGATTCGCGTTGTCTACACGGCGTCGGGGACGCTGCCAGCCGCAGCACTGCTCTCTGACGCGCGAGGAGTAGTGGAGCACAAGCTATACTGGGCCAGCGTCGGTAGCGAATCCGAAGGCCGCTATCTCCTCGCCATCCTCAACAGCGAGACTGCTCACGGGCTTGTGGAGCATCTCCAAAGCCGTGGACAGTGGGGGGCAAGAGATTTTGACAAGGTTATGCTCTCCCTGCCCATCCCGCTCTTCAATCCCTCTGTCAGGTTGCACCAGGAGCTGGCAGAAGCTGCCCGCCACGCGGAAGAAGTCGCGGCAGCCGTCCCACTCAAAGAGGGGACCCGTTTCGTAAGAGCCAGGCAGCTCATCCGACAGGCGCTACAAGAGGACGGAGTGGATGCCAGGATCAACAACTTGGTGGCAGAGCTGCTGAGCTAGAACTGTTGTGGATGTAGATGTTGTTCGGCCTATCCTTTTCTGAGCCGTGCTGCATGTGCCACAGACCCCAGATTTCTCGCTGCGCTCGGAATGACATAAGGGGCGCTAGGAATGACAGTGAAGGCGGTCGGGATGAGGGGGTAGAGGGCGATTCGTGAATCGCCCTACGGGATGGTGGTTCTCTTCGGCTTCGCTCAGGGTGCGAGAGGTGAGGTAGCCCCCACTTTGATCCTCCCCCGTTTACGGGGGAAGAGAGTGGAGAACCGCGTTTTGGTGGAGATGACAGGTGGGAGTGGCCAGCGGAATATGCTTTTCACCCGGCGCATGGCGGCTATTCGAAACGCAGTGCTTCAGCGGGGTAGACGTTGGCCGCCTGCCTCGCGGGCAGGTAGGTGGTAAGGAGCGAAGCGCCGTAGGCAATGATGACCACCACCAGGATGTTAGACCAGGGGACATGGAAGGTGAGACCTTCGAAGCTCTCGGCCATCTCGTTGACGACCTGAATGGAGACCCCAGCGCCCAGGGCAATGCCGATAGCGATGCCCAGCAGTGCTATAAAAGAGGACTCCAGCAGGAAGGAGAGCTGCACCATTCCTTTCTGGAAGCCCAAAGCCCGCAGCACGCCAATCTGCTGCCGCCGCTCCACTACCGAGCGGGCGGCTATGACCCCCAGGGCGGCAATGCCCACTACCAGTCCCAGGCCCATGAAGCCTTGAAGCAGGTTGTTTATCATCAAGTTTGTGCTGGCACCCTTGCGGATCTCCTCCGCCATCACCTCCGCCTGCATGCCGTGCTCCAGGAACGCAGCCTTCAGTGCCTTCGCCGTGGCATCCGCGTCCACACCCTCATTGAGCTGGAGCATGTAAGCCTGGGGTGGCACTGCCAGGCCCTGCAGAGCGTTCACCGTCTGCTGGGATGTAAGTATGCCCTGGACATAGATTGCACTCTCCTCCAGCACCCCAATGACCCTGAGCCGTTGCTGGCTGCCAGTGCGCGGGTCAGCAGCCAGAATGTACACCTCCGGCAAGGCCTCGTCGTCCTGCCAGAAACCCTCCAGTTGGAACGTCCGAGAGGGTCCGCCCACGTTGAAGTTGGTCTTGGTCGGGACTAGCCCGGCGGATACCACGGCTGTTCCTGGTTGGGTCTGTAATGCCTGCCACACCTGGTGCGCTGAATCGTAGCCGTCGGCCATCATGGCAAAGCCGTATCTGACGTTGTCTGTGTACCCTGTGTCCAAGCCCTGGATGAAGTAGTCAACAGGCTCCTGGCTGGAGCCGTCCTGCTTCACCTTTATCCGAGCATTGGTGAAACTGCCAACGGCCTGGAAATCGCTGGCATTCAGATTATCGGCCTTCTCAAGAGCGGTCCAGATGTTGACGATGGGGTTGGCGTAGCTGGTGGTGGCCCGAATATCGAATCCCCCGGATAGCCGCTCCGTATCTTCGAACAGCGCGGCCATGGAGTTGAGTATGAAAGCCATAACCACGAGGGTGAATACCACCAGGGAGAACATGGCCAGGGTTACGCCAGTCCTGAACCGGCTCTGCATAGGGTAGGAGACGGCGGTTTTGAGCACCGGCGACAGGCCCCGGATGCGTCCAAAAAGAAATACGGTAGCTGCCAGCAGAATGTCTGAGTTGTAGACGACGGCCCAAACCGCCCCCAGCACAATCATGATGCCGGAGAGGAAGAACATCTCGATGCCCATCTGGAAGTCGGGCAGGAAGGGCATAAGGGTGTGCGCCCAGCTTGCGGGCAGTAGCCACCATGTCATCAGCCCCAGGCCAGCCACGGTGTACGCGGCTCTGTCGTGCAGGCCAAAGCGTTGTGCCAGCAGGGGTACGCCGATGATGAGAAGGGATGTCCCCAGGAAGAAGGGGCCTGCTTGCTCTCCCCGGAAGCCCAGGAGAGTCAGCAGCACGCCAAGAACAAGCATCAGCGCCAGGAGGATAAGTCGCCTTGTGCTACGGCGCTCGGTTCGAGGCTCGGGGATGTCCCGGATGGCGCGCACAATGTTCAGACGGCTAACCCTCCATGAGGAGATGAGGACTACGACGAAGGTGAATGCCATTCCCATGGTGTAGGCGATGAGCACGCTCCGCCAGTTGAAGGTGTAGGTCAGGTCGAAGTCCATTTGGCCGAAAGCGACGGCCATGATACGCACCATACCCCACCCCACCACCACTCCCAGCAGGCTGCCCACGGCGGCGGCCAGGAGGGCATAGATAGTTCCTTCGAATGCGAACATACGGATGACGTGTCCGCGCTGCATACCCACGGCCCGGGCTATGCCAAGCTCCCGTTGCCGTTCAGCGGCCAGCATCACGAAGATAAGGAAGATGAGCAGAATGCCCGCCGCAATGGAGAACTGCCCGAACAGGAGGAAGATGCTGGCGAACATGCTCCCTATCTCGTCGGCCTGTTTCAGGGCATCTTGCTTCACTGGGGCAGCTTCAAGCCCCGTGCCCTCCAGAACAGGCTTAAGGCTGGAAACGACCGCGTCGGTGTGCCTGGCACCCTTGATGATTCCTCCCCTGTTCGTCACAAGGATAGAGTTCACCATGCCTTCGTTGCCTGTCAGCGATTGGAGCCGCTCAAGGGGTATCGTAATGGAAAGCTCATCAGCAGGATTGGCCCCCTTCACGTAGACTTCGGCCACCTCAAGGTTGGTAGGCTGTGGCCCCAAAAACACCTGGATCGTATCTCCTTGGCTGACGTCCAGCTTTTGCGCCAGCTCGCTGCTTATGTATGCTTGGTTGATGTTCAGAGCGTCCAGAGAGAGGGTCTTCCCGTGGGTATCTTCGAGACGGCTAAAGCCGCCCATCGACTCCTCCGCCATACCCATAATGTCAACCTGCGGCTCGCTCAAACGGGTGCCCGGTGCCACCACAGGTGCACGCTCCCGGGCCAGGGGCGCTACGCCCTCTACCTCTGCTTGACCGGAGAGGGTCTCTTGCACCTGCTGGAAGTAAGACTGATCGAAGTATGCAAAGCGGCCAGAGACGTCCCTGACCTCTGCTCTCACGACTTCATCTACCTCGCCCATTCGGCTCACTGCCTGGGTCCGTATGGAGTGGGTCAAGGTGTCTCCGGTGGCGAAGGAGGCGGAAAAGAGCAGCGTGGCCAGCATCAGGCCCAGCACAATGAGGGCCGTCTGCGCCCGGCGACGCGGGATGTTGCGTACGGCCAGCTTGAACACTACCCGATTGCGCAGGGCGACCAGGCCCATGACGGCAACTCCCACGGCAAATATAGCCAGTGAGGCCAACATGAATTGATTGATGGGCACACCAAACAGCTTCTCCATGGTTTCCCTTCTACTCGCTGTCGCTTTCTGTCCGGAAGATTCCACAGATGTCTGCTCGTCTTCCCGGCAGGGGGCTAGCGGCCATTCACGTGCAGCTCCTTTACTATCTCGCCGTCTGCCATCTGCAGGATTCGATGTGCCCTGTGGCCGACGGCCAAGTCGTGGGTAACGATGACGAAAGTCTGAGATTTCTCCTCGTTCAGCCGGCACAGCAGGTCCATGACCTCCGCAGAGGTCTCGCTGTCCAGGTTGCCTGTTGGCTCGTCCGCCCATACAATGGCTGGCTCGTTCACCAGGGCCCGGGCTATAGTCACGCGCTGTTGTTGGCCCCCTGATAGCTCCGCCGGGCGCTGGCTGGCCTGGGCAGCAAGCCCAACCAGCGTCAGGGCCTCCAGTGCGCGGCGCCGCGCCTCTCCGGTCTTTACACCAGCCACAAGCAGGGGAAGCTCCACGTTCTCGACCGCATTGAGGACCGGCAACAGGTTGAAGGCCTGGAAAACGAAGCCCATCTTCTCAGCCCGATAGCGGGTGCGCTTTGTATCCGACATCTCGTGAATAGAAGACCCATCGATGATTGCCTCGCCCTCGGTGATATCATCCAGCCCAGACAAGACGTTGAGGAGCGTTGTCTTGCCGCACCCCGATGGCCCCATGATGGCTACCATCTCGCCGCGCTGGATGCTCAGGTCTACGCCACGGAGAGCGTGGACTTTTACTTTGCCCGTGTCGTAGACTTTGCGAACGCCGTTGGCCTTGATAATCGCCTCATCCATGATGTCTCCCGAACCAGGATCGCTCTTGCAAGCTACAGCAGCCGTCAAACTTGCGAATGCTTGTCTGTGGCACACTTGACCAGCAGTATATCTTGAGGTGTTTGTTACAGCAATCCTCCACTCAGGGCTAAATGGATATGTGCCTTTAGCAATCTGGACGAGGCGCACTGGCAGAGAGCACTCAATCCTTCTGTCCTACGGACGAGCGCTATTGTCCCCTTTCGCACCTTGAAGCTATACTGATGCTCTGACGATTGCGAAAAACACCCCTAGCTAAGGAGTTCCATCCTTGCTCAAGTCCTACCGCTTCTGGCTTGCCATTGGAGTAAGCGTCCTCTTCCTGGCCCTCTTCCTCGCTCGCATAGACCTGTGGGAGACGTGGGAGAAGCTGAGAGAGGCCAACTATGTCCTGCTTCTCCCGGCTATCCTGGTCTACTTTGGCGCTGTTTACTTCCGCACCCTGCGCTGGCAGTACCTTCTCTCACCTATGAAGGACATGGCAGTCACACGCCTCTACCCGATAGTAGTGGTTGGCTACATGGCCAACAACCTTCTTCCCGTGCGCCTGGGCGAGGTGGTGCGGGCCTACTACCTGGGCCAGAAGGAGAAGGTCAGCACGGTCTCCACCCTGGCCACCATCGTCGTGGAGCGGGTCTCAGACGGCCTTGCCCTCCTATTCCTCGCCGCGGTGGTCTCCCTCTTTCTCCCCCTGTTTGGCCTGCTTCAAGGACTGGGGGAAAGGGCGGGCATACCGTGGGTGCTCCTGGCCCTAGCCATGTCCATGCCTTTCCTCCTGATAGCCGCGTTCATGGTTGTCGCCTCTTACTCCCCCCCGTGGCTGGAGACCCTGGTGGATAAGACCGCGGGAGTTCTCCCGGCCGGCATCCGTTCAAGGGTGAGGGGCCTGGTTCAACTTTTCATCGATGGCCTGGCAGTCCTCCAGAGCCCGCGGCGTCTTCTCGTGGTGTTCCTCCTCTCTTTGCCTGTGTGGCTGATGGAGGCCCTGATGTACTACATCATCGCCTTCTCCTTTGGCCTTGATCACGTCTTCAGCCTGATGGAGATGGCCGGCGTCGTTCTCCTGGTCACCTCTGTGGCCAACCTGGCTATCTCGGTGCCCGCGGCGGGAGGAGGCATCGGCACTTTCGAGGTGGCCGCGGCTGCTACCCTCTCTCTGCTGGGGGCCGAAGGCTCCACCGCTGGCGCCTATACCATCGTCCTGCACACGGCATTACTGGTGCCCGTGACCTTGCTCGGCCTGGTATATCTGTGGCTTGACAAGATGTCCCTGGGCCAGCTCACCCGAGAGAGCCGCACTCAGTCCACGCAGCGAAACTCCTTGAAAACCGAGGACTCTAAATGAAAGTAGGCATCATTGGTGCGGGGGCTGCGGGCCTCACCGCGGCCTTTACCCTGGGCAAGGCGGGACACCAGGCGACGGTGTTCGAGGCCGACTCATTCCTGGGAGGCCAGGCCTCCACCTTCGACGTGGGCGGCGGCCGCCTGGAGAAGGGATACCACCATCTCTTTACCAGCGATACCGACATCCTGGACCTGGTTAGCGAGCTGGGACTAGAGCACAAAATGGCCTGGATCGAGTCCAAGGTGGGCATCTTTTATGACGGCAAAATCTACGACTTCGTCACCCCTGGCGACCTGCTTCGCTTCACACCTCTCAGCCTCATCGACCGCCTTCGAATGGGGCTGGTTACCCTGTATCTGCAACGCTACAAGGACTGGCGCAAGCTGGAGAACGTTACCGCCTCCCAGTGGATACGCAAGTACGCCGGCAAGGGAGCCTACGATGTCGTGTGGGGGCCTCTTCTGCGTGGCAAGTTTGGAGCTTATTACGACCAGGTGGCTATGCCCTGGTTCTGGGGCAAGATTCACACCCGCTTTGCCTCTCGGGGCAAGGGATTCAAAGGGATGCAACGCGAAAGGCTGGGCTATCCCCTGGGAAGCTTTGCGGAGATATTCGAAGTCCTGACACAGCGCATCAGCGACCTGGGAGGTGAAGTGCGCCTCTCTACGCCGGTCCGGTCTATCGTGGTGGAGGATGGCAGGGCTGCAGGGCTAGAGATACAGGACGCCAATGGCAAAGTGGCCACCCACTCTTTCGATGTCGTGCTTGCCACTACGCCATCCTATGTGCTCCCTCGGCTGGCCCCTTCGCTGCCCCAGGAGTATCTTGAGAAGCTGCAGCGGGTCAGCTATCTTTCCGCCGTCGTGGTCATCCTGGTCATCAAGGAGCCTTTCTCGCGCATCTACTGGCTCAACATCGCCGACCGCTCCATCCCCTTTGTCGGCCTTATCGAGCAGACCAACTTCCTCGACCCGTCCTTCTACGGCGGTAAGCACATCCTGTACATCTCCAACTACCTGGGCGAAGATAGTCCCCTCTTTAGCATGAAGGACAGCGACCTGCTGGAGGAGTACATCCCTCACCTCAAGAAGATAAACCCCCGTTTCGACCGCTCGTGGATTGAGGAGTGGCACTACCACAAGCTGGCCGCGGCCCAGCCCGTCATCGGCACCAGCTACTCCCAGTGGATACCTGAGCACCGCACACCCATTGCAAGGCTGTACCTGGCCAACACCACCCAGATCTATCCCGAGGACCGGGGCACCAACTATAGCGTCCGCATGGGCAAGCACGTCGCCGGCATGATAGTGGAGGATATGAGGTAACAGTTGACGCCTTATAACAGCGGTTCTATGATAGAGCCATAACAGATGCGTTCTGGAGGAAGTTCGTGCCAGTCAACCTGTCGGTAAAGAACGTCCCAGATGACCTGGTGGCCAAGCTCCGCAGCAGGGCCAAGCGCCACCACCGCTCCCTTCAGGGTGAGCTGGTAACCATCTTGGAGGAGGCAGTCATGCCAGGCGAGATCTCTTTGGATGAAGTCCGCCATCGGGTGAAGCAGTTGGGCATTCAGACCGGCGATGAGTCCACCACTTGGATTAGAGAGCTGCGGGATGCCCGATAAGGTGGTGGATGCCAGCATCCTGGGAGCCATCATCTTTGAGGAACCACGGGCGGATGAAGCGCATGTTCTTGTGAGGGGGTTCGACCTCCAGGCTCCCACACTCATGGCTTATGAGCTTGTGCACATCGCCCAAAAGAAGTGTCTTCAATACCCTGTCCAGAGGGAGGCCATTAAAGAGGCTCTCATTACGGCTCTGGCTTTGGGTATTCGGTGGCACGAGGTAGACCATGCTTCAGTCCTCGACCTGGCTCTTGAAACAGGTCTGAGTACCTACGACGCCAGCTACCTCTACCTGGCACAGGCCCTCGGCGCACCCCTGGCCACTTTCGATCAACAGCTGCGCCAGGCTGGTCTGAAGGGTTGACGCGGCATGGTATTGCTCTACGACATGGAATTTCGAGTCTACTGGAGCCTCTGCGGCTCCGACGGTAACAATGCCTTTCTCGTGGTATGTCCCCAGACCCAGGAGAGCGTCATCATCGACGCTCCTTTGAATCCAGGGGAGCTCCTGGAACAGGCCAAAGGCACCCGGGTCAAGGCCATCCTCATCACCCATAAACACCGTGACCACCTGGAGGGGCTGAAGGATATTACCGACGCCACCGGTGCTCCCGTGGCGGCCCACGCCGAAGACGCCGCCGACATGCCTATGGCTCCAGACATTCTGGTCAAGGACGGCGATATCATCACGGTAGGAACTGTGGAGGTGAAAGTAATCCATACCCCGGGGCACACTCCGGGGTCTGTATGCTATCTAGTGAGCAACCACCTCTTCACGGGCGATAGCCTCTATGCCCAGGCGCCTGGGGAAACTCGGGGTGAGGAGGCTACCAGGCAGCTCCTCACGGGCATCACCGAGAAGCTCTTTCTCCTTCCCGACGACACTTTCCTCCTGCCTGGTCACGGCAGGGGCAGCACCCTGGGAGCCTCCAAAGCTCTCTATCGGTCCTGGGCCGCCCAATACCCCGACCTCCTGCCCCCCATACCATCGGACACCTCTCCACCTGGCCCACTGGCGAGTTGACAGAACATCAAGCTGTCCATATTCTGTGAACATGTCCAGTACAGCAAAAGTTCGCAATACAGCTACGAGCAATGCTCCAGGCATTGGCCGCTCTCCAATCGCCGGTCCTCTTGGCTCTTTGGAATCTGTCGTAATGGACGTAATGTGGGACAAGGGAGAAGCTACAGTCAGAGACGTGCATCGGGTGCTGGTGGCAAGACGGGAGATTGCCTATACCACCGTTATGACCGTCATGAGCAACCTGGCGCGCAAGAACGTGCTCCAGCGCCACCGGAGAGGTCGTGCCTACGTCTATATGCCGATCTTCTCCAGAGAGGAGTTCAATCGCTCCAAGGTGGTCGCATTTGTAGATGCCCTTAAGGGATGGTTCACGGAGCCAGCTATGACCTACCTGGTGGACCGCCTGGCCCAGATTGACCCCCAGAGCCTGACCGAGCTGGAGCAAGCCATTGCCAAGCTCCGAAAGGAGCGCAGGGGGACAGAGAGTGATTGAGTCCCTGGGGACCCTGACGTATGAGTTGGCCATTGAATCGCTTGTTGCCAGCGCGTTCCTCTGGGCAGCGATACTCCTGGCGATCCGGCTCTGCCACGTCAAAGACGGGGCGTGGCAGGCACGATTCTTCCTCCTTCCCGTGGTGCTGCCCATTCCCCTTGTCCTCCTGGTCCACCTTCTGGTTCGACCGCGACTGCTGGGCCACTCCCACACGCCTTTGGAGCGGCTGCTGACCTCCGCGGTAGATGCATTTCCCTGGCTGTCGCCGATTGCTCTGGGGCTGGTGGCAGTAGCCTTGCTGGCCGTCAGCGCCCAGGCCTTTCGGCTCCTTGTCACTCTCTATCGACAGAGGAAGGAGTGGCACCACCAGCAACGGGAGCAATCGCCCCATTGGCTCAGGTGTAACAACGCCTTGTATGTCGTAGCCCAAAGGCTACAGATGTCCCCGCCCAGAGTTGTCCTGCTAAAGGGAAAGTATAGTGGAAGCCTCGCTCTTGGTTCCCTGGGCTCTTACGTACTGGTCTCCAGCAACCTGGCCCCTCTGCTGGACGACAGGGAACTGGAAAGCCTCCTCGCCCACGAGCTTGGCCACATCCGGCGCTGGGACACCCTGGTGGATGTGCTCATGGGATTGGCCCACTCACCTTTTGGCTTGTGTCCCTTTGTCCACTGGGCATACCGGCGCTTTTCGGGGGTCCGGGAAGAGGCTGTGGACGATGTGGCCATACGTGCAGGCGACCCGTTAGCCCTGGCCTCCTGCTTGATCAAGGCGTATCGCGTCTCCCGAGGCAATCCTTGCATTGTGCCCGGTAGCGCTCTTCTCCGCTCCCCCCACACTATTGAGCATCGGATACGCCGGCTCGTCGCCCTCCATACCACCATTCCCAATCCGCCACGGGGCCATCACTGGGCCTTCTTTGCTGTCATCCTCGTGACGGCCGCTCTATTCCTTCTCGCCTTCTAGATCACCCTACTAGGTCTTTCGACTAAAAGACCCAGTAAGTTACCCCCCAGATACTTGACATTATATCCTCTGTGAGTTAAGGTATGGCCCGACTAGTACTAAGAGGATAGTATGTTTATAGGAGGTAAGCGATGTTTCGACAGCACCTGAGCCGTTGGATTCTACCGGTTGTGGCCCTGGTATTGGTGGGCCTGCTCGCTGCGGCTTGCAAGGGGGACGAAGGGTCTCAGGGACCCAAGGGCGATACGGGGCCTCAGGGGGTCGCGGGAGCAAAGGGTGAACAGGGCGCACAGGGGCCCCAGGGAGTCGTTGGCCCTCAAGGCCCTTCAGGCGACAAGGTTGACTTGAATAACCTTCAAGCCGTGGACATTACTGTTGCCCCTGTGCTGGACGGCGTGCGCGAGGCTATCTGGCTTCAGGCTCCCCCTCTTCTGGTCTCGGTGGGCAATGGCGCCAACCTGGTGGGCGGGCGCACCACTGTGGAACTCCGCTCCCTTTATGATAGCGACAACGTGTACTTCATCGCTGAGTGGGCTGATCCCACCCAATCGCTGCGCCGCATGCCTTGGCAGAAGCAGGCTGACGGCACGTGGAAGCAGCTCACGAGCAGCACTACCCACCAGGAGAACCAGTACTACGAGGACAAGTTCGCCCTCATCTGGGACATCAACATCGCTAACTTCCCCACGGCTGGCTGCACTGCAACATGCCACCCAGGAGAGCAGGCAGCCAGCGCCTACGGCAGCAAGTACACTCTGAACACAGACGGCCTAGGCGACATCTGGCACTGGAAGGGCGTTCGCAATGGCACCGTGGGCCAGATTGACGACCAGTACCTGGACGGCAAGCGGCCTTCTGAAGCTGCCGAGGCAGGCCGCCATAGCGACCCGAAGACCAGCGGCGGCTACTCCGACAACATCAACGCTGGCAAGACCGCTCCTGCCTACGCGCTCCCCGGCAATGCCACGGCCAACGCCACGGGTGTCTACTGGATAAACAATAGCGAGAAGGTAGCCTTCAACAGCGCCGCGTACGCGACCGGCGACGAGGTTCCAGGCATCATTGTCTCGCCCATCATCGGCGACCGTGGAGACATTCCCGCCCAGGCCAAATGGAACAACGGCAAATGGACGCTGGAATGGTCTCGCAAGCTCACCACAGGCTCCCAGTACGACGTGCAGTTCAGCGATCTCTCCAAGGCCTACTACTTCGGCCTGGCTGTCTTTGAGAATGCCCAGGTCAACCATGCATGGAGCCCGGGCGTCTATGCCTTGGAGTTCACACCTGCCGTCGCTGCCGGCCCTTCGTTCCCGCCAACCATTCCTGCTGACCACGCGAGCAGAACCACCTGCGCAGCCTGCCACGCCGCCGGCCTCGGTGGTGCACCAGTGTTCCCAACGTCCCCGGACCACACCAAGGTCCTGGATGCAGTGAACACCTGCCAGGCTTGCCACAAGGGCCCATAACAGCCACATCAGGAGGACACAAAGACCAATTCGCCTTGGCCCTGCCTGCCACCTGGACAAGGACGTCGCTTGGGCGGGGCCAATTGCCTAGGGGGTCACAGGCCACTGGCAGTAATACCGCATCGGGAAGTCCTGCTGGTGACCGCCTCAACCTGACGGGGAGATTCCTACCTTTCTCCCCGTCAGGCCTTTGAGGATGCAGGCTGGCCTCTGCTCTATGTGCTGAAGTCAGCTCCACCCCGTCGCTTCTTCTGGTTTGTCCCCCCGTTGAACCCTCTCTTCCGTTGTGCTAACATCGGCTAGCTGCAAAATCACGATGTCCGGAGACAGGGTGACCAGCAACCCCAACGGCCAGCGAGAGAGAATCGGCGAGGCACTGGCAAACCAGAAGGCCAGGACCGTCACCGTCCTTTCTTCACTTCTAGCCATTGAAGACGCCATAGGCTACATACCTCCGGAGGCCATCACGGAGGTCGCCGCCTTCACCCGCTCCACCATCAACGACGTCTGGGGCGTGGCCTCCTTCTATACCAACTTCCGTTTCACCCCTCCCGGCCAGCACGTCGTGGAGGTGTGCTGGGGACCTACCTGTCACCTCCTGGGAGCACAGGGAGTCCTTCAGGCCGTAGTTCGAGCACTGGGTCTCTCCGAGGAAGGTGACACCCCCGACGGCCAGGTCTCCCTCAAGTACAACACCTGCCTTGGAGCCTGCTCCCAGGGTCCCCTGCTAAGCATCGATCACAGGGTCATCGGCCCGCAGTCTTTGGGTGGCCTGAAGGGCGAGGCGATGACACAGAGGATTGCCGAGATGGTCTCCCAGCTAAGAGACGGGACTCCCCAGAACTCCGCGCATGGCAAGAATGGCTAGTTATCAGGAGCTTCAACAGGAGGCTAACCGCCGCTTTCAGGAGCTAGTGGCTGGCGGCAAGCCCTGGATACGCATAGGCACCGCCGTCTGCGGCGAGGCTGCCGGCGCGCTGTCCGTGGTCGAAGCCTTCAGGGTCGAACTCCAAAGGCGGGGCACCGCCGCCAATGTCACCGCCGTGGGCTGCCTGGGCCTGTGCTACGCTGAGCCGCTGGTAGATATCCTCAAGCCGGGCAAGCCCCGCATCTTCTACAAGAACGTCACCCCGGAGATGGTCCCTGGCCTGGTGGACTCCTGCCTCGCAGGCGACGACCCTCGCCCTGACCTGGCCCTGGCGTATTTGGGAGATGGCCCGGTGGCGGGCATCACCAGGCTGGAAGACCTGCCCATGTGGAGCCGCCAGGTGCGCATTGCCCTGCGCAACTGCGGTCACATAGACCCCCTGGACATCTACCAGTACATCGCTCAGGGCGGCTATGCCGCCCTCAACAAGGCCGTCCACGACATGAAGCCAGAAGAGGTGATTAAGGCGGTTCAAGACTCCGGGCTGCGGGGCAGGGGAGGGGCCGCCTTCCCCACCGGCACCAAGTGGAGCTTCCTGGCTCGCTCTCCCGGCCCCCTGAAGTACATCCTGTGCAACTGCGAGGAGGGCGACCCAGGAGCCTACAACGACAAGGGCATCCTGGAGAGCGACCCCCACACCCTCATCGAGGGGGCCATTCTGGCTGGATACGCCACCGCGGCCAGCAACGGCGTGGTCTTCATCCGTCACGGCCATGAAGGGCCTATTCACCGCACCGAGCGCGCCATTGAGCAAGCGTATGAGCTTGGCCTCCTGGGAGACCATATCCTGGGGTCCTCCTTCAGCTTCCACATGGAGGTCTCCCTCACCGGAGACTCCTACGTCGCCGGAGAGGAGACGGCCCTCATGGAGTCCATAGAAGGGAAGCGGGCCATGCCTCGCGCCCGGCCTCCCTTTCCCGCCGCGTTCGGTGTGTGGGGGCTGCCCAGCAATATCAATAACGTCAAGACCATCTCCTACGTGCCGGAGATCATCGCCAGGGGAGGGCAGTGGTTCGCCACCACGGGCACCGAGGGCAGCAAGGGCACCGCCATCCTCTGCCTGTCTGGTAACATCCAGCGGCCCGGCATGGTGGAGGTGCCCATGGGCATCACCCTCCGGGAGGTCATCTACGATGTGGCCGGTGGTATCCCCGAAGGAAGACAGGCCAAGTTCCTTCAAACGGGAGGCCCCCTGGGAGGTGTCCTCCCAGCCATACAGTTGGACATCCCCCTGGACTTCGCGGCCATGGCCCAGGCAGGGGCCATCCTGGGCTCCGGCGGCATCATCGTCGCCGATGAACGGGCCTGCGCCGTGGACATGACCCGTGCCCTGGTAGCCTTCTGCCAGTACGAGTCCTGTGGCAAGTGTTTCCCGTGCCGCCTGGGCATGACCAACCTCCTGGATGTCCTGGAGCGCATAGCCCGCTTCCAGAGCCGACCTGGCGACCTGGAGCTGATGCGCACCATCGGCCTGAACATGGCCGCCGGCTCCCTCTGCGGGCACGGCCAGCTGGGCTGGAACCCCATCCAGTCGGCGCTGCGCCACTTCCCGCAGGACTTCGCCGCCCACATCGAGGAGAAACGGTGTCCCACCGGCCAGTGCCTTGGCCCCGTTTTCACCCCATATCGCACCAGGTCCAGGGCTACCTCCGTGCAACCCCTGGAGCTCAGGAGCTAAGGAGAGCTATGGCCTCTGCTGTCGTCACCCTGGTCATCGATGGAAAGGAGATACAGACCCAGCCCGGAAAGACCATTATGCAGGCGGCCACGGAGGCTGGGCTGTACATCCCGTATCTCTGCTACTACCCGAGAATGAAGTCCTATGGCGCATGCCGTATGTGCGTTGTGGAGATAGAGAACGTCCGTGGGACCCCCGCCTCCTGCACCACCCCTGTGGCTCAGGGCATGGTGGTGCATACCAACACCCCCCAACTCCAGGAGATGCGAAAAGGCATCATGGAGCTGCTGCTCTCGCAGCACCCCCACGGCTGTCTCACCTGCCATCGCATCGAGCTGTGCGGTCCCCAGGATGTGTGCCTGCGCCACATTGCCGTCACCGATCGGTGCGTCGTCTGTCCCAAGAATGAGCGGTGCGAGCTCAAAGACACCACACGATACGTGGGCATGGGACTCACCACGCCCCTGACCTACCAGTACCGTAACCTTCCTGTGCGGACCGGCGACCCCTTCTACGACCTGGACTACAACCTCTGCATAGTATGCGGCCGATGCGTGCGGACCTGCGAGGAGGTGCGTGGGGACAGCGCCATCAACTTCATGGAGCGCTCCGGCGTATCCCTGGTCGGCCCGGCCCACGGCACCTCGCTCCTGGAGTCGGGATGCGAGTTCTGCGGCTCCTGCATCGACATCTGCCCCGTGGGGGCGCTGGTGGAGTCCAGCTACAAGTGGGAGAAGGCCGTGGAGAGCGTCACCACCACCTGTCCGCACTGCCCGGTTGGATGCCAGCTAAAGCTGGAGGTGGACCGACGTGGCAGACTCATCCGCGCCATTCCGGAGCTGGAGGCCGAGGCTAATCACGGCCAGGCCTGCTTCAAGGGCAAGTTCGGCCTCGATTTTGTCAACAGCCACGCCCGGCTCAAGACTCCGATGATAAGGCGCAACGGCTCCCTGGAGGAGGCATCCTGGGAAGAGGCCATCTCTCTGGTGGCAGAGAAGCTCTCCGGTTACAAAGGCGACCAGTTTGCCGTCGTCGCCTCTTATCGGGGCACCAACGAAGAGAGCTACCTGCTGCAAAAGTTTGCTCGCGCTGTCATGGGCACCAACAACGTAGACCACTCCTCCAACCTCAAGCCGGAGATGGCCGCGCCCCTGGAGGATGCCCTGGGGCATCAGGTGGCTACTAACCCCGTGTGGGACCTGGAGGATGCCCGGTGCATACTGGCGATAAGCACCAACACCACCGAGGAGCATAACGTGGCGGCAGTGCCCGTGAAACGGGCAGTGAAGAAGGGGGCCAAACTTATCGTCATCGATTCCAGGGAGGTGGAGCTGACCCGCCATGCCACTATCTGGCTCCGGCCCCGGCCAGGGACCGACTCCATCCTTCTAGGGGGATTGCTCAGGGTCATCATGGACGAGGTCTTGCAGGACGAGAGCTTTGTGAGAGAGAGGTGCGAGAACCTTGACCACCTCAAGCACTCCCTGTGGCGGTTCGACCTAGTCAGAGTCCAGGAGATGACGGGCGTGCCCCAGGAGCAGATACGCCTGGCCGCCCGAACCTTCGCCCAGAACGGCCCGGCCGCCATCCTCTACGCCCTGGACAATGTCCCCCAATCCCACCATGCGGGCTGCGTCAGCGCCCTGGCAGACCTGGCCCTCCTGACGGGCAACATAGGCCGGCCCCACGGCGGGCTCTACCCCCTGCGCCCCGGCACCAACGACCAGGGCTCCTGGGACGTGGGTTGCATTCCCCACCTGCTGCCCGGCTACCTGCCGGTGGAAGACCCATCGGCTCGCGCCGCCCTCCAACGGGCCTGGAACGTGGAACTGCCCTCAAGCAAGGGCCTGGGAGTCAACCAGGTCTTCCAGGCCGTCTCAGCAGGGCGCATAAAGGCCATGCTCGTGGTAGGCGACAGCCCCGCCTTCTCCAACGACGACCTGGGGGACGTGATTAAGGCAGCCCAAGGGCTAGAGTTCCTGGTGGTTCAGGACACCTTTCCATCCGCGCTGGCCCAGGTGGCTCACGTGGTATTGCCCTCGGTCACCTTTGCTGAAAAGGAGGGCACATTCACCAACCTTGAGCGCCGTATCCAGCCTCTGCGCAAAGTCCTGGAGCCACAGGACACCCAGGCCAGGCCCGACTGGTGGATAACATGCCAGATAGCTAAAGCCATGAATGCCCAGGGCTTTGACTACCAGAACTCTGCCCAGGTGCTGGACGAAATATCCCGCGTGGTGCCCACCTACGCTGGCATCACATATCAACGCCTTCTCTCCGGAAGAGGCGTGCTGGAGCCGTCTGTGCCGCCCAACTTCCCCCTGCCCAGTCAGCTCCATCCCACCGAAGGAGGACAAAATGCGGGCCTCCAGTGGCCCTGCGCCACGCCGGAAGATGCGGGCACTCCTGTTCTATACACAGACAGCTTCCCCAGGGGAAAGGCCAGGTTCAATCCTCTGGAGCTTAAAGAAGCTCCTGTTTTGACCAATGCCGACTTCCCCTTCCTTTTCATCCCTGGGCGAATGCTCCACCAACCCCATCGAGACATGGAAATACAGGTCGTGGGGTCGAAAAACCGCATCCATCGTGAGGAGCTTCTGGAGCTAAACCCCGCTGATGCCACAGGCCTGCTCATCGAGGAAGGGGACTGGGTAGAAGTGACTTCTCTTCGGGAGCACATCAGGGCCAGGGCACACCTCACCGACAAGGTCTTGAGGGGCACGGTGTCTGCCACCTTCCTCTTCGGCGACCTGGTGACACGCCTGGAGAGCAGCGAGGACCCGGACCCCATGTCCAGGGTTTCCGGGTTGAAGGTCTCACCCGTCAGAGTGGAAAAAGCCTCTTAGATACTTTACAATAATCAGTGGAGGTGCTCGTGACTTCAAATACCCTTTCAGCAAATGCAAAAAGACTCCTTGCCCCATGCGCCAGGAACTGCCCAGTTGGCATAGACATCCCGCGCTACATAGGCTACGTTCAAAAGGGTAAGTTCGCTGAGGCTGAGGCAGTGGTGAGGGAGAGAAACCCCTTCCCCGCTGTCTGTAGCCATGTGTGCTACCGCCACTGCGAGGTGGCGTGCAGGCGAACCTCCATGGAGGGTACGGTCTCCATCAACGCCCTCAAGCGCGCCGCCTGCGAGCACAGAGGTTATATGTTCCGCGACAACTGGGAGGCAACCATCGCTCCTCCCACGGGAAAACGGGTTGCCGTGGTAGGCTCTGGGCCGGCGGGCCTCACCGTCGCCTACTACCTGGGCAAACGGTGCGGACACCATGTCACCGTGTTCGAGGCCCTCTCCCAACCGGGAGGCCAGTTCCGCATCGGCATCCCCATCTACCGCCTTCCTCGGAACATCCTGGATGAGCAGATAGCCGTGGTCACCGAGACCCGTGTGGACATAAAGACCAACCACAGGGTAGAGTCCCTGGACAAGCTCTTCCAGGAGGGTTTCGATGCCGTCTTCATCGGCGCAGGGGCGGTCAGACCCCAGCAGCTAGGTGTCGAAGGGCAGGAGCTGCCTGGAGTGATGGAGTGCGTCGACTTTCTCCAGGAGGTCAACCTGGGCAACCACCTCAACGTGGGACAGAGGGTGGCCATCATTGGAGGTGGGAACGTGGCCATCGACGGCGCTCGCACCGCGCTACGGTTGGGAGCCAAAGAGGTTACCATCGTATACCGCCGCACACGCCAGGAGATGCCCGCCACCGACGACGAAGTGCAGGCCGCCGAAGCCGAAGGGGTGAAGCTCCAGTTCCTGGTCTCCCCCCTGGCCGTCCACCGCGACGGCAACCACCTGAGACTGCACCTTCAGTGCATGGAGTTGGGCGAGCCTGATGACAGCGGCCGCCGCCGTCCCGTGCCCATCCAGGGCAAGGAGACCGACCTGCCCATAAACACCCTCCTGGTGGCCATCGGCCAGGTGGCCGACGTCGCCAAGTCCTGGGGCATCGACCTCAACAGGAACGGCACCATCCAGGGGGACAACAAGAACATGGCGACCAACAAGGCGGGGGTTTTCGCAGGAGGCGACGTCATCACCGGCCCGTCTAATGTTACAGAGGCCATCGCCGCAGGTCGCCGCGCCGCCTCGGCCATCGACAAGTACCTGGGAGGCAGTGGCGACATCGCCGAGGTCCTGGCCCCCCCTCCGGGCGACGAGATGGATATGCCCTCAGACCTCCACCCCCTGGGAGTCAAGGCCTTCCCCAGGGCAGAGCTGGAAGTGGCAGAGCGTATCCACACCTTCGATGAGGTGGAGCAGGGATACACTCCCGATGAGGCCGTGCAGGAGGCGCGCCGCTGCATCCGGTGCGACATGTGGCGCATCAGTGGTATCCCCAGCGTCTGGCCCAAGGGCAAAAAGATTACCCCGTAAAGCCCTATGGAACGGCATTTGGGGCTCGAGGTCTTACCTCCAACCCTTCGCACATCCAAAGAGGGATTGATGGAGCTACCGAAAGCCACCGTTACCCGTCGGGAAGACCTCACGGCTAACCTTATGCTGATGTGGTTGGCCCCGGAGTGCCCATTCACCTTCAAGCCGGGCCAGTATTGCACCATAGGGCTAGAAGGCATAGAGCGGGCTTACTCCATAGCGTCCGGGCCTCACGAGCCTGGGTTGGAGCTGTGCATAGAGCTAGCGCCTCAGGGTTCCCTCACACCACGCCTATGGAAGCTGCACGAGGGTGACCAGGTGTCCATACGCCCTCGGGCCAGGGGCCTGTTTCTCATGGAGGACGCGTACCCTAACCACCTCATGGTGGCCACGGTCACCGGCGTCGTGCCATTCACAAGCATAATAAGAAGCTACCTTCACCAGGATCGGCGGGGCCACCACCTTTACTTGCTTCACGGTGCTAGCTACTGTGACGAGCTCGCCTATCGGGAGGAGTTGGAGAAACTGACATGTTCCCACCCTCAGACTATCACCTACGTCCCCACGGTAAGCCGTCCCCAGGAGGAGAGCAACCAGGGTTGGAAGGGCCATACTGGCAGGGTGAACCTCATCGTAGAGAGGTGCATTGGGGACTTTGGACTGTCCCAGGAAGATACCCTGGTGTATGCATGTGGACATCCCGGCATGATAGATGATGTCAAGGCCCGTCTTGTCCCCAGGGGGTTCAAGGTAAAAGAGGAGCGATTCTGGAAACAATAAACCCTCTGGGAATCCTCCGATTCAGCGTTTGGTCTAGCCACTCCTAACCGCGCTCATGGTGAGCTCCGATTCCACTCCGTTCCGTGCGGAGTCCGAAGAAGTGGGACCTGTCGAACCATGAGCCTCTTCTCATAGCGCTATTCCCCTGCATTCCATCGTCCTGTAGAATTGCCTCATATCCTTCCTACAGGATGTAGTCGCCCATGACCTCCCTGACTCCAATTCGGCAGCAGTACCTGAAGCTCAAACAGGAGCACCCCGACGCCATACTCCTCTTCCGCATGGGTGACTTCTACGAGACCTTCGACGACGACGCGCGAATAGCCGCTCGGGAGCTGGAGATCGCCCTCACCTCCAGGGAGATGGGCAAAGGACAGTCAGTACCACTGGCGGGCATACCCTACCACGCCCTGGACGGCTACCTGGCCCGCCTGGTGAAGCGTGGCTACAAGGTGGCCATCTGCGAGCAAGTAGGGGATACCTCAGCCCGAGGCCTGGTGGAGCGACAGGTAGTCAGAGTCGTGACCCCAGGCACCCTGACGGAGCCTGCCCTCTTGGAGCAAAATACCAACAACTACCTGGCCGCGGTCGTAGTGCAAGACCAGGAAGCCGGCCTCGCGTACGTTGACATAACCACCAGCGAGTTCGCCACTACCCAGCTCCCCGTGGATGACCTGCCCCTGGAGCTGGAGCGCCTGGGCGCCTCCGAGGTGCTTCTTCCTGAGGGCTATTCCCTCCCTTCGTCCATATCTGTGTCCCTGGTCACCCCCCTGGAAGAAGAGCACTTTCGCCCCGCCCAGGCGGCTATAGCGCTCCAGGAGCACTTTGGCGTGACTACTCTTGAAGCCTATGGCTGCCACGCAATGCCCCTGGCCACAGCCGCCGCCGGAGCCATCATCGCCTACCTGCGCAAGACCCAAAAACCAGCCCTGGAGCGCCTTCAGGGGCTTCACACCTACTCGCCCAGGGCCTTCATGCTCCTCGACCACCAGACCCGCCGCAACCTGGAGTTGTTCCAGGCAGGCAGGTGGGGCGATGCCTCCCACTCCCTTCTCTCCACCCTGGATTTGACCAGTACTCCCATGGGCGGACGGCTTCTGCGAAAGTGGCTCAGCCAGCCCCTCCTCGACCTGGCCGAACTGGAGCGCCGCCAGGACGCGGTGCAGGCCCTCTACACCCACCAGATTACCCGCGAAGAGGTCCTGGCTGCCCTCAAACCCATACCAGACCTGGAGAGGCTCCTGAATCGCATCGCCACGGGGGTGGCTATCCCCAGGGAGGTGGTATCCCTCAAAGGTGGCCTGGAGGCCGTTGCCCGCCTGAAAGCCTTGCTGGATAGCGCCGACAGCTTCCCTTCCTGGCTGGGACGTGGCCTCGACCCCTGCGGCTCCGTGGCCTCCCTGGTAGAGCAAGCATTGGAAGGCTCGCCCGGCGCAATCTCCGCCGAGGGCTCAATCATTCGCCAGGGCTTCTCGCCTGAGCTGGACGAGCTAAAAACCGCCTCCCGGAACGGCAGGGAGTACATCGCCAGCCTGGAGCGTACCGAGCGAGAGCGCACCGGCATCAAGTCCCTCAGGGTCGGCTACAACCGGGTCTTTGGCTACTACATCGAGGTCAGCAATCCCCACCTGTCGCAAGTGCCTTCAGACTACACCCGTCGCCAGACCCTGGTGGGCGGCGAGCGGTTCATCACTCCGGAGCTAAAGGAGTACGAGTCCATGCTCCTCAACGCCCAGGAGCGCATGGAGGAGCTGGAAGCGACCCTCTTCCGGCAGGTGTGCACCCAGATAGCCGAGTACAGCCAGGCCATCGCCTCCACCGCGGCCGCCGTCGCCCACATCGACGTCTTTACCGCCCTGGCCCAGGGTGCCTCCCGCTACGGCTACGTGCGCCCCCAACTCACCCTGGAAGACACCATCGAAATCAAGGAGGGACGACACCCCGTCGTGGAGAGGACACTGCCCCCCGGCTCCTTCGTCCCCAACGACACCCACCTGAGCAACCACGACGCCCAGATCGTCATCCTCACCGGCCCCAACATGTCCGGCAAGTCCACCCACATACGGCAGGTCGCCCTCATCGTCCTCATGGCCCAGATAGGCAGCTTCGTCCCTGCCGCCTCCGCCACCATCGGCCTGGTGGACCGCGTCTTCACCCGCATCGGCCTCCAGGACGACCTCTCCACCGGCCAGTCCACCTTCATGGTGGAGATGGTGGAGACGGCCAGCATCCTCCACCACGCCACGCCCCGCTCCCTGGTCATCTTGGACGAGATAGGCCGGGGCACCAGCACCTACGATGGCCTGGCCATCGCCCGCGCCACCGCGGAGTACATCCACAACAGCCCTCGGCTGGGCTGCAAGACCCTCTTCGCCACCCACTACCACGAGCTGACCCAGCTTGCCCAGACCCTCCCCAGGGTGCGCAACCTCAGCGTGGCCGCGGTGGAGAGCGAG
>JACQTZ010000028.1 GCA_016210515.1 Chloroflexota bacterium
CAGCACTCAGCCAAGCAGTACGTAGCTGGCAATGCTCATGTGAACAACGTAGAGGGACTTTGGAGCAACGTGAAGCGGGGGATAGACGGGGTGAACCATGCGGTCAGCCCAAAGTATCTACAGGGGTATTTAGACTCCTACGTCTTTAGGCGCAATCACAGGAATGACGAACAGCCCATGTTCGGCACGCTATCTGGTAGGGTTAACAGTAAGAGGTACGGACATTTCGGGAAATACAATCCCGTGCAATGAAGGTATACTCACGTAGTCTTATACTTGGCATTCTGATCTCTCCCATCGAATCTGCCTTGGCGGCATCATATCAGAAGTGACTCACGGTTAGCGCAACTCCCCTCTCTTACCCCTCGTCTCCCTCTGTAGCCAGTGCCTTCTCCATCGCGTCCTTCGCATCTGGCCCGCCAATCCTGCCCAGTGCCCAGGCCGCGTGCCCCCGCACCAGCGGCTCTTCGTGGTGTAGCGCCTCGACCAAGGATGGTACGGCCCTGGCATCGCCAGTGTTGCCCAGGGCCACGCACGCGTTGCGCAGCAGCCCCACCCGTTTGGCCCGTTTGACGGGGCTGTGGCGGAACCTCTCCCTGAACTCTTCCTCCGTCATCTTCAGCAGGGGTAGAAGCTCCAGGGAGGTGAAGCTGTGGTCTCCCATCTGAAAGGCAGGCTCTCGTGTGGGCTGTGCCTTGCGGTTTACGGGGCACACCTCCTGGCAGACGTCGCAGCCGAAGACCCAGCCGCCCACCAGGGGTCGCAGGTGCCGGGGTATCGGCCCGCGGTTCTCGATGGTGAGGTAGGAGATGCACAGGGCGTTGTCCACGACGTAGGGAGCTATGATGGCTCCCGTGGGGCACTGGTCGATGCACAGGGTGCACTGGCCGCAGCTCTGCTTGAGGGGTTCGTCTGGCTCCAGCTCCAGGTCTGTGACCACCTGGCCCAGGAAGACCCAGGAGCCGTGGCTGCGGGTGAGGATGTTGGTGCTCTTGCCATACCAGCCTATGCCTGCCCTCTCGGCCACGGCGCGGTCCAGCATGGAGCCGGTGTCCACGTACACCCTGGCCTGAATGGCGTGTCCCAGGCGCTCGGATAGCCCCCGGACAAGGAGCCTGAGCCGCTTCTCCATGACCTGGTGGTAGTCCAGTCCCCAGGCATAGCGGGCCACCTTGCCCCGCAGGGCGTTGCCGTGAGGCGATGTATCCTCCGCCAGGTAGCTCATGGCCACGGCGATGATGGAGCGGGCGCCGGGCAGGATGTCCTGGGGACGGCAGCCGCGCCTCACCCTGGCTTGGTGGAACCAGGGTAGGCCTTCCATGAGACCGTCGCGCACCCTTTTCAACGTGGTCTCTTCCTTTTCAGAGAAGGGGTCGGCAGAGGTTATGCCCACCAGATCGAAGCCCAACTCTCGTGCGCAGGCTTTTACCAGCTGCGTGGCCCTGGCAGTATCAGCCCTGGTTTTGGATACCATGATTGGTTTATTATGACATAGAGAGGGTGTTGAACGGTATTCACGGTCTCTCACTCCGATTGGGAGGGCGGCGTCTCGCGTGTAGAGTAAAAAGGAAAGAGGTAGCAGATGTACACACGAATACTTGTTCCCCTGGACAGCTCTGAGGTGGCGGAGCAGGCGCTGCCCTACGCCCGCCTGCTAGCCAAGGGGCTACGGATACCCATAGAGCTGATTCGCATCATTGAGCCGATGAGCCCTGAGCTGATGGATCCCAGGCATGGACTGGACCTGGAGCGGCTGGTAACCGGTATGCACGCTATGGGCCAGGAGTATCTGGACAAGATAGCGACGTCCCTGAGAAACCACGGCCTATCGGTGACCTGCGAGACTCAGGAAGGGGAGCCGGCCCCTCAAATCGTTGCCGAGGCGCAAAGAGAGCCAGGTGCCCTTATCGCAATGACCACCCAGGGACGCTCTGGCGGCGCTCGCTGGGTGCTGGGGAGTGTGGCGGACAAGGTGCTTCGCTCCACCACAATCCCTCTGCTCCTGGTCCGTTCCCAGGAAGACCTCGCGGTTGCCCAGGGCGGGAGTCTCACCACGGTGGTCGTGCCCCTGGATGGGTCGCCGGAAGCGGAGCAGATTCTCCCCCACGTGGTGACTCTTGTCCAGGGCCTTCACCCCAAGGTGGTGCTGGTGCGGGTGACACCCTCCAGGGAGGAGTACCACCGCTTCTTGGAGTACCACTACGAAGTGGAGCCAGGGCCAACGCTGACCAAGGTATACGAAGGCCCCTACTACGAGGAGTTCAGCAAGGTAGCCAACGCCAGGGCCATGGAGTACCTGCACGAAAAAGCCCAGGAGATGCGCGGCCAGGGGCTACCCTTGGTAGAGGTCCATCTGCTGCACGGTCATCAGGCGGGTTCCATACTGGACCTGGCGCAGGGGATAAAAGGCGGCCTGGTGGCCATGACCACTCATGGGCGTTCCGGCGTAGGTCGCTGGGTCCTGGGCAGCGTTGCTGGTCGGGTGGTGCGGTACTGCGAAAGCCCAGTCCTGGTTGTTCGCCCGGTCAATGGAGAAGCAAAGGAAGCCTGAGGCACCATGCTCCATCTCCCCTCCATGATCCAGGCGCTCTTGCAGCCCCTGGCATATCCCGAGGAGGTCATCTCCGTGGAGTTGGCCGAGACCCATATCTCCTACCTCCTGTTCACAGACCGTCATGTTTACAAGATAAGGAAGCCCGTCAACTTCGGGTTCCTGGACTTCACAACCCTTGAGCAGCGCCGAGACGATTGCCAGCGGGAGGTAGACCTGAACAGACGCCTCTCGCCAGAGGTCTACCTGGGGGTAGTCGAGATACGCTCCTACCAGGGCCAGTTCGCCATCGAAGGCCTGGGGGAGACGGTGGAGTATGCCGTCAAAATGTGCCGCCTGCCTGCGGACCGGCTGATGGCCCACCTCTTGTCCCAAGGCCAGGTCACCACGAACGACATCCAACGGCTGGCGGAGAAGATTGCCCGCTTCCACGCCGATGCCGAGACCTGCGACAAAATCATCGCGCTGGGGGGAGTCGAAGCCGTGCGCCAGGACGTGGAGGAGAACTTCGTCCAGACACAGCGATACGTCGGGGAGTGCCTCTCTCGGGATGTCTTCGATAACCTGGAGGCCTACAGCAAGGCTTTTCTGGATGCCAAGGAGGGGCTGTTTCGCCGCCGGGCCGCGGAACAGCGAGTCCGGGACTGCCACGGAGACCTGCATACCGCCCAGATTTTCCTGGAGGACGGCATCAGCATAATCGACTGTATCGAGTTCAACGAGCGGTTCCGATACTCGGACGTGGCCGCCGACATCGCCTTCCTGGCCATGGACCTGGACTTCCACGGCCGCCGCGACCTGGCAGACCTGTTCATTGAGACCTACGTTCAGGCTTCGGGAGACCCAGGTGTCCTGGAGTTGATGGACTTTTACAAGGCCTACCGAGCCTACGTGCGTGGCAAGGTGACCTGTTTTCGCCTGGAGGACACCGCCCTGTCCGAGGAGGAGCACAGAGATATCACCTCCCTGGCCCAGGCCTACTTCAGGCTGGCCCACTCCTACATCGGGATTCCTGCTTCTCCCACTCTTGTTCTCGTGGCGGGACTTTCTGGGACGGGCAAGTCCACCATAGCCCAGGAACTGGCGCGTCGGTGGGGCCTGGTCTACATTTCATCGGACATCACTAGGAAGGAACTGGCAGGCATCGCCCCCATAGAGCGGCGCTTCGAGTCCTACGGCCAGGGAATCTACTCGCCTGCGTTCTCCCGTCGCACGTATGATGCCATGCTCAAGAGAGCCAGAGGGGAGCTGCAAAGGGGCCACTCTGTGGTGCTGGACGCCACTTTTCGCAGGGCCAAGGAGCGGGCCCTGGCGGTGGCTCTGGCCCAGGGAATGGGGGTAGAGGTGTGGGCGATTGAGTGTCTCCTGGCTGAAGACGAGGTGCGCCGTCGCCTGGATGAGCGTCAGAAGCAGGAAGGCTCCGTCTCAGATGGGCGATGGGAGCTGTTTCCTCGGCAGAGAGAGGAGTGGGAGCCGATAGGGGAGGTATCCGCGAGCCGGCACCTGCGGGTGAACACGGCTGGCCCCCTTCAGGATGTGATGCGTAGGCTTCTACTATCCTGGTTTCGCGTGGCCCTCCAGTCGGCTTAGAGAAAACTCCTACATGACTCTAGGTAGGACATTACTGAGCCACGAATCGAGAACTAAACTCTAGCCGTACTGTCATACTTCGTTGCACTCAGAGCCTGCCCTGGGCTTGCCGAAGGGGTGACATCTTGTTGGTTTGGGTATATCAACAATCAGGGGGTGTGGCCAATCCTTATTATGGGCGGGGCAATGATGCCGCCGGATAGCACAAGGCGCATGGCAGCCGCGACAGAAAGGTCTGTATAGTGGACATCCCTCTCGGGAACAATGGCAATCCATCCCGATTGAGGTGTCGGCGCCGTTGGAATATAGACAACAGACAGGGGATTGCCTTCAGTGTCGTAGATGCTGGCTGTAAGAAAGCCTATGGTCCATGTGTCTTTCCTGGGATACTCGATCATCACTACCTGTCTGATGTTAGAAGGTCCGGTTCCGAACAGCGCGTCGATTAGCTGTTTGGCGGAGGAGTACACGGTGCCTATGACGGGGATTCGTAGCAGCGTGGCCCTTCCCAGGTCGAACATGCGGCGTCCCAGGAAGTTGGCTCCCACCAGGCCTACCAGGTATATTAGAACTATCAGAACGAGCACCCCAAGGCCGGGCACTTGCCAGCCAGAGGCTTCTTTGATGAGCGGTTGGAGCAAGCCGTCTATGGTATTGAAGACCAATCTTAGCAGCGCATAGGTGATGACTATCGGGAACAGCAGGAGCAGTCCTGCAAGCATAGTTCCTCTAAGGTGTCCCGCTATTCGCCTTGCGAACCTGCGTCTGTAGCCATCCCTGCGTGAGTCTGCCATATGGTTGCCTCCCCAGTGATTGCCTTATTATAGGGCTCGAGGAGTGCTCAAGGCCAAGTGCCGAGGGTTCCCAAGGCGAGCCCTGTTAGGAACTGTTGCAAAACCCCGTTTTGCAACAGTTCCTAGTACTGCTGGAAGAGCTGGCCCCATCCTGTTTTCATGGCTGCCTTTATCCGGCGGTTGCCGATGAAGCGGAGCCAGTAGGCGTTATGGTACAGGTTGGAGGCCAGGAAAGACCAGGGGGCTATGGGGCTCCTCAGAAGTAGCTTTTCCACGGGCTTCAGAGGCCCCCAGTAGATGAGCTTCTGGCCCCGGCTGGCAAAGGTGTTCTTGGTTCCCTCAAACCGCCAGTTGACCCCGGATATGTCTTCACCCGCCACCTCTATCTGAGAGGGGTCGCCGCAGCCCAGACCCCTCTCGTGGGCCAGCCGTATGAACTTGATGGACATGGGGTCGAAGCCCATAAGCTTGGCAGCCACAGCGTCAATGGCCACCTGGTCGGCGCTGGCCAGAAAGACATTCTTCTCGTGCCACCGCATTGCTCGCGGCCCCGGGCCGTCCCCGGCGAAGGTCCCGTCCATCACGGCAAAGATGCCGGGGTGGATCTCCTTCTGGATGGTGAGCAGGTCTACCAGGGTCTCGTGGATCACCGAGTGAGTCCAGTGGCGCTTGCGGTTCAGCAAGCCTCCAAAGGCGTTTTTCATGGCCCCGGTCATAGTGGTGAAGACATGGGTCTTCATGGTGGGCAGATGGACCACGTTCTTTCCTGGAAATATTTCCGGGATGGTGAGCCCCTCGGGGAAAATCTTGTCCAGCACCATCATCTCCCCCCTGGGCTGGAAGGGAATCCACCTGTTGGGGGGCACGTCTAGGTGGACGCTGGGGATGCTGTACTTGTCCTGCACCGGCTTCTGCTTGTTGCGCACCTCGCCCTCGAAGGAGTCCACGACGACGGTGCCGTTGTGGGCGGCGATGAGGTCGCTATAGCCATCTTCTTGCAGGGTCTTGATCACGCCTTCAAGCTGCCAGGGAGACGTGGAGCACGCGGGATAGTAGTACTGCCAGGAGATGTTTATCTTCAGGAGTGTGGGAATGCCCGACGGAAGATGGGCCTGGTAGTCCGCCAGGCGCATGGCCCTGCCTATGTCCTCCAGTACCGTCTCCGGGCGAGTGTAGACGACGGCTACCTTGGCTCTGGTTTGGCTACCCGTGTGGCCGGGGTCTGCTTGGTGGATATTGGGCTGTGCCATGCCTGTCCAGGTTTTACCTGCGCCGGAAGGAAGGCCTGCCGTTACCAGATGAGCGGGTCTTGCGGCCAACAGCCCTCCGTACCGCTGCTGTTACATTTTCGGGGGTCAGGCCGTACTTCTCCAGGAGAAGCTCGGGAGTCCCAGACTCGGCATAGCCTTCCAGGGCCACCATCTCCAGGGGCACGGGACGCTTCTCTCCCATTACCTGGGCGACGATGCTCCCCAGGCCGCCGTGGCGCAGGTGCTCTTCCGCGGTGACCAGGGCACCGGTCTCCCGAGCCGCAGTGGCGATGGCCTCCGCGTCCGCGGGTTGCAGGGTGGCCATATTGAGGACGCGGCAACGGATGCCTTCCTGGGCCAGGCTTTCGGCGGCGTCCAGGGCGGCCTTCACCATGATGCCACAGGCCACAATGGTGGCGTCCCTACCCTCGCGCATTAGCTCTGCCTTGCCGACTCTGAAGGAGTAGTCGTTCTGGTGCACCACGGGGGTGGCAGACCTGGAGAGGCGGATGTAGAAGGGGCCGTAGGTGCGGGCCGCCTCTCGCACCGCGTTGGCCGTCTCGGGGGCATCCGCGGGGACGATGACGGTGAAGCCAGGCAGGGCGCACATGAGGGCCAGGTCTTCGATGGCCTGGGCCGACATGCCGTCGTCTCCGACGGTGATGCCCGCGTGGGTTACCACAATCTTCACGTTGAGGTGGGGCTGGGAGATGCCGATGCGTATCTGGTCGTAGGGACGGCTGCTGCCGAAGACGGCGAAGGTGCTGGCGAAGGCTGTCTTGCCGGAGCTGGCCAGCCCCGCGGCGATGCTCATTATGTTCTGCTCTGCCGGCCCCAGGTCGAAGAAGCGCTGAGGGAACTCCTGTGCAAAGAGGTGTACAAAGGTCGACCTGTTGAGGTCTCCCCCCAGAACCACTATGTCCGGGTTCTCCCTCCCAAGCTCCAGGAGGGTCTTACCGTAGGTCTCTCTTGTTGAGGCGGTCGTGGTCATTGTTTGATGCTATCCAACGAAATCCGGTGAGTCCCCTATACCCTCGGCGGGATCTGTGCCCCCTGCACTCTTATATGATATCTCAATAACTGGTAAGGAGGCTAGTCAGCCAGCTCTTTGAGGGCCTGCTCAAGCTGCTCTTTGCTGGGCGCTCTGCCGTGGAACTCGGGGTTGTTCTCCATAAAGCTGACGCCCTTCCCCTTCACCGTGGCCGCAATGATGACCGTAGGCTTGCCCTTGACGGTCTTGGCCTCTTCCAGGGCTGCCAGCACCTGGGGGATGCTGTGGCCGTCTATCTCTATGGTGTGCCAGCGGAAGGAGCGCCACTTCTCAGCCAGGGGCTCCAGGGCCATGACCTCGCTGGTGAAGCGGTCGTTCTGGATGCGGTTGCGGTCTACAATGGCTACCAGGTTGTCTAGCTTGTAATGGGGAGCAGCCATGGCCGCTTCCCATACCTGGCCCTCGTCGCACTCTCCGTCTCCCAGGAGCACGTATACCCTGGAGCTTCGACCATCGAGACGCGCCGCCAGTGCGGTGCCGACGCCGAAGGAGAGACCCTGACCCAGGGAGCCGCCGGACATCTCCACACCCGGGGTCATTATGTGGGCGTGGCCCTGAAGGAGACAGTCGATTTTGCGGAAGCTCCACAGCTCCTCTCTGGGGAAGTAGCCGCAGTGGGCCAGCACTACGTAAAGAACGGGGCAGGCATGGGCCTTGCTTAGGATGAAGCGGTCTCTGTCTGCCCAGTGGGGATTGGAGGGGTTGTGGCGCATCACCTTCAAATATAGCGTCGTCAGTATCTCCACCGCCGAAAGGGACCCTCCGGGGTGGCCGCTTCCCGCCTCGGCTATCATGCTTACTATATCCCGTCGCAGTTGCCGTGCGGTGCTCTTCAGTTCCTCCAGGGATAGGTGCTCGGCCGGGTACGCGGCCCTGGAAGAACTCAGTGCAGAGGTCTCTTCGCTTACGGACAGAGTAGTTTTGGTAGGGTTGCTTTTGGCCAAAAGTTCCATACCTCCGTGGTAGGTGCGGGCAGATTATACCAGTCGGCGCAGGGGGCTGTCCACAATTCCCTCCAAGGAGTCCTTCTGTATTCGTAGTGGAGTAACGAATAGGAATAGCGCCCAACCGTTGAATCGATTTTGGACGGTACGCTGCTAATCATAGTATGTAGAACTATAGTTAGCGCAGAGGTATAGTTCTGGCAGGGTCTCTGATGGAAGCAAGTCCTTTGGTTAGGTTTGGCAACAAGGTGCGGGCTGAACGCAGGAAGTTGGGTATGTCGCAAGAGGGATTAGCCGCACGTGCCGGTGTTCATAGAACCTATATAGGGATGATAGAACGGGCGGAAAAAAACATCACGTTGGAAAACATAGAGAAGATATGTAAAGCCCTCGAGTTGAGCATAGGTGATTTCTTTAAGGACTTCTAGAGAATGAGCACCGATTGGCAGAGGAAGCTAGAGGAATATTGCCAGAGATACAATATACCGATTGAGTATCTTGCGGAGATTCTCTACGAGCCCAAAGTAACACCCATGATCCGGGGTAAAGGGTTTGAATACACGGTGCTGACAGTCTTGCAAGATTACCTTCCTGATAATGAGTGGAGAGTCAGTAAAGCCGCGATACTCGACGAAATAAGCTTCCATGACACTGACATCAGAGTTTTTCACAAACGCACGGGGAAGGTAATACGCGTTGAATGTAAATTGGCAGATAAGGAAGGATATCGACTACGTAGTGATGGTGACAGTGAAATTCGCGTGAAGTGTATGCGAAGTCGTACACTCGGCACTGCCAAGGTAAAAGAACTAGCTCCTAAGCTAGGAGTAAGTGAAGAGTCGCTATCCATCCACAACGACCAGTATGTGCCAGCAGATTTCGACATTGTAGTAACTACAATTGGAAACGCTTTCTATAGAACAGACAGTACGACCGGATTGTATGAATGTAGGCCTACAGAAAAGGAAAACGACTTTCTACAGAAGCTTAAAGCTTGGAGCGATGAAGACCTGAAGGGATCTGTATTTCGCAGTATCTACGTTGCAAGAACGCAAGACTTAGCGGCGAGGTCGGAAACAGGGGTGGTCTGTACGAGAAGGCGATGCACTAATAAGACTGACTGTGGTTTTATTCCCAACTATCCAGTAATCCACTTCGACGGCGCAACTAACGAACCAGTTCAGCCGTGGGTGGCCGTAGAGGGGTGTGTGTAGGTGTCTTTAGGAGTTTCATCAGTTCATAACTGGAGCGACAGAGGCAATTGCGTGGGATTGTAGTTTAGGATGAACAACTCCTTACCTTTATACCTGGTACCTTTGCGGTCAGTCCCGTTCTTCTGGTCGTCTGTTCTGTTGACCGTGTAATTCCACTCTTTATCGAGCACCGCATCCACCCACTCATAGAGTTCCTTAATCTCAGGATTGTTATCGTAAGTGAGCAAGAACTTTAACCTCTTGCTATTCTTCTTGAGGACTTCACATAGTCTTCGGTGGTCTTCCCTTGTGAATGAATGCGTGTAGAACTTGTCTTGGTCGCGATTGAAATAAGGGGGGTCAACTAAGGGGGGTCAACAAAGAGGAAAGTTCCATCCTCAACTTCCTCGATAACCTCTTCAAAATCAACGGAAGTTAGCTTGACACCCTGCAGTTTTGCTGATGTTCGCGCAATATTCCTTGGCCAGTTCTCTGGGCGCATGCTGTATTGGTCGCCATATCCCCAGAAGCAATTTTGCAAATTCATAATGCCCGAATAGGAAGTGCGGTTTAGATAGAACCATCTAACCGCTCTTTCTAGGTCTGTTCTAGGTTGAAATTCGCTTTTGTAGTAGGTGTGTCTGTCCTTGGTAGCTTTCTCACCTTTAAGTGTTTCTATTACGTCTTGTGCATGGTCTCTCATCATGGTGAGACAATTCGTCAATTCCTCATCGATATCATTCAGCCAATTCTTGGCCACCTTCGGCTTCGCAAAAAAGAGCGATGCTCCGCCGGCTAAAGGCTCTGCATAGTACCGGTGCGGCGGCAAGCATTCCATGATAAGCTTGCGTGCGTAGAACTTGCCCCCCGCATATCTAAAAGGAGAGTTGATCTGTACCATATCGACTCGCTAACTGTAGTATACATTTGCCCATAAGAAAATCAAGCCTTTAGCCAGGCAAATTGATAACAACGCGTAGTTTGTTCCGAAAATCGCCGCGATGATAGGGCGGTAAACGACTTGATTGGGTTGGCTCCTAAAAGCCCTGAAACACGGATATGACCGCCTCTATCGTAGCGCTGCTGTTGGACAGGACCCACAGCACCCGGTCTTTCCGGATGGCCAGGTACTCTTTCCCCGAGGCTGTTGCGGTGGAGCGCAGGACATCGAAGAACTCCTGGGCGTCCCTCCTGCTGTCCCACGCCAGCAGGGCCACCAGTGCCCGCTCTTGTTGAGGGCCTCCCATCAGGTTAAACCGATCGCCTCCCCAGCCCGCGGCAGACCTGGAGGCAAGGTCTGCTCTGGTCCGGGTCTCCAGGTAGGTTCTCAAGAAGAACTCCCCCATCACATCCTCGTAAAGCGACTCCCATCCCAGACCCAGGGACGTAGCCACATCCGGAAGGGATACAGGTACGGGCATCTCTCCTTCCAGGTACTTCTCAGGGTGTAGCACCTGCTCTGTGGAGACCGGAGCACTGAGGTAGGCTTTGTCAACGGCGCTCCAGTTACCTGAAAGCAGAAGAGTGCCCACCAGGACCTCCCCCTGGCTGTAGGGAAAGAGAAGGCTCTGCCGGAGGATGTAGGGCGAGGCATCGAAGGTGGGAGTATCTCCGCTGGCGTTCAGGACCTCTTGCCGTTGCTTGGAGGTGAGGTAGGAGGACATGTACTCCAACTGGACGGCGGAGGCGTCCCCCTCTATCAGCGCGCTCAGAGCCGAGTCAGCCTCGGAGTCGGCCTCCACCCCTTGAGTCAGGGCGTGGATGTCAAAGTGCTGCTGCTGGAGGGCGTGGGTGTACTCGTGGGCCAGAGTTATCTCGTCGGAAGGCGTCAGCGTCTCCTTGCCCGTGATAAGGTACAGCTCTTCGGTCTCCGTGTCGTAGAAACCCACCACCTGCTCGGTGTACAGTGCCAGCAGCATCTGGTACAGGTCTGCATCCTGGGGGATTAGGCCCAAAATTCTCAGCAGCTCCTGGCTGTTCAGGATATCGCCTCGGTCCTTATCCAGGTCTTCTCGGAGCCTGGTTGTAAGCTGCTCCCTGGTCATGAATCTGGGCACAATCGGTTCCAGGGGCTCCAGCCTCCGGATTGCGGTGACTCTTCTCAGTATCCGATCAAATACGGGGGCCAGCGGCGAAGCTGTTGCCTCGGTGGGGACGAAGGTGGGTGTGGAAGTGGCCGTGGCGGTTGGTAGAGTGAGGGTTGGCGTGGCAGTGGGGCGGGACTGGGTGCACCCCACCAATACAAGCAGCAACGTTAGCAGCACCAGGAATGGGCGCAAGAGTTTACTCCAGGCTACACCAGGATCGGCTGAAGGCTGGGCCATTATTGATTGGCCTGCATTCCAAAGTCAAGGTAATCGAAAACCCAAGTCGGCGTCTGCACGCTCAAAGAGCCGTTGACATGCTCGCTGACGTGGCCGTAGAATTGAACCAGTGGTGATTGAGAAGGAGAGTTCCTAGATGCAAGAAGTGGTGATAGATAGCATCCGGGTGAGCCTGATGAACTACCAGCGGGTGGTCATCTTGAAGGAGAAGTCCTCGGATTTGTACCTTCCCATATGGATTGGCCCCGCTGAGGCCGACTCCATTGCCGTGAAGCTTCAAGATGTGGCTGTGCCTCGTCCCCTTACCCACGACCTGTTGAACCTGGTTATCACCACTCTGGGAGGCTCGGTGTCCCACATCGTGGTCTCCGACCTCCTGAACGACACCTTCTATGCAAAGATAGCCATCCGGGTGAACGGCAGCAACTTTGAAGTGGACTCCCGCCCCAGCGATGCCATCGCCCTGGCGGTGCGAGTCAAAGTCCCCATATATGTGGAGGACGCGGTGATGGAGAAGGCCGGCGTCGCCCTGGATAAAGAGACAGGCAAGCCCATAATAGGTGGCGAGCCCGAGGAGAAAGCAGCGGCCAAGATGACCGAAGATGACCTGAAGCGCCTGTCTGCCTTCAAGGAGTTCATCGGTGGCCTGGATCTGGAGGACTTTGAGAAGAAGCAATCTTGACGCCTCCTTAGCGATTGCTGCAAGAGAAAGCAAAGAACCCCGACCTGGTCGGGGTTCTTTTTATGGTGACCATGAAAGGGCATGGGGAATTCGGGTCGCAGATGGACAAGACTACGAGTCGGTTCTATATTAAGGAAGGACTGCTTGCTCCCATACGGAGGGCGTCATGTTTGCCGAAAAGATGAACGAGCCAGACTGGGCAGAGCTGTGGCGAGAGTTGATTGTGCGCAATCGCCGGCCAGAAGCAGCGAGCGACCCCGAAGCCGAGCGCCGGCGTGAAGGCAGGGCCGCCCACTTCGACGCAGCAGTAAAACGTAAGGAAGAGGAGCACCCCGATACCCTTCTGAACTTTGTGCTGGACAGGCTACGTCCAGGGGATACCGTGTTGGACATAGGCGCGGGCACAGGACACTTCGCCATCCCTCTGGCCAAATCGGGCTATAGCGTCACAGCGGTGGAGCCTTCGCCCAGCATGGCTGCCTTTCTGCTCAAGAATGCAGCCGCGGATGGACTGACCAACATCCACCTGGTGGATGTCAGGTGGGAGGATGTGGAGGTGGAACCTCACGACGTGGCCTTTTGCTCCCACGCTATGTACGGCAGCCAGGACCTGGTGGGATTCGTGCGCAAGATGGAACGGAACGCTCGTCAGACCTGCTACATGTCCATGCGGATGCCCAGCCACGACGGCGTCATAAGAGAGCTATGCCGGCGTATCTACGGCCAGCCCCACGATAGCCCTAACTTCTTGGTAGGCTATAACGTGCTGTATCAGATGGGCATCTACGCCAATGTGGTTATAGAGCCCTACGTGCGATGCTGGACCGATGACAGTCTGGATGGCGCATTTCTAAGAGCACGGCGCCACCTTAGAATAAGAAATACCACCGAATACGACGACATGATACGGGAAGTGCTGGCCCAGCGCCTGACCTTTAGGGACGGCCAGTATCACTGGCCCGATGGTATGCGGTCGGCCATGGCCTGGTGGGAACCCTCCCACTGAGTTTGTTGAACAGCTTCCTTCAGCCTTTAGCAGGCTGCGGAAATATGGGGTGTGCAGAGGGGCGAAGCCCCTTTATCGGGAGTCTGAGGGTGTCCCTCAGATATAGTTCCGTCCCCCTTCCTGACTAGAGCTTGCCCTGAGCTTGCCGAAGGGAAGGGGGTCAGGGGGATGGTCGAAGGGGTTTTTCAGCACCCTGTTAGAGGGGCCACAGCAATCCTTGAATGCCAATCCCATTACAGGTGAGGATGTGCCCTTTCTTGACGCCGAAATCCATTGACTTTCTGCGGGGAAGCGCCATACGATTACGACGCGGCAGCAAGCTATTGTTACGCCGATTGGGAGAGGGTCGGTGCATGACAGAAGAGTAAGATACCGACGTGGTGTAAAAAGGCCCGAAAAAAGGAGGTAAGGATGGAGGCCGTATTCTTTGTAGTTGTGGGGATGCTCACGATGGCCTACTCCGACTATTTGCTGGAGCGGGTCGGTGCCAAGGCGGTGGGGATGGCCGGAGCACTTGTGGCGGTTGTCCTGCTAACACTGGTGCTTGTCCAGCCTGTGCCGATGTACACTCAAGCCTCCGAAGCAGCCATAGTAACCCTAATGTTGGTCTGGGCGGTTGCCGGTGCCGTGGTGGCTGGTGCCTACCTGTGGGGCTATGACGAGCGGATGGTGGGTCGCCATGCCCTGGGCGTGGCGGCGGTCTCCCTCTTCCTGGGCGTCTACTTTATCATTGGCGACTGGACCGACCCCGCAGCCATCAGCTACGCTGCTGGCGCGGTCACCCTCTTGCTGGCGGTGGTGGCGGCAACAACCTACCTGGTCGTCATCATGCGGCCGCCTCTTGCCCCACCCAAGCAGTTCGTAGGACTGGTTACCATGGCCAGCGGCGCCGTCGTGCTTGTCATCGGCCTGCTCACACTGGTGGGGGTCTTAGACCTGGCCGCCTAAGCCCTTCCGTCCGGTAACCGCTTGCGTTGTGTCCCCTACCCCTACAGGAGGAATGTCCTGGGTTTGCTAACTCTCCAGGGCGGTCGGGTTCAGTGTAAGCGGGAGTAAGCCGCTCCCTGTGTACGCTGGTTTACGGAAGGAACTGGGTATTAGGCTCCTCTTCCTGGTCAGGGGATGTCCCTGCGCTGAAAGACCGCTATCGCTGCCGCGTATCCACCGGACGCTACCCCCAGCAGCACCAGCGCGTGGTTCCAGGGCATCGCGCCTTGCTGGACAATAGACGTGGGATTGTAGTAGTGGAAGATGCTCCAGGGCCCCAGGAACTCCAGGGGCTCCCACAGGTCCGCGACGAAGTCCTCGAAGAAGAAGGCCACGGTCAGGCCCGTAGCCAAGACGATGGCCCTGGAGCCTTCCCTGGATAGGGCAGAGATGAGGAATGCATATCCGCCAATAGACAGGAACAGCAGGAAGGCGTTGCAAGAGACCAGGAAGAAGCGGCTCAGCCTGACCGGCTGGTCCAGGTCGCTGATGGCGACTCCCAGGGCCGTGCCCGCCAGAGCCATCCCCACCAGGGCAGCAAGTCCCAGCAGCAGACCTGCCCCCTTGGCTAGCACCAGATGAAACCTGGGCAGGGGCCTTGCCAGCAGCAGGAACACGGTTCCCTTCTCTATCTCCCTGGCCAGGGCGGAGGCGGCGGCGATGGAAAAGGCGGCTGGTATGACGATGTATATGGGGTGGCGGTATCCTACAGCCAGGTATCCCTCTGGGCCCAGGGCTGGAAGAAGCTCCCCCTGGGTCTTGAGGAAGGCCTGAATGCCCCTGGGAAGCTGGCGGATGAACTCCTCTCCGCCGGGGCCAAAAGAGGTGAAAGTAGAGGGAACGAGGACGCCCAGCGCCATGAGCGCCAGTCCCATCAGAACCAGGGCTGCCTTATGCCCCCTGAGAGTCGTTCTCAGGATCAGAAGCATACCCCTCCCTATTCCCTATAGTAGCTCAAGAAGATATCCTCCAGGCGGGCCTGCTCGTACACCAGTTCCTCCATCCCCAGCCTGTCCAGCTCTCGCAGCAAGGGTACTCCATTGCCCTTGACGCCGATTCTGAAGCGTCTGCCTCTTTGCTCCACCGATACCACCCCCGGCAGGGAAGGGGAGATGACGGCCCCATCGGCCTTCATCTCCACCTCCATGTAGCGTATGCTGCGGTGGCGCAGCTCCTCTACATCCTCGACGGCTACCAGAACACCTCGGCGGATGATGCCCACCCGTTGACAGAGGCGCTCCACCTCGGGCAGTACGTGGGAGGACATGAAGATGGTGTGCCCCCTCCTCTGGAGCTCCTGGAGAATGTGGAACAGGGACTGCTGCACCAGGGGGTCTAGCCCCTCGGTAGGCTCATCTAGCACAATGAAGGCGGGATCATGCTGTAGGGCCTGCACCAGGGCCAGCTTCTGCTTCATGCCCCGGGAGAACTCCCGCACTGGGCGGGCCAGGTCTTGCGTGCTCAGCCCCAGTTCGTCGCACAGTTTATCCCTTAGCAGGGGCTCTTTTCTTTGCAGGCGGCCCAGGAGGTCCAGCAGCTCGTTACCCCGAAGATTCTCGTACATGGAGGGAACGTCGGGGAGGAACCCCATCTCTCGTTTGAGGCGGTGGGAGTCCCGCCATACGTCCATTCCCAGGATGGTAGCGCTGCCACTGGTGGGATGGAGAAAACCGGTAAGCAAGCGGATGGTGGTGGTCTTGCCGGAGCCGTTGGGGCCCAGAAACCCGAAGATTTCCCCCTGTCGGACCGCCAGGTGCAGGTCCTTGACTCCTACCACCTTGCGATAGAGCTTGGTAAGGCCCTGGATCTGCAAGACCACATTTGAGGCGCTGGACACCCTACGATTATACCTTATACCTGGGGTGTGCCCTTGGGTTCAGGTGTCACGTAGACGCAGCTGGAGTCACCCCATACCACGCACTTCTTCATGGAGACGTGGGTGCCCAGGATTTGCGACAGGAGATGGGAGTCAAAGGCGCAGAGGAACTTGTGTTCCAGGGCTACGCTGCGGAAGGGGCAGTTGAAAAGCTCTATGTGTACGCTGTCGCCCCTTTGTTCAACCAGCGGTATGAACTGCTCCTGTTCCAGCACCGTGGCCAGAGTAGTGGCGCGCCTGTTCAGGTCGTCGTCTGGTGACACCGGTGCCCGCTCGGCTATTCTCTGGGCGATACGGGCAAGAACGATCTCAACAAGCCCTTTGCCGTCCTGCCCTTCCACGTCCTCCTTTTGTAGAGACACGATTGCCTGGAACAGGGAGTCCAGCAGTTTGCCGTAGTTCTTGGGCAGCTCCTCGTGGCCGGCTTCGGTAAGGAAGAAGGAGTACTCCGGGCGGCCCGTGGGCCTCTTGACCTCCTGAAAGGCCACCAGGTGGTCCCTCTGAAGTATGTCCATGTGACGGCGGATGGTGGCGGGGGCCAGTCCCAGAGAGTGGGATAGGCTTTCCACCGTGTCTCGCCCTTTTCTCTGGAGGGTCATCAGGATTTGAAGGCGGGTTCCTAGCATGGGTTGTCAGTCCTTTCCGTGCATCCAAACTAGCAAATAAACTCTAATGTGCAGGTTAGCTCGAATTGCCGTGGGTGTCAATTAGGGAGCTTAACATGCAAAAAGACACTGAAAGCATAACCACCTTGACAAACATCTAATGATGTAATTATACTATCTATGATTCAGCTCAGGTGGAGAGGAGGGCTTACCATGGTTAATGCAACTTTGCAGTCTCTGCCGGAGACCGAGCCCCAGGAAAACCCCCAATGTGTTCATTACTGGGTCATAGACCTTCCCTCGGGGCCGACCAGCACAGGAAAGTGTCGGCAGTGTGGTGAGACCAGGGAGTTCAAGAACTATCTGGAGTCCACGTCTTACTGGGATGACGACCGTCTTCCCACCCGGATACCTGGGGGAGAACGCTCTTCCCTGAAACGGGTCGGAGGAGCAGAGGTGAGTTCCGAGGAAGAAGAGTAGCCGGAAGCCAGGCGAGAAGGCGGGGCTGACGGTAAGCGGAGCCAGCATCTTGGATGCAAGAAGGTGCGGCTCCGCTGTTTTTATCATGGTTTGCTCCACGGGTCCGCATGTCTCAAAGGTGGTATACTGACCAGGACGCGTGATTGCGTACTTTGCCCCAGCGCTCTTAGCGGCGGGAAGCTGGTGCAGACCTCTTGAGATGTCCTGTCTCGGTTCCCGAAAACACGGAGATGCAGGGGTCTTGGAGCATTGCATTGATGAGCGATCACATAATCCTTAAAGGAATGGTCTTCTACGGATACCACGGGGTGACTCCCCCTGAGAAGATGATGGGGCAGCCCTTTGTGGTGGACCTGGAGATGGAGGCGAACCTGAGGATTTCCGGGTCGTCCGACGATATCAAGGATACGGTGGACTACTCCCAGGTATACCAGGCGGTGAAAGAGGTGGTGGAGGGGCCCAGCCGTGACCTCCTGGAGAGCGTGGCAGAGGGGGTAGCCCAGAAGCTTCTCCAGGCCTTTCCCTTGGATGGCGTCCGGGTTCGAGTGACCAAGCCCCATGTGCCCATAAAAGGGGCCGTGGTAGAAGGCGCAGGGGTGGAGATCCACCGGCGGCGTGTCGGTCAGCCCCTCTTGGAAAATGGACCTGGCGGGACAAAATCACCCCAAAGTAGCCCCCCAATCCCTTGACCCGCTGCCCTTGAGCCTGTGCTATCCTCTGGGCCGATGAGGTTCTTGGAGATACCCCTTCCCAAAATCACATCCGCTCGTTATAATAGAACAAATACTCTGAATAGAGGTGGTTTTCATGCGAGTGATTTTCTTAGAGGACATACCCAACGTTGCCAGAACAGGAGATGTCAAAGAGGTCAAGACTGGGTATGCCAGGAACTACCTGCTGCCCAAGCGGCTAGCCGTCGCTGCCACCCCCCAGGAGATGGCGCGTTTGGAGTCCATCCGTCGGGCTGGCCTGGAGCGTCAGTCCAAGCTGAAAGAGGGCGCACAGGCCATGGCGCAGCGACTGGAGAGCGCCAGCGTCGTCCTGAAGGCACGCTGCGGCCCCAATGGCAGGCTCTATGGAGCCGTCACCAACGCCATGGTGGCCCAGGAGCTCTCCACACTCATGGACGCGGAGTTCGACCGTCGGGATGTGCAGGTGGACGATATCCATGACCTGGGTAGCTTCCAGGCAAAGGTGAGACTGCTTCCAGAGCTTACAGCTACTGTTAACTTGGTCGTGGAGCCTTTGCAAGAACAAGAGTAGGATGTACGTAGAGAAACTTCCCCCTCACGATGAAAGGGCTGAGGAGTCGGTCATAGGGTCTCTCCTCATAGATGGCAACGCCATCCTCACGGTATCGGCCCTCTTGCAGCCGGAGGACTTCTACGTGGAGAAGAACAGGTGGTGCTACGAGGCCTGTCTCTCCCTCTGGGACAGCAATGAGGCCATCAACCCGGTCACCGTGGGCCATCGTTTGGCCATGCTGGAGCGGTTGCAAGAGGTGGGAGGCCCATCCTACCTGGGCCACCTGGTAAGCTCCGTCCCAACCTCGGCTCACGTTGAGCACTACGCTCGAATCGTCAGCAGGACCCATACCCTGCGCCGCCTGATCGGCGCGGCAGGGGAGATCGCTTCCCTGGGTTACGATGGCGGAGGGGATGTGGACCGGGCGCTTTCCCAGGCCGAAGACCTGCTGTTTCGTATCCGTAGCGGCCAGGAGACCAGGGACTTCGTGGCCATCCGCGACGTGCTGGACCAGTACCTGGAGGAGAGCGCCAGGCTGGAAAGCCCTCTGGAGCGGAGAGAGACTCCCGTATACACCTCTTTCGTAGACCTGGACCAGCTTTTGGGAGGCCTTCAGCGCTCGGATATGATAGTGCTGGCCTCTGGGCCCTCCGTTGGCAAGAGCACCCTGGCCCTCAACATAGCTCGCCACGCCGCCGGACAGGGAGCCTGTGTAGGTATCTTCAGCCTGGAGATGAGCCGAGAGCAGATAGGCCACCGCTTTCTGTCCAGTGAGGCCAACGTAGACCTGCGCGCCGTGCGCCAGCGGCTCTATGGCGACGCGGCCGAGCGCCGCATTGTGAACGCCGCCGGCACCCTCTCTGAGCTGCCCATCTACATAGATGATACGCCCCTTCAGAGCATCGTTGAGATACGAAGCAAGGCTCGCCGTCTTCACATGGAGAGGAAGCTGGACCTGGCCATCGTAGACTACCTTCAGCTTATTCAGGGAACTGGCAGGCGAGAGAACAGGGTCCAGGAGGTAGGGGAGATCACCCGCTCCCTGAAGGGCATCGCTCGGGACCTCAATATACCGCTGCTGGCGCTGTCTCAGCTGAGCCGGGCCGTGGAGGGACGCCCCTCTCACAAGCCCCAGCTTTCAGACCTGCGAGAGAGCGGGAGCATTGAGCAGGATGCCGACGTGGTCATGTTCATCTACCGAGAGGATCAGCGTCTCACCAGGGAGGAGTGGGAGCGCCAGAATCCAGACGAGGAGTACCCCGGGGGCCTGGCCGACCTCATTGTTGCCAAGCATCGGCATGGCCCCCTGGATACTATCAACCTGCGATTCAACGGCCCTATGGCCCGCTTTGAGGACCTCCCGACCTCACGAGAGCTGTGATGAACTCCCCCCAGGGATTTCCGGACAACTCCAGGTTCACTCCTGTGCCCAACCTTCTCTTCGGGCCACTGCTGGAGGAGATCGACGACCTGCTGGTGCTCAAGTGCCTTCTGCGGATACTATGGCTCCACTACCAGAAGAAAGGGTTTCCCAGGTTTCTGACCCGGGACGAGTTGATGGCGGACCGAACCCTGGCCAGGGCCTTATCGGTCGGCGGCTCATCCGTTAGTGCTACTCTGGAGAATACCCTTGGAAAAGCTGAACGGCTTGGCGTGCTCATCCACCTGCGCTTGGAGGAGGGCCAGGGCGTGGTTGATGTCTACATGCCAAACACCCAGGAAGGCCGCCGTGCCGCCCAACACCTGGAGGCTGATACCCTGGACGCGGCCCTTCCTGTGGCCGGGAACCTCCAGCCCCTCCAGGTGTCCAGGCCCAACATCTTCTCCCTGTACGAGGAGAACATCGGCGTCATCGGCCATATCATGGCTGAAGAGCTGAAGGAGGCGGAGAAGAGCTATCCCCAGGAGTGGATTGAGGAAGCTTTCCGAGAGGCGGTGGTGCACAACAAGCGCAGTTGGCGTTACATAGAAGCCATCCTGAAAGGGTGGACGACGGAAGGAAGAGACCATGGAGAGCCTGGGAGACATTCTAAAAAGGTTGACGCCAGGGAGTGGATCAGGCGGCACGGCCTACCCCGGCCCTGACGATAGCGAGGAAGAGGCCCAGAACACTCCCGCTTGTCCCATCTGCGGCGACTTTGGCTGGGTTCGGGTGGAGGTGCCCGTGGGCCATCCCTACTTTGGGAAGGTCATTCCCTGCCGGTGCCAGCAGCGCGACGAAGACCCCTCCCGCCTGGCCCGCCTGCAGCGATACAGCAACATGGGCCCTCTCACTCGTTTAAGCTTCCAGGCCACTAGGCCGGAGGGGCGTAGCGCAGATGCGGAGGGACGTGAGCTATTTCACCAGGCGTATGAGCGGGCCTTGGCCTTTGCCGAAAACCCCAGGGGCTGGCTTGTTTTCACCGGGCCTAGCGGCTGTGGAAAGACACACCTGGCCGCGGCCATCGCCAACCGGGTGGTAGAGCGCGGGCAGCCCGTCTTCTTCGTCTTTGTCCCCGACCTGCTGGACCACCTTCGCTCCACATTCACCCCCTCTAGCGAGGTTTCCTACGACCAGTTCTTCGAGCAGGTGCGCAATACTCCCTTTCTGGTCCTGGACGACCTGGGAGGTCACAGCAGCACCCCCTGGGCACAGGAGAAGCTGTACCAGATTCTTAACCATCGCTATACCGCCCAGATGCCGACGGTGATAACCATGAGCCTTCCCCTGGAGGAGCTAGACCCCCACTGGCAGACTCGCCTGGGGGATACTGAGCTGGTCACCATATGCTCCCTCGGCACAAAGAGTGCTGAGGGGCCATTGGGCCAGTGGGGCATGGTGGAGCCGGAGCTACGCCGCCGCATGACCTTTGAGAGCTTCGATGTGAGAGGCAACAAAGCCAGCCGCCCCCAGAGGCAAAGCCTGGAGGCTGCACTTCAGATGGCCATAAACTTTGCGAGGGACCCCGATGGCTGGCTGGTATTGTACGGGTCAAGAGGCTGTGGCAAAACTCACCTGTCGGTGGCCATTGCCAATGAGAGCCTCAAACTCGGCAAGGATGTACGCTACTTCCTGGTGGCCGACCTGCTGGACCGTTTGAGGGACGCGTTCAGTCCAGACAGCACCGTGAGCTACTATAGGCTCTTTGAGCAGGTGCGTAACGCCGACCTCCTTGTCCTGGAGGACTTCGATTTCGACATGCGTCATGTCACTCCCTGGGCCAGGGAGAAGCTGTACCAGATTCTGGTTCATCGCCACGATGCTCGCTTACCCACTGTCATTACCGCGTTGGAGATGATCGATGAAGAGAAGAGCAAAGACCCCATCATCTCTCGGCTGCAGGATGTTGCTGTAGTAAACGTCGTGCCTATTGACGCGCCGGACTACCGGTATCAGGGCAGGGGCAGGCGAGACCTACCCTAAGCCATTGAATCCTGTTTGGTTTAAGTAATGAGTACTCCTTCGGAACATCAGCCCTATTCCATCGAGGATACGGGCAGCGACTGCGAGTTCTGCCGAATAGCGGCCAATGAGACCCCTGCCAGGGTGGTCTATCAGGACGACGACGTCATAGTCATACAAAACCGGCTGCGGTGGGTGCCCGTGATGCTCTTGGTGATGCCCAAAAGACACATGTCCCAGGAGGAGATGTGGCAGGACCCCGTCATCGCTCGAATTGCCCATGTGGCCGTTCAGATGGGGAAAGAGCACTGCCCCGAGGGGTTCCGTCTTCTTTCGAATTTCGGCCATCAGGCGATGCAAAGCCAGCCCCACGGCCACCTGCACGTCCTGGGCGGGACTCCCCTGGGACGCTACGTGTCAGGGCATCCCAGCCCCGGGGATAGGTAACCACTCAGTGCTCAATAGCTGAGCGGAGGGTTGTGGCGCATACGGGAGTCGAACCCGTGATCTCCGCCTTGAGAGGGCGACGTCCTGGGCCACTAGACGAATGCGCCACGTACACTGGCAGGCTGTCCCAAAACAGACCACATCCTAGCATACCCCATTGATCGGAGCAAGGACGCAGCTGGCGAAGTAACCCCAGGTTCCTAGGCAGCAAGGGTACGAGTTTTGTAGCGTCCATAGAGGACAGAAGTAGTGGTCGATGGGGGTAATGTATCGAGGGGAAATTGCTGCTGATATGCTATTGACAAACACGATATTGTGAGATATAAGGCAGGTATCCTGTTCCGAAGGAAGTGGAGGGAGCCATGCGGCTAAGGAATGTGTACCGTTACAAGCCTCTTGTTGCGGTTCTTGCCATGACCATGCTGGTTGTGGCCTTGGCATGTGGGGGGGAGGAGGCTGCGACTCCCACCACTCCACCGACAGCCACCACCCGGCCCACGGCCACCGTTGCTGTGCCCACGGCCACCACGGTGGCTCCCACTGCCACGTCCTCGGTGCCCACGGCCACGTTGCTGCCTGGGGAGCCCACGGCTACGGCCACAATGGCAGCTACGTCTACACCGGTGCCGTCTGCCACAGTGCGGCCTGACCAGGCTGCGGACTGGGTAGGGTTTTTGATGAGCCATCCTGGGTATCAGGCCAAGTGGGGCGCACCCAAGTACGGCGGGACTATCAAGATGGCGGACCCGCGCGTAGCCACCCGGTTCGACGTTAGTACGGGCTGGGGCGCTTTCAGCAAGTGGCAGTATGCGCAATACAACGCTCTTCTCATGATGGACCCCTGGTTAGAGATGGACCAGGTGCTTGGCTGTGACCTGTGTGAAAGCTATGAGGTATCTGCGGACGGCAAGACCTTCACCTTCAGGCTGAGGAAAGGGGTCAAGTTCCAGTCCGAGGGCTGGGGCCAGACCAAGGGAGCTCCTGCGGAGAGCTATGGTGCGGAGCTGACCTGCGAGGATGTGAAGGCCAGCGCGGAATGGTTTGCCAATCCGCCAAGTTTTGTCTACGCCTCCACTGCGCAGGGTATGAGGAACTACCTGGGTCACCTGGACAACGTCACCTGTCCTGATGGCCTCCAGGGGTACACGGCGGTTCTGAACTTCAAGTACTTCACTCACACCACCCTGGGCCGGATGGCCATAGGGATCTTTCCCCTTTGGAACAAGGAGTACCGGGAGTGGATGGACAAGGCGTATCCCGGGATACAGTCTACAGCCAACGCGGAAGGTTACATGATTAACCACGGGACGGGGCCGTGGATACCCACCTATGCTGACTCCCAGTCGGTGATGAAGGTGAAGAAGAACACCAACTACTTCAAGAAGGGTGCGCCCTTCGCGGACGGTTTCGAGTTCTACGCCATCCAGGATTACAACACCAAGTTTGCGTCCCTGGTGACGGGGAAGGTGCACCAGGCTGGCCATGGGAGCAGTGGAATAACCAAGGCCCAGGTCATCCAGGTGCAGCAGAGCTACAGTGATAAGATAGAGTTGCATATCGTGAGGTATAACCATATTTCACATCTCTTGCTGAATCCCATGAAGCCGCCCTTTGACAACTGGAACGTGCGGTGGGCACTCCAGCTTGCCGCGAACCGGGATGCCTGGCACGCGTTTATGACCGCGGGCGCAGTAAAAATGTCGACTCCTGTGTACGGGTTACACCCTGACGGTGGATGGGGCATTTCCTATGAGGAGTACAGCAAGTTCCCGGGATGGCGCCAGGACAAGAAGGACGAGGACATAGCGGAGGCCAACCGACTGCTGGACGAGACCTTTGGCAAAGGGATCCGTCCCAGACTAGAGCAATACATAATTCAACTGGTGAGCCGCCGTGAGACCAGCCTCTGGAGCATAGACTACTTTAAGAAGACTCTCGGGCTGGAGTTCGACGTGAAGTACGTGGACACCTACGGGGATGTCCAGACCCAATGTCTCTATACCATAAGGGCGGAAGCCAATCCAACCTACAGTCAAAACATCATCAAAGACCCGAGCGACGCGTACAGCTATTACAACCACAGCAAAAAGCGCGTTCACGAGCTTTGCAGACAGACCGGGTGGAAAGGGCTGGGCATTTCACCGCCAGAGGAGGATGCGAGGATAGACGCCATGATAGATGAACTGGAGACCAGCCGGGACGACGCGCGACGCCGGGAGTTGGTGCGGACGTTGGAGCTGTACATGGTCAATGAGCGGACGAACAATATCCAACTGGGACTCATGAACAGCGCATGGGCCAACCGGCAGGAGTTGAAAGGCGTCCACTATTACGGTCTAGGTACATACGGCCAGCAGCGCCTCACGGAGTACATATGGCTAGCCAAGTAGACCAGAGCGTGTAGAAGACAGCGAAGGTATTAGATGAGGGTGTCCCGACATGTCGGGACACCCTCATCTCGTTTGGGGCAGTGTCCGATACGTGTGGAGTAGTGTGCCATCTGATAGGGGCTGGTATTGACGGGTACACCGTGCTGTGATAGGGTGTAATCTAATACACTCTTGGGAGGATACATGAGCTTACGGAAAGCATATCATTGGCGGCCTCTCATTGCGGTTCTCGCCATGACCATGCTGGTGGTAGCCCTGGCGTGTGGAGGGGAGGAGGCTGCGACGCCCACCACTCCACCTACAGCTACCACCCGGCCTACGGCCACTGTTGCTGTGCCCACGGCCACCACGGTGGCTCCCACTGCAACGTCCTCGGTGCCCACGGCGACGTTGCTGCCTGGGGAGCCGACGGCCACGGCCACGGTGGCGGCTACTTCAACACCGGTGCCATCTGCGACAGTGCGGCCAGACCAGGCTGCGGACTGGGTAGGGTTCTTGATGAGCCATCCTGGGTACCAGGCCAAGTGGGGCACACCCCAGTAC
>JACQTZ010000003.1 GCA_016210515.1 Chloroflexota bacterium
AATCTGGGGTGGTGGGGAGTGACCCCTCCCCAGATGCTTCGTCGCGGAGTTTACCCTGAGCATTGCGAACAGGCTCCTCAGCACGATATAAGAAGTTCACCTGGACTTTGCAAACACCCTCTTGCCAAGGCGGAAGGTCACCCCATTTGTGGGCAAAGCCGTGTTCGTATTACAATACACGGCATGAAGAAAACCCTGGTCACTCTCTTGGGCGTGGCGTTCTTCGGCGTGGTGGCCGCCGTCCACGGCATCACCGCCACCGCGGCCGACTCCATCATCTACCTGGGCGCCCTCTGGCTCTTCATCCCAGCCCCCCTGGTCTTCCTGGCCCGCGTGTGGCGGCCCTGGCCCCGCTTTCGCGCCCTCACCACCGGGTACCTGGTCACCTCCGCAATTCTCAGCGTGCTGGTGCTGGCAGGCGTGGGATGGGTCGGCTCCGAGCGTGGCATTCACCCATCCCTGACCGACAACCTACCCCAACTGGCAGACTACCCCAACCTGGAAGCGGCCCTGGAGGAGGTGAGCTTCCCGAGCAGGGATGGCACCCCCCTTGCGGGCTGGTTCATCCCCGGGGAGAGTCCCAAGACCATAATCCTCCTCCACGGCTTCACCGACATAAGGGACAAGATGCTCCCCCACGCCAGCTTCCTTCACGAAGCTGGCTACTCCGTGCTCCTCTTCGACTTCCGCAGCCGTGGGCAGAGCGCGGGCGATGCCGTCACCCTGGGATACTATGAGCGGGGCGACGTCCAGGGCGCGGTCCAGTACCTCAAGACCCGCCCGGACGTGGACGGCGATGACCTGGGAGTGCTGGGGGTCTCCATGGGGGCGGCCACTGCCATCATGGCGGCCGCGGAAACTCCGGAGCTAAAGGCAGTGGTCTCCGAGTCCTCCTTCAAGAGCGTGGATAGCGCCATCGCCAGCAGCTTCGAGCACTTCATTGACCTGCCCGCCTTCCCCTTCGCCCCCATCACCGTGTTCATCATCGAGAAACGCCTGGGCATCAACGCCGACCAGGTGGTGCCCGAAGCGTCTGTGGGCCTTATCAGCCCCCGGCCGGTGTTCATCATCCACGGCCAAGATGACACGACCATCGACTCAGAAGATGCGCAGGCCCTCTACGCCGCGGCCCAAGAGCCCAAGGAGGAGCTGTGGCTCATCCCAGGGTCGGGCCACGCCGAGGGTGTGGAGGTGGCACCCGAGGAGTACGGCCAACGAGCTGTAGACTTCTTCAACCGGTACTTGAAGCCATAATCAGCGCTTTCAGCAAGATAGCCGCCGCATCTCGCGGCCCTAAGAGCTTGTGAAACAACCCCGAGCTCGGCATAGGAGAGAGCCCCACCCCAGACGCCGTGGTGAGCTCCGATTCCACTCCGTTCCATACGGAGTCCGATGAAATCGGACCCGCCGAACCATTGCCACGTCCCGATGGAATCGGGGCTCGCAATGACAATTCCCTCATAACCCTCAGTCGAGCCGCACGCTCATCCCCTGGTCGGACGCCCTTTGAATGGCGTCGAGCAGCCTGTGCCGCACCACGGCGGTGTCAAAGTCAGGCTCAGCCCGCTGACCGGAGCGGATGGCCTCTCCAAACCGGCGGTACATCTGGGCAACGTTAAAGGGCGGGCCTTGAGGCACGCTATTGGAGACCCAGGTGAGCCGCTCAGGGATCGGCAGATCCCGAAGGGAAGCGTCACCTACCTTGCCCCCTAGCAAGCGACTATCGTTCCCTTCCACCACCAGCGTCCCCTCTCGGCCGTAAATTTCCAGGCGTTGGCCGCTGCCGTAAGATGGCTGAGAGGCCACGTGAGCCGACACCACAGCGCCGCTGGCCAGCTTGCCGCTGACCAGGATGTTGTCTGGGGAGGTCACCTCCACGTAGCGATTGGTGTCGGTCTCGAACCAGCGGGACACCTGGGTGCTCACCACTGCTGACACATCCTTCAGCTCACCCACGCACATGCTGAGAACATCTATGAGGTGGCCGAAGGAGATGGTCATGGTGTTTGCCCCTTTGGTCACATCAGCCATCCATGTCCGGTCGGAGGTACGTGATGCTCCTCCAGTACCCATCTGGCTCAGGTGGCATGACACCACCTCACCGATGTAACCCTCCTCGATCAGCTCCTTGAGCCGCAGGTAGATAGGAGCGCACCGCCTCTGCATTCCCGCCATGGTGCGCACACCCTTGGCCCGGGCCAGGTTCGCCATCTCCTCGGCCTGGGCCAGATTCGCCCCCAGGGGCCACTCGGTGAAGACGTGCTTCCCCGCGTTGAGGGCAGCCATGGTCATCTCGTAGTGGTAAGGAACCCGCACCACCACCGACACCACGTCTATATCAGGACGCCTTACCATCTCGTGGTAGTCGTGAAAGGCCAATCGCGCCCCAAACTTTTGCTTGGAGGCCGCGGCCGTCTCCGGACGGGATGTACACACAGCAGCCAGCTCGAACTCGGGCAGGGCCAAGAGCGCAGGGAGATGGGCCCTGGGGCCCCATCCGTTGCTGACGTTGGCTCCGATGATTCCCACGCGTATCTTCTGCTCAGCCATGACTCCTCCTGGTATCTCAACTGGGTATACGAGAAGTATAGCGCGCCCGCCAGCACCTGGCTACGGGACGCCCGCGCCAGAGACCCAATTTCCTGAAAGAGCACGCATGTCAGGTGTTGGCAGCAAGGTTCCATCCCTGCTAGAATGGGAGTCATCCATACGCCAAAGGAGATGCCGATGTTTTACGATACTACCTCATTCCAGGAGAAGCTTGCGGAAAACAGGGACCAACGTACCCATGCCCTGGTTGTGCTCACGCCTTCAGAGTCCAAGCGGCTCATAGCAAAGGGGGTGCTGGCATTGCCAGAGGTACGGGGTGTTCTGCGCAGGGGCCTGTTTGTTGTATCTCGGGGGGTGACGCCATCCTATATCGCAGAGGAGCTGCTCAGCACCACGCTATCCAAAGAGAACTGCGCGGCGGGTATCATCGCCGACGGAAGGCTGGCCATCACCGTCCCTGAGGGACGCCTGGGGCCGTGGGTGTTCCGTGATGGCAAGCTGGCGGAGGTGTCCGCGGAAACAGCGCTGAAGGAGTTCAGCGCCACCGATGTTTCCGTAAAGGGGGCCAACGCCATCGACCCCATGGGCAATGCGGGGATTCTTGTGCAGAGCGACTCCGGCGGGACCATAGGCTCTATATGGCCGCTCCTTAGCTCTCGTGGGTCGTACCTTATCCAACCCGTCAGCCTGGAGAGGTTGATACCCTCCGTCATCGAAGCCTCCTCCAAGTGCGGCAACCGCCTGTTCAAGCGCACAATGGGTGCAATGGTGGGCTTCATTCCCGTAGTGAACTCCCTGGTGGTGACGGAGATCCAGGCCCTGGCAGCCCTTACCGGCGTTAGTGCCACCCACGTTGCCTCTGGAGGCATAGGTGGCAGCGAGGGATGCGTCATTCTAGCTCTGGAGGGTTCGGAGAGTACGGTGACCCGGGCCTACAGGCTTGTGGAGAGCATCAAGGGTGAGCCTCCTGTGCCCGCTCCAGCCCTGATGCCAGCGTTCGCAGGCGTGTAGAGGCTATCGGAGAACCCTCACCTCTGTGTCCCCCTCTCCCATAGGATGTGCTTTCAAAGTCCTAGAGTCTGTGTGAACACTCCAGGGACAGAGGGATTTCCCCCATCACTTCGGCGAGCTCAGTGCAGGCTCTGCCCTTCCCCCGCGAGCGGGGGAAGGGATTTCTCTCCCCCGCTTGACGGGGGAGAGTCAAAGAGGGGGATGCAAAGCGTGGAATCAGCCGATGCGGCCTATCAGCGCGTCCTCTTCGGCAAAATCGTACTCGCGCCGTTTGTCCAGGCCCTGGGACATGAACCACTCATAGGTCTGCTGCACCGCCGTCTCAAAGGTGTAGAATGGTTCGTAGCCCAGGTGGTCGCACAGCTTCTGAATGCTGAATACAGTGCTCTCGTCCCAGCGATGGATGTACGGGGCCAGCCGCTGGATGAGCGGCCGATGCATCTTGGCAGCGACCTCATCCATTATCTCCGCCGGCACAAAGAGCTTCTGGGCCTCCACTCCCACTGCCCTGGCACAGGTGTCCACATACCCCTCGTCGCTGAAGTAGTCCTTGCCGGTGACGTTGTAAATCTGTCCGTAGGTCCGGGGATTGAGGGCCATCATGCGTAGCGCCCTGGCCTCGTCATCCACGTGCCCAATCTGGCTCAAGGTGGTGCCCCGGCCCGGTATCAGAACCTTGCGACCGTTCAACAGGCGCACGAACATCCTCTGCTCCCGGTCAAGGATCCCATTATCCGGCCCAAAGACCATGGAGAAGCGGGCCACCGTGATTGGGAAATGGCGCTGCCGGTAGACATTCATCAGGTACGCTTCACAGATGAGCTTGTTGCGGCCGTAGTCGGACTGGCGTGGAGTGCTGTCTACAGGAAAGTCCTCGGTGATGGGAAGGATATTGGTGGCAGCAGAGACCACGGTGGAGCTGGCGAAGATGTAGTGGCCGGCCCGTCCCTGGAAGATATCCACCATGCTCTGCACATCCTCCAGCACGTAGGCGCTTATGTCGAAAATCACGTCGAACTCCTCAGGCCCCAGCACCTCCTTGAGGCGCTTAGGGTCCTTTCTATCAGAGTAGAGGCGACGCACCTCTTTCGGAACCGGGGCCTCGGTGACACCCCGATTGAGTATGGTGACGTTGTGTCCACAGCGCACTAACTCCTGAACCAGGTGCAGACCATTGAACCTAGTGCCGCCCATAACCAGCGTTTTCATCCTTCACCTCCAGTCTAGTTCGTAATACCCGATAGTCCTACTTGGGATTTCCCACCTCGACTGTCCTCGCCACTATATTGCCCCTGGCAGCGGTGGTCAATCCCCTGTTTGGGCCTTGTGCCGTCCATCGCCACATTCTGCGGAGACCCTCAAGTAGTGTCCTAATCTGAAGGTGACAATGGATGCCAGAATACCGTTGAGCCGATGTCATCAATGGTCACTATGCCCCATACCATCTTGCAAGACAGGCAATGATATCGAATCTCGATCCTGCGACGCTTGAGAAGCGGCGATGTGTCAATATACTCACGGTCTCTAATGAGTCGCCCTTTAAGCTCCTCCACAAACTGCTCAACGGTGAGCTTGCCATCTCTCACGTCTGAGTCATGCTGGAGACTGAGTTTGCAGACAGCACACGGTCTCCACTTGCCTCCTCTTGCCATCCGCTTTTCCCTTCAACCGGGATGCTGCAATACTGGCATCGCCGACCCTCCCAGTTTCAACACTCAAGCAGCCCACGCAGGAGCTATTGCGTAACCTGCTTGGGGACATCCTCAGCCTCCGGCGTGTCCAGTTCTTTGGGCAGCTTAGGCGGCTTCAAGAAGAAAAACATCAGGCCGGCAAACAGCATCAGCCCCATGCCTAGCTGCCAGACCACGGTCTCATTCACACCCGCGTCTACCAGGTATGCCACGGCGGGAGACCCCAAGGCCCCCGCGGCGATCATCAAGGGCAATGAAACACCTCTGATGGCCCCCTGGGCTGCCCGGCCATAGTAGGTGGGAATGAGCAGATTCTGAGCAGAGGCGAAGGCCCCAGATCCTATCCCCCAGATAATGGTATGGAAGAATACAAGGGCAGCATGGCTGCTCCCTACCAGGAGAGGGACCATGGAGAGTGCTCGCCAGACACCTCCGATCACTGCCATGAACCTGACCGGGTATCGCTCCGCCAGGAAGCCGAAGAACAGCATGGCAAAGATAACCGTGAAGGGGTCTGCGGCGACCCCGAAGGCGATGGCTCGGGCAGACACGCCCATCTCATTCCAGTAGGGAACCCGAAGGAAGAGGACACCAGAGGTGGCGAACATGTACGTGGTCAGCGCCAGCAGGATAAACCACAGCACCGGGGTACGCACCGCCTGGCCCAGGGTCCAGTTCACCTCCTCTTGTACCACAGCAGGCTTGGCGGCAGTGCCCTCAGAAACGGGGCCGCTCTGGGGAGTAGCACCATCGGGAAGAAGGCCCAGGTCCTCCGGCCGGCGGCGCATGAGAAGTCCGTAACCAGGGAGGATAACCGCCCATATTGCCAGGCCAAAAACCACCCATGCCCATCGCCATCCTACGGTGTTGATGAGAAGCAGGGCTATGGGCACGCTTATCGCCGTCCCTGTGCCCATACCGGTGGCGGCTATCGAGGTAGTTCGACCTCGCTTGGCCACAAACCAGTTAGCCACAGGAACTATGGTGAGCAGCTGCCCCCCAAAGGTGCCAAAACCTGAGAACCCGCTGAGAGCAAACAGCGCGTAAATCTGCCAGACACTGTGGGCGAAGTACAGGCTTATCAGAACACCACCATCCAAAAGCCCCCCGATGAATCCCAGCCACCGTGCCCCATAGATGTCTATCAGGCGTCCAAGGAAAGGCGCCACCATCCCGGAGGTCAGCATCCGGATGCTGATGGCCCACGCCATGGCGCTCAGATTCAAGTCTAGCTCCTTCCTCATGGGGTCTATGAAGACAGAAAAGACCACGGGATTCATGGTTGAAGCCACCAGATTGGCCGACCATCCGGTGGCGACGATTACCCAACCGTAAAACACCCCCCCTGGCAGGGGTATAGGAAGCTTGTGGGGTGTCACAGGCTGGTCCCCTCGGCCAGTATGTCCAGGATACCCTGGCTCATGAGCTTAACGGCAATGGCAGCGAGGAGCAGGTATGCAACCCTGGCAAAGGCCTGTAACCCTCCCTCACCGAGAAACGCCACGATCCCCTGTGAATGTCTGAATACGACCCAGGCAACAACCATGTTGGCAATGAAGCCAGCCACCACCAGCCATGCAGAATACAGACCAGTGAGAAGAATAAGCATGGATATGGCTGCCGGCCCCACCAGCAGTGGAGTGCCTATGGGCACCATGGCAACCAACTCGTTGGGAGCCAGAGGAGCCTGGGAAGTGGCAGAGAGAAGCTCTTTGAGAGCCATGGCCAGCAGCACAACTCCACCAGCCACGAGGAAGTGGGCAACCTCAATGCGCAGCAGTAACAGGATACCGCTGCCCAGGCCGAGGAAAAGGAGGCCCAGCACCAGTCCCGTCAGCAACGCCACGTGAATCACCCTCTTGCGTCTTGCTGGCGTCATGGGGCTCAGCAGAGTCACCAGAAACGGTAAACTCCCCAAGGGATCCATAGCCACGAAAAGGGGCACAAACACCTCGTGAAACTCCTTCAGAGCGCCCAGTATTCGCTCCACTCTGTTCATCCACCTGTCTGGCTACGACATATCATCCAACTCATGCCGTCTCCATCAAGACCCCGTGTGCCTTCGACATCTTCCCCAGCATACAGCGCACGCGCCCAAACCAAGATTCAGGTGCCGAAGGGTATGGAGGCTGCATGGGTGGCAGCCGCAATGGCGTCACCTCGGTAGCACCTGGGCTATCTCCAGGACCCGAAGCACATCTCCCCGACTGAGGAGGCCGACTGCCCTACCGTCTTCCATCACAACTAGCTGGCGAATGTTATGCGCCAGCATTCGACCCAGCGCCTCCTCCAGCGGCTCGTCAGGCTTGGCGATTATCACCTCGGAGGCCCGCTTCATGATTGCGGTGACCCACGTCCGAGACCTCTCCTGTACTGGCACAGACCTGACATCGAAAAGAGTCACCAGTCCGTGGAAGGTATCCCCCAGGGCCACTATGTAGGTCGGCTGAAAGTCCCGGGTGATGTGGTCGTCGACGAGGCTCTGAATGGAGATGCCCGGCTCGACCACAGGGAGGTCCTGCACCATGGCATCCCGGACCGTTCTGCCCGACAGAGCCCTGGACACAACCTGCTGCCTGGCGAAGGAAGACGCCGATGACTGGATAAACCACCCTATAAAGATGAACCAAAGCCCGTTAATCAGGCTGGCAGCGAAAACAAAGAAGATGCCCAGCGCGATGAAGGCGAATCCTGCCAAAGACCCGGTGGTGCTGGCCACCACATTGGCCTTGGAGGAGCTGCCCGTTACCTTCCATACAACTGCTCGCAGCACTCTTCCCCCATCCAGGGGGAAGGCGGGCAGCAAGTTGAACGCACCCAGTACCAGGTTGATGAAGCTCAGATATCCAGCAACAGCCTGAACCTTGGAGCTGCTGGGAGGAGCGGCGATGAAGACGACCCAGAAGACCGCCGCCAGCACAAAACTGGTGGCAGGCCCCACCACGGAGACCAGGAACTCCTCGCCCGGATTGGCAGACTCCTCCTCGATCTCTGACACTCCTCCCAGGAAAAAGAGGGTTATGCCACGAAGCTTGCGCCCTTTAGCCTGGGCCACCAATGAGTGGCTCAGCTCGTGAACCAGAACGGACGCAAAAAGGAGCAGGCTGGACAGACTGCCAACCCACCAGTAGGCGCTCTTCGTCCATCCGGGGTATTCGGTGGGCAGATACCTGGTGGCCAGTGACCATGCCACCAGGAGAAAAACGAATACCCAGGAGAAGTGTACCCTTATCTCAACCCCGAACAATCGCCCAAGTTTCACTACGCCAGACATGTGATCCTTCACTGATGCTATTACTTGATGGTCGGTGCCAAACCCGCTTACGACACCTGCTTGAACCGGTGTCTGAACCTTCGTTACATTATCTATCCCCTTTGGGCATTGTCAACCAGCACAAGGGTTTACTGTTCCTTGAGCAGAACGCAAACCTTGTTCACTCCCATCGCTTCGGCAAGGTCCGATTCCATCGGACTCCGTATGGAGTCGGAGCTCAGCGCAGGCTCTAACCTTCCCACATCGAGGGAAAGGATTGTACCCTCCTTTGACGGGGGCTTGTTCCAAATGTCATTCTGGAGGAGTCCCGACGGGTCGGGACGATTGAAGAATCCAGGACGTTTGAGAAGCAGCACTGCCGCAGATTCTTCGCTGCGCTCAGAAAGACAGAGAGAGTTAACCAGGAACTACTTTTGGAGCAAAGCCCTTTTGACGGGGGGAGTTAGAGAGAGGGTAGATATTTAGCAATTGCTCAAGACCCAATAGCAACGGGCCAGGTGGCACCAGGAGTTGGCAAAGGAGTGGCAAAACGTGAGATAATCATGCGGGTTAGACCTGTTTTACACCGTGCGCCCGTAGCTCAGAGGATAGAGCATCGGTCTTCGGAACCGAGGGTCGTGGGTTCGAATCCCTCCGGGCGTACCAGTGTCCTGAGATACCCCCCATCGCTTCGGCAAGGTCCGATTCCATCGGACTCCGTCCCGATTTCTTCGGGATGCAACACACGGAGTCGGAGCTCACCACGAACGGGGAAACCTAAACCGCTCGCCCTGAGCTTGTCGAAGGGCAGCTTGAAATATACCCGTTTCTTCTGATTCAGGACACTAGCCCGTACAGCAGGCTCGATGTCTAGTGCTCCACCCCGTACGGCTCCCAGGACTGGATGAAAACCAGGTTCTCGGTCCAGCTGATATTGGTACGCGACCAGGGGGAGGCGGGCGGCTCCGTTGGACCCGGACTCTGGCGGACCACCGCCTTCAGCCCCACGTTCCCCACCTGCACGTCTACCAGGTAGTCCTTGTACGCAGGAACGTATATCCAGGTGTCCTGTGGGTTGCCTGTGGCGGCAAAGGGGTCGGTAATCAAGGTGGATGAGGAGTCGTTGTAAAACACGATGGTGTACAGGCCCATATCCACGTCGATATAGCCGGTGCGCACGAAAGCCTCCCCAGGGCGCGACGACGATGACGCCAGGAGGTCGTTACCCTGGGATGGAACTGCGCTGGTGGTTCTCCCCGGTGGCACCACAACCCCGGAGCTGATGACCACACCGCGAAAGACCTGGACCGACTTTCCCGCCTGTTTGTAGTCTGGGGCGTGGGCCGCCCAGTTCACGTTGAGCAGGCCGGGGTGAACGTTGTAGATTCTCAACACATAGCCCTCATGGGAGGCTATCTGAGCCATGGTCGGGTCCCTCAGCCCTGGGTCTATGTACTGCTGGCTTATCTGCCTGGTGACCGTCGTCGGCGCGCTGTTGCTGGTGGCAATGAAAGCCAGCATGTCCGCTTCCAGCTGAAAGTCTGATGTGTAGGTTACCCTTATTTTGAGCCTCATAGAAATAGGCGAAAGGGTGTTCAGATAGGCAACGTCTGTTTCAGACACGGAGAGAGTCATCGCCTTGTCGGTATTCTTGAGGGAGATGGTTGCTGAGAGGTCGGGCTCCGGGTTGTAGCCGCCGCTGGTGTGGGCCGGGTCGGTGGGGTTGTACACGAACAGCTCCACCACCACACCGTCCTTGCTGCTCCGCGCGATGAAAGGAATGGCCACCGAGTCCAGACCCGAAAACACGAAGCTATCGCTGAGTGCTTCGAACTGAATCACGGCTCCCGAGCTGCTCAACTTATCATAGGACACATCGTCGGACGCCAGGTCGCTGCCGGAGCCGGACATCAGAGTTCCGGTGCTGATGGTCGGCTGACCAAGGACACTCCTCTCGTCCGTGGTCACTGTACCTGCTATGGAAAAGGTCACCCTATCCGTGTCCAGCCTGAACCCCCCGGTCCTGGTGGCTGTTATCTTTATCTTGAGGGTCTTGGTGGGGAGGGTGTTGAGATACGCAACGTCGGCGTCCTCCAGGAATACGGATATGGTCTCTTCCGTAGTAGCCAGGTCCAGGATCTCGGTGACGTCGGGGATGGGATTGTAACCGCTCTGGGTGTGCAGGGGGTCGTTCGGGTTGTAGACAAACACCTCCACCTTGGTGTAAGACTTGGTGGACTGGGCTACAATTCGGACCTCCCCAAAAGACACCGTGGGAAACTCGATCGCCTGGCTGGTGACCTCGTATCTCAAAGAGGGGGGGGTGCCAGCATCCGTCAGTTTGTAGTAGCTGTCGTCATCTTCGGCCAGGTCAAGGCCGCTACCGACGGGGCTGAACCCCACCAGCACCACTGGGTTGCCTGCAACCAGGTAGTCTACAGGCTTGACCGTGGCCAGTGTCCTGGACTCAAGAACCTGAACGGCGATCAATGGTATGATATCCCCAAAATCGATGATTGGAGCCGTATAGGTGTTGGGAGGCAACGGGGCGGCGTCGGCCCCCCGAACCAGGTCCGACATGACCGCATGGACAACGGCATCCGCCGCGTAGAAGCTGCGAACCTGATCCTCGAGCCTGCTGTGGCCCCGAAAGGCATTGCCCGCCATGGTTATCACAGGCACCACAATGAAGACCCCCAGCAGGATTATTATGATGGCCCACGGAAGGACAAATCCCTCCTGGCGGCGCAGGACCTGATGCGATAACAGCCTCTGGATACGCCAGACCATGTGCATGAAGCGCTCTCGATACATTGCCGAGAATTCCTCCTCCCTTGTAGACTCACAAGGGTAGGTATTTGGGCCTCCTCTCCCCTTGTGGGAGAGGATTGAGGTGAGGGGTATCACCCCTATCCCAGCCTTCTCCCATCAGGGGGAAAGGGGGTATCAACCTCACCTTCCAAGGCTTCCACTATGACCTGTTTAACCGCCTCAATTTCCTCTAGGACTTGATTGTTCCAGAATCTCAATATGCGAAACCCTTGCGCTTCCAGCCAGACACTCCTTTCTGCGTCGTCAGTGGCTTGTTGGGAGTGGTGCCCGCCGTCCAGCTCAATAATCAGCTTGGCCTCAAAACAGGCAAAGTCAGCAATGTAGTGCCCGATGGGCTGCTGTCGGCGAAACTTGTATCCACCGAGCTGGCGCAGACGAAGATGCTTCCATAAGGCCTGTTCAGCCTTAGTGAGATTCTTTCTCAGTACTTTAGCTCTGTTTTGGGTCATACCCCCCATCCTGACCTTCCCCCACAAGGGGGGAAGGGGGACATGACAGCTAACACCCTTTCAATCCTCACGGCTTCGACCGGAAGAGAAGCAGGTCACCTTGCAGGTCCCAGCTAGTGGTAGTGCCCGTGCCCTTGATGCGTATACGCACCTCCTTGGGGAAAAGAGAGTTGACATAGGCCAGGTCGGCGGCGTTGAGGAAGAAGCTTGCCAGTACATCGCTGTTGGCAGTGGTGTAGGTTGTCTGGAGGTTGGGAGTGGTGGGGTAGCCGTCGCCGCCGTTGGCCGGGTTGAACACATAGATACCCTGGACTACCGCAGCTTGGGTCGAGCGCCCGACAAACCTCACCTCCACGCTGGAGAGGGTGTCCAGACCAATGGGCTCGCTGACCGCCGACCACTGCACCACGGTGCCCACACGCCGTACGGTGTAGTAGCTGGTGTCGTCGGTGCCCAGGCTGGTGAAGTCCCCGCCCACGAAAGAGCCAACCTCGATGGTCGGGGCGGTGTCAAGAACGTAGTCGCGAGAGAAAGTCGACGACGGGGTGCCCGCGACCTTGAACACCAGCTGATCGGCACTGAGGTCAAATACGCTGGTGTAGGTGGCCTTGAGCTTGATTCTGACGACCTTGGTGGGCAGGGAGTTGACGTAGGCGATATCAGCTTCGCCAAAGGTGAATATGGCCGTGGCGTCGGTGGCACTGGACGGGTAGACACTGGCCTGGTCCGGCGAGGTAGCATAGCCGCCGGCGGTGTGCGCGGGGTCGCTGGGGTTGTAGATGTAAAACTCCTGGGACACGCCCGATTTATCCGTCTGGCCGGTGAACTCCACGGTAATGTCGGTGATGGTGGTGTAGTTGATGGCCTCGCTGGTGGCCTCCCAGACAATGGTGCGTGGCGTGCCCGCTCCACGGGTCACGTAGTAGCTGGTGTCATTGTACCGCAGGTCTGTGCCGCTGCCGCTCCTGTAGGTCCCGGTGATGAGGGTGGGGTTATCGGCTATTCTGAAGTCGACCTGGTTGGCTGGAGGGGCTGGAGGCTCCAGGCGGCCCGGAATGGGGACGGGCCTGTCAATCTGGGGCCGGAGGTCGGAAAATAGCTGGGCGGTGAACACCGTGTCCTGAAACTCGGCGCCTGCCTCTTTAGTAACCTTGACCGCGACGGTGATCTTGCCCTCCGCATAGCTCCACAACCTGGTGGCGGGGTTATAGGTCCACGAGGAGGGGGTGTGCTGGAACACCACGTCGTCGTACTGGAGCACGCCGTCCAATATCACCGCGCGATGGGACTCCTCTGGGACCTGGGGATTCACCCGGCGGTCCATGACGCGATACACTGTTCCTGTCCTCCAGAACACCTCTCCAGACTCGTCCTCCCAGGATACGTCTCCCCCATCCCAGTAGTAGCGAGCGGTGACCTGCACCGGCGACGCGCCGCTGAGCTCGTACCAGGTGAAGGTCCCGTAGTCAGGCTCCACGCCCGGTGTGAAGGACTGGGCCATGTTGGCGTCTTCGGTGATGGCGAGGGCCGCGTTCTGGATGCCCTGGGAGGCCGACAGCTCGCTCTGGGCCTTGACAGGAATACGGATAATGCCAGCGGAGATGGAGGCCATGGAGACCAGCAGTATCCCCGTGACGCCCAAAGCAATGGCCATCTCCATAAGGCTGGTGCCTCTTTCTGAAGCCAGACGCATAGTTATGAGGCTGTTTGGAAATGCTGCTCGGGGGAGTACAGAGGGGGCGAAGCCCCTTCTGACGGGAGTCTGGGGGTGTCCCCCCATACTCCTTTTCCTCCCCCTCTCCCTTGCCAAGGGAGAGGGGGACACAGGGGGTGAGGGTTTTCCGAACAGCTTCATGGCAGCTTGGCCTTGTAGAAGATGTGGCTCACCTGGCTAAAATCGCCCTGAGCCGTGACGGTAATCTTCTGTACCGCTCCGGTAATGGTAGTGCTCAGGGGTGCCGGGTAGGTGTAGGTAATCCCTGAATCGACAGAGACGAAGGTGACAGTGAAGCCGTCTGGAATGCCGGTGATGGTTGGGTACTCGGCGGCGTTGGACTTGAAGGGCGACTGCTGGATGGCCTCAATCTGGGCCCGAGCTAGCTGGTGAAGGGTCACGCTCTCTTCTGCCCGAACAGCCACCTTGCTGCTGGCAGCCATAACACCCAGGAGACCCGGCACCACCAGTCCCACCAGGGCCACGGCAATGACCGTTTCCACCAGGGAAAACCCCTCCTGTCGATGTAGAAGCCCACGCCGTTCAGTGGTCATTGGCTACCAGTACCTAGTTGTTCAAATCCGCGTACACAAGGAGGCGGCTCAATCTCGCCCCCCCATCCTAACCTTCCCCCACAAGGTGGGAAGGGACAATGATTCACAGGCGTTCGGGGCAAGCTCCGTAAAGCATCTGGCGGGGAGGCGGCCCCACCACCAGATTCCTCGAAATGACATTTATAGCGGTTTTCTGATTCACCACGCTAGCCTCCGCTTTGGGAAGTGGCTCCAGCGTCGCCCAAAGAGTCGCGCTGAGGCAGGGAGTCCCCCCGCACAGCCAGCGCCTGCATCTCATTGGCAAGCCTTCTCCAATCCAGGAACAACTCCCGGTAGGTACGGAATGCCCGCTCATCCTCGGACAGGTGTGCCTGGACCATCCGGTTCAGCTCCCTAATCTCCTTAAGCCCCTGCTCCAGTTGCCGGTTCTTCTCCTCCAGCTCGCCGCGAAGAGTCCGCTCTTCAAGGAAGAGACGACGTAGCTCCTGGGCATAGACCACTAGCTGCTCCTGGCCCATTCGTTCCAGAGGCGGCGCCTCCAGGTCTCTGAGCGCCGGCCTACCCATCGCCGGTGCACCATCCTTCGATTCCATACGGCCAAGGACCTTCTCCAGCTTCTCCAGGAGGTCGGTGGGGCTGAAGGGCTTGACCAGGTAGTCATCGGCGCCCGCTTCCCTTGCTCTTTGACGGTCGTCGTCAGTGCCGAGAGCGGTAACCATGACAATGGTAATGTGCCGCGTGACCGGGTCCGACTTGAGGGCATGGCAGACCTCAAGCCCGCTCATCCTGGGCATTCGGACATCCAGGAAAACAAGGTTGGGCTTCTCCCTACGGGCCATCTCCAGGGCCTCGACCCCGTTGGTAGCCACCACCATCCTGTAGCGCGGATCATCTCGCAGGGTCGCCTCCATCAACCTGCGGAGGCTTGCTTCGTCGTCCGCGATCATTATCGTTGTCCCCATGCTCCTCCTATGTCCGACCAACCTGGCCCCAGAAGCGTCCCAATCTAATTCTATCACGTAAGAGAGCGCCCACCTCGGCGGCGGGCCGGGGCAGGCGCTCTCGATATCCTTGCTGTCGGTGACAGAGCCGCTCAGGCTACGGATGAACGTCTTTGAAGCCCGTGCTGGTCGCCACTGGGAAGGAAGCCTTCAGTGTCTTCACCTTGCCGTCCGCGTCCACGTAGTAGGTGTAGCTGCCGGTGCAGGTTGTGGTTGGGCAGTTGTCGTCGCCAGCAGAGGTTGGGGCCTCCCCCAGCAGGCCCGCGGCTGTCAGCTTGTCCATGTCGATGATGTAGTCGCGGGTGTCCACGTAGTAGGTCGCGCCCTGCCGGGTCACCGCTACCAGGTACCATCCCGCGGTAGTTGCGGTTGTAGCCCGCAGGACCTCCTCGCTCGTGCTTCGGATACCATCGCCGGAGGTGCCGTCCGTCCACTTGGGGTTACCACCCACGGTGCCGCCCAAGGGGTCCTTCGGAGAGGTCGCCTGCAGCACCGATGTGGCGGTTACTATGTCCGCGTTGGTGGTCACCAGCCCAGTAGTGCTGCTTGCCTTGGTCGCGCCATAGATGGGGTACTGGCGCTTGCCGATGAACTTGGTGTTGTCCGGGGCACTGTAGTAGGCGTCCACCGCGGCCTGGACCTGCTTCACGTCGTTGTCGTAGGCCCGCTCCTTAGCCTGGCTCAGATAGCCAGTCACCAGGGGGACGGACACTGCCGCCAGCACCCCCAGAATGGCGATGACCACCACCAACTCAATCAGGGTGAAGCCCCGCTGTCCTTTCTTTGCTATTGTCCTCATGTAGGCCTCTCTCTCTCGTGCCGTTCTCTGCTGTATATGCGCGCTGTTGCTATGAGTCTGCCCCGGTTACGGGTGGACGTCCTTGAAGCCGGTCGTGTCCGCCTTGGGGAAGGTGGCCAGCAGGGTCTGGACATTGCCGTTGACGTCCACGTAGTAGGTGTAGCTGCCGGTGCCCCCGTTGTCAGTGGATGCCGAGGCCGGGATGCCATCCAGCAGTTTCGCGGCTGTCAGCTTTGTCATGTCGATGATGTAGTCGCGGGTGTCCACGTAGTAGGTCTTGGTCTCCCTGATCGCCGTGGCCATATGCCAGCCATTCTCGTCATCGGGGTCAGCGGGCCCGTTCAGGTTCTCTTCGTTGCGGATGCCGTCCCCGTCGTCCAGCCACACCGGGTTACCGCCCACGGAGCCGCCCAGGGGGTTCTTGGGCGAGGTGACAGCCGCGCTGGTGGAGGTGCCGTCGGTAAAGAGCTCACTCGGAGTGGAGCTGGTCTTGTCCATGCCCTTGATGGGGTACTGGCGCTTACCAAGCCACTTGGTATTGTCCGGGGAGCTGTAGTAGGAGTCTACCGCGTTCTGGACCTGCTTCACGTCGTTGTCATAGGCCCGCTCCTTGGCCTGGCTCAGATAGCCAACCACCAGGGGGACGGACACCGCCGCCAGCACCCCCAGGATGGCAATGACTACCACCAGCTCAATCAGGGTGAACCCCTTCTGTCCTTTCATCAGTTTTTTCATGGCTTCCCTCTCTCTATCTATCTTGTGACGTTCTCTTCGATCCGCCTATCTTAAGGTTACTATGACCATGCGCTCTGCGCAATGCCTAGAAGATTCTTTCGTAGGTCAGGTTGACAGTGCTCGCACCCTCGTTCTCCACAACCTTCACCAGCTTGAACACTGCCACTTCGCGAGAGTCGTCCGTGCTGTCCGCCGCCGAGTCGGTCTTCTCGAAGAGCCAGAGGAAGTTGGAAACCTGGAGATTGCCCACGGCCGTGCTCTTCGTGTTGCTGCCTGCCGGAAGCTTGGCCAAGAGATTGAGGTCGTACACCAGTCTGTCCAGGTCAATGGCGGTGTAGTCTCCCAGAAGCGTCGCACCTGTGATGGCGCCGGAGTTGTCTTTCCCAAGCAGGGTGACGCTCACGACCTTAGCTGGGCTTTGTAGGGCCTCCAGCTCGGTCTCGTAGACTGATTCGAACGAATTGGACGTCGTGATGAACTGCTCCGGCCACCGGGTGCTTATCACCTGCTGCCCCGTGGTCTTGTCCGTTGGAAGAGTAGTGACGCCAATGGCCCCTACCTTCGTGCTATGAGGCGTCCGCACCTCGGCTTCGTTCTGCGCCTTGAAGAAGTTCGTCGCGGCGCTCCGTACCTGGGTAGCATCCTGCATGGTCTGGGCGTCAATGCTGGCGTTCCGGGTGCCAGTGACGGAGGGGGCCACGACGGCCACCAGGACCGCCATGATAGCCATGACCGCCACCAGCTCAATGAGGGTGAAGCCCCGCTGGCCTTTTAGTGATTTCAGTAAGTGTTTCATGGTATGTTTCCTTCTTCTCCTTTTGTCTTGCTACTCCTAGAAGATGCGCTCGTAGGTCAACTGGAGTTTGTTGGTAGTATCAGCCGCTGTGGTGACCGACGGCGCTGCTGCGCGCCCGGTCAACGCGGTCTGGAGGTTCACCGTGTCCAGGACCAGCTTGTTAGTGGCGTAGCTCGACTCTATCTTGACCACCTTCACCAGCTTGAACACCACCACCTCACGGGAGTCGTCCACGCTGCTTGTTGACGAGGAGGTCTTCAAAAAGAGCCACAGGAAGTTGGGGATGCCGTCGCTCTCCGTATCGCTGCCCGCGGGCGCCTTACCCAGGAGATTCTTCGCCACCAGGGTGTCCAGGTCTATCGCGGTATAGTCTTCCAGGAAGGTGGCTCCTGAGATGGTCTTCCCGTCCTTGCCCACCAGAACCACGCTGTCGATATTATCGGCAGGGTTGGTGGGGACGGTGATGGGGTATACGGCACCAATCTGCTTCACCTTGGCGGGAGCGGCGGCGACTCCATCAGTGACCGCCGTGTGCTGCAAGGTGATGTACCTCTCGGGCCACCGGCTGCTGACCGTCTGCTGCTTATTGGTGGTCACAGCGAGGACCGCTGTAGTCGGGTCGGCGTTGTCGGCCGGAGGCAGTTTCGCCGTGGTCGTGACGCTGTGGGGCGTGCGCACCTCGGCCTCATTCTGGCTCTTGTAGAAGTTCGTCGCGGCGCTCCGCACCTGGGTGGCGTCCTGCATGGTCTGGGCGTCAATGCTGGCGTTCCGGGTGCCAGTGACGGAGGGGGCCACGACGGCCACCAGTACCGCCATAATGGCCATGACCGCCACCAGTTCAATGAGGGTGAAGCCCCGCTGGCCTCTTTCTAGGATATTCATAACACGCTTACTCATGGAATGTTGCTCCTTTCATTGGTTTGCCACAGAATTCTGTGTTCTGCCCTGTGGTAGCCCACTTCTGCTTCTCGTCATCGTTCTATAAGCACCTCCATCGCCTGAGGTTTCTCTGCCCCTAGTTTGGGTCATGCCCGCCTCTCCGCCATCACCCCAAAGGGGTGATTTTTGGGGTGATTCCCGAGATAAATCAACGCTCACCGGTAGTCCACTGTCCTCCCTGGTCACATCGCGACGAGCGCCTCTCGCTGCATTCTGCTGACCACGTCTACGGATTAAGCGTAAGGTTATCCAGCGGGACCGCGCTGAACCCCGCAAAGTGCCCGTTGTCCGAATCAATCCTGACGGACTTGATGCCTGGGCCAGCGAGCGTGAAGGTCGCGGTGCCGAAGGTACCGCCTTGCGCGGGCTCGCCAATTGACGACAGCTCCAATCCCACCGCATTAAACGCGTGCCCGCTCCACGCCGGCATCGCGGTGGGCGACGTGATCCCTATACGGGTAACGCTGACACTAGAGTACGTGCTAGAGAAATTCAGTGTGAAGCTGACCGGGTCGTTGCTGCCCTGCTGCTCGAAGAAGTTCGGACTCGATGGCGAGCTGGTCCAGGAGAAGTCGTGGATGATCTGAACGGTGGTGCCGGACGTGACACCGCTCAACGTGATTCCGAAGCTCGCGAGGTAGTCCGTAGCATCAACCTGTCCGCTGGTTGCGTCCACCGAATCGAAGTTCAGCACCACCGCCGTGGGCGTAGACGTAGGCGTGGGTGTGGGCGTAGGCGTGGGCGTGGGTGTAGGCGTGGGCGTGGGCGTAGGCGTGGGCGTAGGCGTGGGCGTGGGCGTAGGCGTGGGTGTAGGCGTGGGCGTGGGCGTAGGTGTAGGTGTAGGCGTGGGCATTGCGGGGATGCTGCCAAAAACCTGCCGGTAAGTGAGCTTGACCTTCTGAATTCCCGGGAGGGTTCCGGAGGCGGTGGTCTGGCCCTCAAGCTTCTCCACCTTCACCAGCTTGAACACGACCACCTCACGGCTGTCGCCCGCGTTCTGAGGGGCGGCACTGGAAGAGGTCTTCTCAAAGAGCCAGAGGAAGTTGGGAGCGCCGTCGCTCTCCAGGTCAGCACCAACAGGCATTTTCGCCAGGAGCTTCTCGCTCTCCAGGATATCCAGATTGATGGCGGTGAAGCCGGTCAGCAGAGTAGAGCCGCTGATGGCCTCCCCGTCCTGGTTCAGCAGAGCTACCTCTTCCACGATGGGGTCAGCAGTCGTTTGGAACACGTGCGCATAGCTGGCAGAGACACTGGCGGCGTTTGCCGTGGTGATGTACCTCTCGGGCCACTTGCTGCTGACTATCTGGGTGGCCGATGTGATACCGGCCGTCATGCCCGCCAGCTTGGTGGTTGGAATGACACTGTGGGGTACTTGAACCTCCGCCTGCTTATGGCTGTTGAAGTACCCGGCGGCGGCGCTACGAACCTGAATGGTATCCTGAAGGACCTGGGTGTCGATGCTGGCATCCCGTGACTTGGTGACAGATGGTGCCACGATAAGCACGAGAACAGCCATGATAGCCATCACCGCCACCAGCTCGATGAGGGTGAAGCCTCGCTGGCGTAGCAGCCCCCGCCAAAACATCTTCATCCGGCTACCAGGCCTGGCACTGAACATGGCTAGCTCATCTCTCTCGCGATATGACTTGCTGGCACTATGCCACCGCTGCCAAGCTCTGACATCACCCCCTGGGGGTGATTTTAGGGGTGAGACGGGGTGAGAATACCCCCACCCTGACCCTTCGACCTTGTTCGGGCAGGCCCTTCCCCACGTTGCCTTGCCATCAGGCCATCCCCTGCTCCCTGGCCCACGCCATTGCCTCCCGTTTGGACCCCGCCTGGAGCTTGCCCAGGACGGCCCGAACGTGGCTCTTGACCGTGTCCACGGAGACCACCAGCTCCTGGGCAATCTCCCGGTTGGTGAGGCCCCGAGCGATGAGATGGAGGACCTGCTCTTCCCTCGGTGTGAGGGCCACCTGGAGACTCCGAGGGATCTGGAGTGGGGCATTCTGTCCACTCCCACGCAGTTGGCCCAGCAAGAGAGGTGCCATGGCGGGGGAGACGACCACCCATCCCTGGGCCACCTGGCGGAGGGCATCCAGGATTTCCGCGGGGGTACCGGTCTTCAGGACATACCCCTGGGCTCCGGCGGCCATGGCCAGGAACAGCGTGTAGGGATCGTCCGCTACGGTGAGCATCAGCACTCTGGGCGGAGACTCCCGCTGGCACAGGACGGCGGTGGCGGCTACGCCGTCGGTGCCAGGCATAGTCACGTCCATGAGAATCACGTCCGGGGCCAGTGCCTCCGCCTGCGCCACCGCCTCCCGGCCGTCCGCGGCTTCCCCAACTACCTGAATGTCCGACTCCTCGCCCAGCATCTCCACGAGACCGCGGCGGAAGAGGGCATGATCGTCCACCACCAGCACCCGCAAAGGACTCACGAGTCTGCTCCCTTCTTCTGGGGCAAGGGGAGCTGGACGAGAACCTCCGTACCCTTGCCGAGCTCGCCTCGGACTTCCAGCGCCGCCCCGATAAGGGCGGCTCGCTCCTGCATCCCTGTCAGTCCCAGCCCCCAGGGCTGCCCCGGGGAGATGCCACGCCCATCGTCCCGAACTCGCATCAAAAGGGCCTCACCCGTAAGCTCCAGCGTCAGCCAGACCTTGCTGGGTTTAGCATGCCGGCTCGCGTTGGCCAGCGCCTCTCCGGCAATCCGCAGAAGGTGGCGCTGAACTTCTGACGAGAGGGCAGGCTCGTTGCTCCCCTCGACACGGAACTCCAGAGGGAGACCCGTTGCCTGGCTCCAGGAGTCGGCAAACTCTTGGAGGGCATCCTTCAGGGACTGAGGCAATCGCTCCTCCGGAAGATCCAGGAAGTCCCGCATGGCCACATAGGCCCGGCGGAGCCCTCGGGCGACGTCCCGAATATCCTGGGCCGTCAGAAACATCCTGCCCTGTTCCATGTGTTGCTCGGCCCATTGTGCCTTCAACGATAGAAAGGCCAGGGTCTGGGCCACATCGTCGTGGAGGTCCCGCTGGATCCTGCGACGTTCCTCCGCCGCGGCCAGAGCCCGCTGACGGCGCTCCAGGTTCACGTTGGTGAGAAATGGCAACAGGGCGACCAGGGCCACTCCCGTTGCATACAGGATGGCGAAAGCAATGTAGTTCTCAGAGGCGAGCTCAGCCAACGTGCCCACTCCCACAATGGCAGCTCCATGGGCACCCACCACCACCACGCTGGTAACAAGGCTCAGACATGCCGTGGCCCAGAGCCCGGAGAGAAGGGAGACCGATAAGATCGGGCTCAGGCTGTAGATGAGAAACGGGCTGTCCAGTCCTCCTGTGGTCAGCACCAGGGCCAGGATCAGCACCATTTCCGCGGCCAGAAGCGCCGTCTCCACAGCAGGCGAGTGAATGAAATAGAAAGGAGGCACTACCACCCTGGCAGCGCTGGCCAGTCCGACAAGCACCATCATTGTGCTAGCCACCAGAAGCAAGTTCTGGTTAATGTCCAGGGCAAAGTACACACCCACACCCAGGGCAAAGGCAAAGAAGCGATACACAGCCAGGGCCTGGTAGAGGCGCATCCTGTATGCGCTCCACACAGACGGTGTGCGGGACCCACCCCCCGCCAGTGTGGCCCTCACAATCCAGGCCCTCTAGCAAAACCGGAGCATCGGGCAGCCCTATAGTCGCCCCCAAGGAGGCCCAACATGTTCTACGCTCCCCGCAGGGCCAGTCCCAGGTTTATGACCAGCTCGTTCACAGGAAAATCCTCGGGCAACTCCATAGGCGGCCGCAGGGCCACCAGGTCTCGGCCCAAGTTCAAGGCAACGCCGGGGCCCACCTCGCCCTCCAGGCCGACAGGCGCGCCGCCCACGAAGAGGGGAACATCGTCGGCCACCCAACCTTCAGGACTGGATGCCTCGTACCTTGCCAGGGCCTGCTCCACCATCTGGGTGAGACGCTCCACCAGAACACCGCCCTCGGTGACCTCTGCACCCCAGGCCACGCTCAGGTAGGAGACGGGAGCAGAGCGGCGAACCAGCACCACGTCCGCGCCGTCGGTGCCAAGCCAGGCAACAATGGCATCGGGTACATTGACCACTCTGGCCAGGGCAAAGGGACGCAACTCCAGCACATCCAGTGACAGCCCGGCCTGGCGCGCCGTCTCCATCAGCACCTCCACTGAACGCCGAGGCACTGCCACAACCAGCCATCGGGTCCGGTCCTGCCAGTCGGGCAACCGATGCCACCGCAAGACCGAACGTTCCAGGGGAATACCCATGACCCGGGTTACCTCTTGAGGAATAACCTCCCTGGGATTCAAACCGCGAGCCTTGGGAAACTCCAAGACCTGCAACATGCTCTGAAATCCTGGAACAGATGCAACGACTCTTCCCGCAGGGCTGCCGAACTCTTTCACGGCACCGGCTATGACCCTGGCAACTCGACCTGGCTGGGACGGCAATCCTTCTCGGAAGAACGCCGGGTTCACCATCTGGAGTCGATGGTCAAGCACCCGCTGGCGCTGGGCAACGACCAGCTTCACTGCACCCTGCTCGATGGTCAAGGCGAGAACTTGCCGCCCTTCTCTTTCCCAAAGTACACGTAGATGCACGCTCACTCCTTCTCCTGGCCCGTGGGGAAATAGGCCACCGCCAACTCCAGCTTGGCACTCCACTCACCATCGTCTCCCGCGCTGAATCCCAGGTTCTGCACCATTGCCGTAGAGAAGTTGTCCACCGCTCCCAGGGTACCGATGAGCTTCGCCAGGGTGCCTTCCACCTCCAGAGAAACCTCCACAACAGGTGTCTCCTCCCCTTCGTTAGCACCCGGTACCGTGCCATCTGCCGTGTTCATGGCAACAATTCGTAGGCCGCTCTGGGCAGCGTAGTCAGTCAGCGCCGTGCTCAGCTCCAAGGCCTCCCGGCGCGTTGGTAACGTCTGGCCTCCGAGGATGGCTTGTAGCTCCTGGATCTGCTGTCGCAGCACATCCGGGTCTTGCCCGGCCATCAAGGCGTCCAGGGTGCGTTGGACTCCAGCCAGCTTCGTTTGTACTGTCGTGTGCTCAGCGCGCAGCCCCGACGTCTGCCTCGTTTGATACAGAATTGCACCCACCACGAGCACCACGAGGACGAGCAGCATGATCTCAACGGTGAGGATGACCCGCCACTGCCGAAGCTGGATGTTCATGGTGAAGCCCTCACCCGGAGGATTGCCGTAAGGGTAATGGACTCTTTGTCTCTCCCCCAATGAACATCCCGGAGCTCAAAGGGCTGAGCCGTCTCATGGAGCCGGTTCTGTAGCTGCGCCAGGGGCTGCTCCACGGCGGCCACCGCCACCACAGTCAGCTCATCAACCGCTTTCCCCTGCAAGGACTCAAACTGCACCCCGTCGACCTGCAGCTTCTCCAGGGCCGCCAGGGCCATCTGCCAGCGTTCGCTTCCAGGTTGCTGGGGCAGGTTTTGCTGAGCACGAAGGCGGTTTTGCAGCTCCCACAGCTCGCCTTCCAGGCTGTTCACCTCGTCGCGTCGGGATGCCAACGCGGCCTGACTGATTCTCAGCCGGCTACTGGCCTCGTCCGTCTCCCGCTTCAGGGTGTTCCCTTCCTGGTACAGGTTCAGGAGCAGATACGCACCCACCAGCAAAGAGAGTACCAGGAATGCTCTGACCATCCCTTTGCGCCTGCGGCCTTCGTCTTCCAGCAGGTTGACCACGGGGACTGCGCGCCAGTTTGCCGTGGGCGACCTCCTCCATCTTCCTACCCACGCTCTCATGAGATGGACCCCAGGGTGGAATAGACTCCGGAGAGGACAGCCACGGCAACAAACCCGACAAAGGCCGCCACTAACAGAGTCACCACGGGCTGGATCATCTCCACCGCCTGGCCTACCGCCCGGTCCAGCTCTTTCTCATAGTACTCTGCCAGGCTCTCCACTATCTGGGGCAGCGTTCCAGACGCCTCTCCTGAACGCATTGCCTGGGCCACCAGTGGCGGGAAGATCCCTGCCACGGCAAATGCCTGGCTCAGACGCTCGCCCGCGGACACCTCCGCCACCACCCGTTCCACGCCTTCGCGCACAACAGGATTCGCCTCCCGCCCCACCAGGCGAAGCGACTCCACCGAGGGAACTCCGCTCCTGAGAAGGGTGCCAAAGGTGGACATGAGAGTGAAGATGTTGCTAAGGAGCAGGGTCTTCCCCACTATGGGAACCCGCATGAGCGCCCGGCCCAACACCCGGCCCCCACGTTGTGTGCGCCGCAGGGCCACGCTACCGAAGCCCAGCGCCAGAGCAAGACCTACGCCGTAAATCCCGTACGACCGCATGAACTCCGCTCCCTGCATGAGCAGCCGCGTGCTGAGGGGCAACTCGCCGCCGAAACCACTAATCAGCTTGAGGAGGGCAGGAAGAGAGTAGGTCACCAGGACAACAAGTGCGACGATGGCTATAGCCACCGTTATGGCCGGGTACATCAGGGCACCTCGCACCCGCTGTTTCAGAGCTTTTTGTCGCTCCAGTAGCTGAGCTATCTGGCCCAGGAGAGCCCCCAGGTCTCCCGCCGCCTCGGCCACCTGGAGCAGCCGGATGTAGAATCCTGGAAACACAGTCTGATGCCGTGCGCAGGCAGCAGAAAAACCCATCCCAGCTTCGATGTCCCGCAGCATCTGGTCCAGCGCCGCCCGTAGACCCACGCTCGAGGTTCCATCTCGCAAGCCAGCAAGGGCGGAGCGCAGGGGAACGCCCGCTCGCATTAGGGTAGATAGCTGGCGGGTGAAGTCGATGACCACCTGGTCTGGGGGTTTGAACAGGCTTGGCATCAACTGCACCAGAGAGCGCCTTGGCCGCACCTCTTGCAGCCGACAGGGGACGAGCTGCTCCTCTCTCAGGGCCTCGTAGGCGGCAATCTCGGTCTCCGCCTCCACCTCTCCCTTCACTCGTCCACCTGCCCAGGTGAACGCCTCATACTGCACCCGCATAGCCCCTCTCTTTCCCTTTTGTCCCTTCCCACTTGATGGGAGAGTTTAGGATGGGGGTGAAACGTTCCTCAACGCGTGGCGCTTCACCTTTACCTCACCCTCCCCTTGAGGGAGTAGGGATCTGAGGTACTTTCTTACTCAATGGTACTGACGTTGCGGAGGATTTCCGACAGGGTAGTGATCCCTTGTTTGGCCTTCAGAAAACCCGCCTTCCGCAGGGGTATCAAGCCTTCGGCCTCCGCCCGCTGGCGGATCTCCTGCCCCGTGGTGCCGGTCCGGATGAGCCTGCGCACCTCTGGCGATACCGCCAGCACCTCGAAGACACCTGTCCGGCCAGAGTAGCCGGTCCAGTCGCAGAAGTTGCAGCCCTTACCCACGGAGAACTGTCCTGCCGTCTCCTCCATCTCCTGCTCGTAGACGATGCTCTCCATAGCCCCCGGCTCCGTCGGCTCAGCACAGTGGGGGCAGATCTTCCGCACCAGACGCTGAGCCACAGTGCCCAGTACACAGGTAGCCACCAGGTAGGGTTCAACCCCCATTTCAATGAGTCGTACAATGGCCGCGGCTGCATCGTTGCTGTGGATGGAGCCCATGACCAGGTGACCCGTCATGGCCGCATCCACTGCCGTTCGCGCCGTCTCCCCATCCCGGATCTCCCCTACCAGAATCACGTCGGGGTCCAGACGCATGATAGACTTGAGACCTGCGGCAAAATCGACACCCGCCTCCGGATTCACCTGAATCTGGTTCAACTGCTCCATGCGGATCTCCACCGGGTCCTCAATGGTCATGATGTTCCCCCGGCTGGACACCAGTTCTGTGACCGCCGCGTACAGGGTGGTGGTCTTGCCAGAGCCCGTGGGACCGGAAACCAGGAGCAGCCCGTGGGGCATGGACAGCAATTGACGAATCACCTGTAGAGGTGTGGAGTCCAGCCCCACCTCTTCCAGAGACACGACCCGACCCGTCCGGTCCAGGATTCGCATCACCATCATCTCTCCCCAGGAAGCGCCCACGGTGGCCACGCGAAAGTCCACTCGCCGTTCACCGAACTGCATGGAGAAGCTCCCGTCCTGGGGCCGCCGCTTCTCGGCGATGTCCAGGCCCGCCAGCACTTTGATCCTGGAGACCATACTTTCGTGCAGGGTAAGGGGCAACACGGCCCTCTGCTGCAATACACCATCCAGTCGGAAGAGTACCCGGGCCGAGTCAGGCTGGGGAACCATGTGGATGTCCGATGCCTTCTGTTTCACCGCCTGCAAGGTCACCAACTCCATAGCCTGCACCGCGGGGAGCTCGGCCAGCGATCTCTCCATCTGTCCTGTTGCAGGCTGGGCCTCAAGGGCAGGGAGGCCAGTCACGGCTAGTCTGGCTACTTCCCCAGGGGGCTGAGGGCGTGCCACTGGCCCGGCGGCATAGCACCGGTCGATAAGGGCCTCCAGCCCTTCGCCCAGCGCCAGGGCAAACCGCACCTGACGCCCGGTCACAGAGGAGAGCTGAGAGGAAAGCTGGAAGTCATTGGGGCTTTTGGTGGCCACCCTCAGGGAGCCGTCGGTGGCGAAGCCAACCGGCAACACACGGTGCTGCCTGGCATACTGCTCCGGCAGCAGCTTCACCGCCTCTGGGTCTACCTCCATCTGTTTCAGGTCTACTACCGGCACCCGTAGCTGGAGTGAGAGAGCGGTGATAAGGCTCTCTCGGCCGATGAAGCGCAGGAGAACCAGTGCCTCCAGGAGGTCCCCTCCCCGCTGCCGCGCCTGCTCCAGTTGGGCTTCCGTGACGAAGCCGCCCTGCACCAGAGCCCGGGCCACGCGGTCTTCAAAACTCCCTACGTTGACCATTCTCTTTTAGCTCCCGCGGCATCGAAGACGGGTTTGTCTATGGACATCCCGTTCTACACCCTCCTCCCTGGTTCTTCCTGGGCTGGAGTGTTCATAACATCTGTGGCAAACGTTGCCAGATCTCGGATCTGTATCACCAGCCACGCATCTGCTGCTGCAGGGACCATTCCCCCCTCAACGGAAGGGAACCGCCGAAGTACCTCGTCTCGCAGCCCCAGCAGACGATTCTGCACCTCGTCGTAGTGGGCCAGGTCCGCTTGCAGAAGCCTGTTGAGAGCCGACACTTCCCTCTCACGATTAAGCACCATCTCCCTCTCTCTGAGTATGGATCTCCACCCTACATGATACAGCACACATAGGGCAGTCCCGAGGGCTAAGGACATCAGAACCGCGCTTGCAAAGATGGCATTCCTGACAGAAGTCAAGTGGCGAGCATAAGGTGCATAAGATAGGTACACCTCCAGAACGCCCGCGGGCGTCCCTGCTTCGCCGTACCATGTTACGGGGGCATACACCTCAATCAACTGTCCCAGGACACGCTCTTCAGGGAACTCGGACTGATCGTTCACATCCCAAGCTTGCTGGCCCTGGATGGCCATACGATACTGCTCGTCATGCGGGTAGGACCTCCCTACTTGTGAAGGCATAGTGGAGTAGATCACTCTGCCTTCACGGTTCCACAACCTAAGGCGCACCACATCATGTAGCACTGCGCTTTCTTTGAAGATCTGGTCCACCTCTTCATATCGCGTCCCCGTCATAGGCTGCACCATGTCCTCAGGACTCAGCTCCTTGAGGACAAAGGGCAGAGTTCTACCCACAATGTCTCGTATAGCTTCCTTCTGCACGGCTGACTCTATGGGGATACGTAGTGCGTAAGTCACCCCACTCCCCACCAAGACCATTACCGCACCAACCAGTAGAACACTCCGGATAAAGAGGTCATCGATAGATCGGCGAAAGATCCCCCTTCTCTTACCTATCCCAGACCCCTCGACTACCAGGCCCGTTCCCCGTCTCAAGATATCGCCTCTTTGTTAGATACATCATAGTCCATCACCATGTGGGCACATAAGGGCAACAGAGTACAGAAGGGTCTGGACAAAGGGGATACAACTTCAGGGGATAAGCATTGTAGAAGGGCTATCGCGTGTGCGCCCACTAGCCGCAGGCTTTCGTTGCCAGGCACGCACGCATCAGCCATGAAGCTCACTAATCCCTTCAGCGCGCTTGGCTCTCTCACCCTCAGTTGAGAGCTTTGCCTGGCTCCGTGTCGCGCCGTAAAACACCGCTCTCACGCTCGGGGCGCGGCCAACGGTTTTAGCCTCGGCCCTCGCGCATTCCTTACCCAGCATGGCCTGCCTTTCGCTCTGGCTAGCACCACTTGTGCTAGTGTAAGCACAGCTTGCTTACAAGTCAAGCTACGTTAGCCAGTAATTGAAGGCAAGTTTGAAGCTTACAGCCTGCCTTGCAGTAAGAGAAACGATAACAAGGCGCACGCTACGTAGCGTGCGCCTTGTTCCTGCCGGGGGCGAGTTTGACACCCGCCCCTAGCATTGCGGCCTTATTGGAAACTCCGTCTATCTTGCGGGCTGGAGGGACATGCGCTCTGACGCCCAGCCGATGCCCAGGGATTGCAGCTTCTCCTCGGTTGGCACCCCTGTCTCAGTATCCCAGCCCATCATTCCGTAGTAGGTTTGAATGGCGTTCTTCATGGCCTCGGGGTCGATAGCCGTGTTCTTGAGCGCACCGCGGGGAGTCGGATGGAAGAACCGCTCGGGGAGCCAGTCGTCAGCGGCCGTGAGGCCCTCTCGCATGTTGAATGCTCGCGCCATGGTAATCATCCGTTCGCCCACTGCCAGGGCTTCCACCGTGGTGTAGTCCCAGCCGGTCAGCGCCCGCAGCAGGTCCACGTGTTGATGAAGGGTCCACGGCACGAAGGAGCACATGGCCAGAGAGTCGGCGAACATTCTTTGCTGGTGGGAGCTTTTGACCATGGCAACCTTGGCAGGGCCCAGGTCGTTGGCCGGAAGGGGGTCCATGTGACCCAGGGCACGGACGGAGTTCATTCCAGCCCCTTCCTGAGTAACCATGGTGTCGTGGAGGCCGGCTCCGTGGTCGGCCCCGTTGGCCTGAACAGCGTACATGAGGCCCAAGCCCTGCTTCAGCCTCGGCTCGTGCATGCCGAACTCCACGCCTTTGACCTGCATGGCGAAGGCCTCTGCCCCGCGTCCGATGCGCTGGGCCGCCCCGCGGCTACCCTCGGCCAGAATATCGCCTATGCCCTCGCGGCGAGCGATGAGCTCGATGACCTGGAGCATGGCCTCAGCATTGCCAAAACGGAGGTCCAGGCCGTTGGTGTCGCTGGGCGTCAGTATCTCCTCCTGGACACACTCCATAGCAAAGGCAATGGTGCCGCCCGTGGAGATGGTGTCCAGGGAGTAGAGGGAGCAGAGCTCGTTGGCCTTGCAGATGGCGTTGATGTCGTCTACTCCTAACATCGATCCAAAGGCACCCAGGGTCTCGTATTCAGGCCCGCCGTTCCTTCGATCCACCTTGTAGGACTCGGTCTCCAACTCCACCACCTTCTTGCACCGAACCTGGCACGCCGGACATGCGTCCATTCCCACCCGCACTGTGTCCCTGATGACATCGGCGGTGATCTTCGCCACCTCTTCAAAGGAACCGTCACCCCAGTTGCGGACGGGCAGGTTGCCCTGGGCGTTGCCGCCCACCATGCCCGCGGCACCACCTGTCCCCAGGGCGTGCATGTTTCCAGCACCGCCCAGGTTCATGTAGTTGTTGTTCATCCACCGGGCCATCTCCAGGAGTTTAGCCTGGTCCGCTGCCTGGGGTATCCTCCGCCCCTTCACAGCAACGCTCTTGAGGTTCTTGGAGCCCATCACCGCCCCCACGCCACCGCGCCCCGCAGCGTTCCGCAGGTCGGTGATGACACATGCAAAGCGCACCAGGTTCTCTCCGCCGGGGCCGATGGTCGCCGTGCGTACGAACCGCTCCCCCAGCTCGGCCTCGATGGCGTCCTGGGTCTCCAGCACTGTCTTGCCCCACAGGGAACTGGCATCCCGTATCTCCACCTCACCATCGTGGATCCAGAGGTAGACCGGCCTGTCTGCCCTCCCCTCCACAATCAGCGCGTCAAACCCTGCCTTCTTCAGCTCCGCGCCAAAGAAGCCTCCCACGTCGCTCTTGACCAGGCCACCAGTCAGGGGCGACTTGGCGCCGATGGAGTTTCGAGATGCTCCAGGCACCGGTGTCCCCGTCATAGGCCCCAGCCCGAAGACCAGGATGTTGTCCGGAGACAGGGCATCGGCCCCCGGTTTCATCTCCTTTAGCAGGTAGTAAGCGATGAGAGCGGCACCGCCCAGATACTTCCTGTAGAACAGGTCGCCAGGCTCATCCACCGACACACTGCGATTCGTCAGGTTAACTCTAAGGATTTTGTTAGCTATCCCCTGTACCATCTCATACCCTCCATCAGTGAACGTTCCAGATGTTCGTTACCCCCGGTAATGGGTGGAAACACCAGCAGAACCGATCCCTCGGAAACCGTGTCCGAAAGGCTGGCCAGCGTGCCATCCAGGCTGGCATTCCAGGGTTCATACAGGTCTATCCCCACCTTGAGCAGCGCTTCCTCCACGGTACACCCCTCCTCCACCTCCAACTCCACCCTGCCTTCTCCGCCCTGGACAAACCGTTGAAGCGTGCCCAGCACCTCCACGACCACGCGCATTCCTCAGACTCCAATCTGGGGGCCTTAACCCAATTATCCTGGACGCCCCCTTTGGTGTCAATCAGGTCTTATCCTCTCAGGTCTAGTGCCACAGGTCAGCGACCACACCCTCCAGCCCCAGACCCCGCAGGGTTTGGGGAAGGGGCCTGCTGGTCTCGACGTCCCACCCCATTTGCCTGTAATAGTCACGCACCATCTGGTCCCAATGGGGCATAATGCTCACGCCCTGGGCCACACCATCCACGGGGGTGGAGCCGTATCTGGGCGATGGCCGGTCCAGCTCGGGGCCGATGCCGTGGCGCAGATTGAAGGCTCTCAGCAGGTTGACGGCACGGCGGCCTACCTGCATGGCTTCTTCAAAGGTGAAGTCCCATCCTGTGGCCGCTTGAACCGCCTCACAGAGAAGCGGCATATCGGTACGGGTGTTGAAGTTGCACACCCCCAGCGAGTCCTGGAACTGCCCGGCACCCTGGGGAACGGCAAGGCCGTTAACCACGTCTTGGGGATCAAAGGTTTTTTCGGGTGGAAGGCCAAAGAGCGCTCTGTTCTGCAATCCTCCTGCCTCACCGCTGCCGGTGCCGGTACTGGAGAGGCAGGTAGCGAACATGGTGGGCCAGCGGACGCGGTGGTCGTGGGTCTGAGGGGTATTCCCCTTCATGGAGTGGATAGCCATGTTGGGGGCTTCACCACCAATGAGCCTGGCGGCGCGCATGGTGCCCTCGGCCAGGGTGTTGCCAAACCCCTCACGATGGGCGATCTTACTCAGCATAGCTCGGGTGGCCTCGGCGTTGCCCCAGGTCATCTCCAGGCCATCGGTGTCCTCCCGGTTGATAACGCCCTTCTCGTAGCACTCCATCACCAGGGCCATGAGCCACCCCATCTCATTGCTCTCGAAGCCCCATCGCTCAACGTCGTTGGCCAGCACAAAGGTGGCGTTTGCGTCTGTCTGCCCGGTGACAGGGCCCCAGGAGGCCCAGTCTTCGTACTCTGGCTCTTCCCCTATCTCCCCCTCGTAAGGACCCTCGGTGACCCTCATAAGATGGCAGTGGTGGAGCTGGCAGGCCCAGCAAGGACTGGGTTTGGGGTCGAAGTGGCTCCGGATATACTCGGCGGTGTACCTCTCCAGGTTCTCGGGGGATATCTGGTATGTGTTGGTGGTGTAGTTCTTGACGGGAAGCCAACCCCCCGGCCCGGCTGAGCGGGTCACCCCCTGGAGAGTACCCCAGTTGTAGGTGTCCAGGGTTGCACTGCCTCCCTTTACCTTCTCCAGAAACCTGCGAGACACCTCCGTAAGAAGCCGGGAATCGTGGACGGCAACCCGCCGTCTGCTGCGCTCCACGGCGATAGCCTTGAGCTTCTTGGAGCCCATGACGGCACCGGTGCCGTTGTGGCCCGCCGCGTGGCCCTTGTCGCCACAGACAGCGGCAAACCTTACCAGGTTCTCTCCGGCGAGGCCGACACAGAAGACGCTCATCTCGCGCTCCCCTTTGCCAAGCTCCGCCTTGATGACATCACCTGTCTCCCAGGTGTCCTTGCCCATAAGGTGACTGGCATCCCGAAGCTCTGCGCCACCATCGTGGACGTGCAGGTAGAGCCATCGAGTGGCCGCTCCCTGGACGACGATAGCCTCGTAGCCACAGAATCTCAGGAAAGCGCCGAGAAAGCCATTCGCCTGGGTGGCAGTAGCACCGCCAGTGAGCGCGCCCTTGGTTATCACAGAGAAGGTGCCGGACCCGCCTATGGAGGTCCCACCCAGAGGCCCCGTGGCAAGGATAAGACGGTTGTCCGGGTCTGACCACTGGACTCCTGGAGCAACCTCATTGTAGAGAATCTTGATTCCCAGGCCTGTGCCACCTATGTAGGCCCTGAGGGTAGCCTCATCCAGTGGCTCGTCCCACACACGCTGGGTAGTCATATCCACCCGAAGCAGCTTGCCCGCGTATCCTTTAATGGTTGACGCCATAGTGGGAACCTCCTTGACGTGGGGATTTCTCAGGTTAGATTGCTTGCACACATAGGTGCAGCACAATCTGTATGCATTGGACAATAGCACCATCTCCCCACACGGTCAAGGACTCTCTTGTTGCCCTTGGAGTCGCCCTGTAAGATTGTAGTAAGCGCGCTGGTCTAGGCTTATCGCAATGGTCAAGTCAAGCGCATGTATGAGTCACCCAACAAGAGAAGGAGGAAACCCATGGCAGTAAAGATACTCATCAAGGAGACGGGAGAGACCATCACAGGCAAGTTTGCGTCCCTGGAGGCCGACACGGTTGGCCTCTTCTCAGGCATCATGTCCGACAAGAAGGGCGGCTTCAGAGGCTGCGGGAAAAAGCGGGTCTTCGAAGCGGCCGCCGTCACGGTGACGGCCGACGATCCCTCTAAGGAGCTCAAGCGGCGTTAAGAGGCTCGTGCTCGTAGATGAACCACCTAGCACAGCAATCCTCCAGACAGCCAGGCCACAGCTCTGGCAAGTGGCCGCCACGCCTGGTCGTGCCTCGCGAGCATGGAGCATGGGCCATGTGGGTCGTGCCCGGAGTGGTGGGAGCCACGCTGGCGCGAGTGATCCCGCTGCCGCTAGCAGGCAATCCTCTAGCCGTTCTGCTTTTGATGATTGCCGCCCTCATGTTATTCTTCGGACGTTATCCCTTCTCGGTCTGGGCCCGCTCAAGGACCGGAAGTTTTCCCCTTCGCGCAGTCTCGTTCAATCTAGTCCTTGGCCTGGGAGGACTCGCGCTCGCCACCGGCCTAGCCGCGGTATATCAGCGATGGGCCTTGTTCGGGCTCGGGGCACTCGCCACTCTCATCATGGCCCTCCATCTAAAGCTGGTGACGACTCAGCATGAGCGGAGCATTGTAGCAGAGTTCCTGGGCATCGCGGGCCTGGGATTGACAGGGCCTGCCGCCTACTACACCGCCAGCGGAGCCATAGACACTCGGGCCGCCCTGTCGTGGCTGCTGCCAGCCCTGTTCTTTGGCACCAGCGTTTTCGCCGTCAAGCTGCGGGTTGAAGGCTATGGCCGCACAAAGGCCGGAAAACCGCTGGGAGGGTTGATAGCGGGTCTGGCGGGCTACCAGGCCACGGCAATAATGGTGGTTGCATTGCTGGTATTCCTGGACATGGTGCCACCTTGGGTCGTCGTCGCTTACATACCCGTCACAGTCCAGGCAATTCGGCTGGCCCGCGACCTGAAAATGCCCCCCAATCTCAAGCGGCTGGGCCTGTTATGGGTCGCCCATTCGCTTCTCTTCACCCTTCTACTCATCGCGCTGTGGGACGCCGAGCTTTACGCCTGGTTCATTCTGGCGGTTCTACTTCCTTGCTGTTGATGATGTCATCGGTATTCAGATGACAAGCACTGGCGTGAAGGGGCAAAACCTGCCGATGGTTTCCGTCAGAGTGGGAGTGCAACCCCCACGACAAGCCAGCCTAAGAGGGTGTTTCTCAAGCTGAGGAAGGCCCCCCATCACTTCGGCAAGCTCAGTGCAGGCTCTAACCTTCCCCCGCGAGCAGGGGAAGGGATTTCTCTCCCCCGTGCAATGAGGGAGAGTCAGAGAGGGGGTAGACAATCCGCAATGTAGTGCATCCCTTTGAAAACACCCTCTAGAGAAGGGGCCTTTAGCGCGGATCGCGCGTCGAGCGAGTTCCTTGCACGCCTCTCTCTACGTCTGTGGGATTGGCGCGCCGCAGTAGGCACACAGGGTAGCCCCGGCAGGAGGCAGCGAGCTGCCACAGAAAGGGCAATGCTCTGCCAGGCGAAATCCGCAGTGGACACAAGACAGCCAGTCGGGCTCAACCTTTTGCTGGCAACGAGTACACTCCCTCACGAACCGCCGGTGACCCCTGAGCCACGCTTTGCGCATGGGTTCGGCAGGTGACCGAGCTGCGCCGAAGCCGCTCTTCTTTCGGCTCATTCTAGACCACCCTACCCTAGAAGCTATTCGGAAAACCCTCACCCCCTGTGTCCCCCGCTCCCTTGGCAAGGGAGCGGGGGAGAAAAAGGAAACCTGTGGGACACCCCCAGACCCCCGTCAGAAGGGGCTCTGCCCCCTCTGTACTGCCCCAGACCAGCATTTCCGAACAGCCCTAGTATTGCAGATCGGGAGGCGCCCCGCAATTATCCTCAACGAAGAGGCCACTGCAATCTTACGCGGGCATCAGTATCGGGGTCAACGAGCGGGAGTGAGGATGGCTGTCGCCTGGCGCGCCCAACCCGGATTGTGAAGGATGGCACGCCCCACGGCTACTAGGTCTACCCTGCCCTCTCGTATCACCTGGTCGGCAAACTCGGGCTCCGTGATGCCTCCGACTCCGATTACCGGTACTGCTACCACCTTTTTTATCTTTTCAGCCAGAGGAATCAGGTAACCCTGGCCTGTGAATCCGATGTCCTGGCTGCCGCGATGGCCTCCCGATACGTCTATCACATCCACACCAGCTTTCACCAGCGCCACGGCGATGCGCTGCCCCTCTTCAACGGTAAGACCACCATCCATCATGTCATCGGCCCCCAGTCGAAATAGAACCGGGTAGCCTGAGCCCACTCGACTGCGCACCTCAGCCACAATCTCCAGAGCAAGCCTCATGCGGTTTTCCAGGCTCCCCCCATATCTATCAGACCGCCTGTTGGTCAAGGGCGATGTGAACTGGTTGACCAGGAAACCGTGAGCACCATGCAGCTCCACCGCGTCAAAACCGGCCTCCACCGTCCTCACAGCCGCTTTCCCAAAGGCAACCACTACTTCTCGGATTTCACCCACGGAGAGCTCCCTGGGGACTATACGGCTGTTGGGCGCGGTCACTGCCGATGGGCCAGCCGGTGCTCCAAGGGCTGGATCGGCCCAGGCTTTCGCGCCAGCGTGGTTTAGCTGGATGGCTATCTTGGCCCCCAGCTCATGCACCGTTTCGGCCAACAACGTAAGGCCCGGGATCACCGCATCTGAATGAACACCCGTCTGGTGCACCCGAGCGCGACCCGCGGGCATCACATAGGAGTGCTCGACGATCACCAGTCCCACCCCCGGTGCCCGTTCACGGTAATGGGAGAGCAGGCGCTCGGTTACCTCGCCGTCCTCGGTGGCAAACAGATTAGCCATGGGGGGCATCACCAACCGGTTGGGTAGCTCCAGCGACTTAATGCGGACAGGGTCCAATAATCCAGGCATCAATGCCTCCTTCTGTCTTTGTGTCTTGGAAAAGCCTCTGCGACCTGCGCTCCTTGATTGTACCAGGGTTCGTGTTGGATGGGCATACTGAGGAGATAAGCGTTCTTAATCTGGCTAGCTGTGCACACTCGCACTCGCAACCTTCGCCTGGCGAGGAGGCCGAAGGAACATCATCACAGCGGCTCCCAGCGCACCGACGATGGCAAAGAGCATGAACGCCAGGTAGTAGCTTTCCGTCACATCGTACACAAACCCCGCGAAAACGGGGCCTAGCACCAGGCCAAACATTTGCACAAAGTCCATCATGCCTGAGATGGTCCCAAAGGCCCTCCGTCCGAAATACTCGGCCCGTACGATAGACATGAGCGTTGCACCCCCTCCCCACCCTACACCATAGATAATCACGAAGAAAACCAGGTGCCACCATTCGGTCACATATGCCAGAATCAGGGATCCCAGGGCTGCCAGCCCTATGGTCGTGGCTGTGACGAACCTCTTTGACAACCGGTCTGCCAGCCACCCGAAACCCAGTCGACCCAGGACACTGGTCACAGCCGTCAGCCCCAGTACCGTCGCTGCCACCTGTGGGTCTATCCCGATGCCAATCAGGAAAGGAACCTGGTGCAGCCCAATAGCCCCGATGATGACCTGACGCAGCCCAAAGACCACGGCGAGAAGCCAGAACACCGGGGTCTTCAGAGCCTCCATCATGCTGTAGGTCGCCTCCACACTCCCCTCGCCAGTGACCGCCGCTCCTTCCAAGACGGGAGCACCACCGGAACTCCCCTGGTGAGGCTCTACCGATGGCGTTGGGATTCGGCCATCGGGCAACAGCCCGTACTGCTCTGGACGATGGCGCATCACCGCGGCCAGGGGAAAGCCCACCACCCATATCAGCAACCCTGCGATGGCGGCGGTGGGCCTCCAACCCAGGTTGATGATGAGCCATCCCAGCATGGGAACCAAAACTCCTCCAAGGCCGACTCCGGAGGTGGCAATTCCCAGGGCGACACCTCGCTTCCGCACAAACCAGTTGGTGGGCGCTACCAGGGCAGGAACGCGGATGCCAACGGCCATCCCCACGGAGATCAGGAGAAGATAAACGACATAGAACATGAAGAGCGACTCGACCATGCTCATCCACAAGAACCCCAGCCCCATGATTCCCACGCCAATGAACATCATGCGCCTGGGGCCGAACCGGTCCACCAGGTAGCCATCCACGGGGCCCAGCAGTCCACCCTCCAGTTGAGCGATGGACATGACTCCCGAAAGGACGGTGCGGTTGGTCGCGAACTCCTGCGCCAGGGGGAGAAAAAAGACGCCAAACCCCAGCCAGAAAAATCCGGCGCCCACCGACAGCACTACCATTGAAGCGAAAACAATCCACCACCCGTAGTACACCCGCTGTATCTTGAGGGCATTCAAGAGAGCGTTCAAAGTGTTTTCCTCGCTACAGTTCTTTCACTATCCCGTGTATCCGTCATTGTGGGTGCAGAGACGCAAGGCTCCAACCACCCAGCCGTTCCCCTACCTTCAGCCCCACAGTGCGGGCGAACTCAGCTGCCAGCATGGGGCGCTCCCCTTCTCGCCGTATGCGCCGCACCAGCAGACTGCCACCGTTGAGCGCCACTCGTATGCCCCCTTCCTCAACCGCCACCACCTCGCCATAAATACCGGGGCCGGTGCGCTGGCCCAGCTCCACGTCGGTCAGGCGTACCAACTCCTGTCGCAACGTGGCAGCGGCACCTGGCTGAGGGTCACAGCCGCGGATGTGGTTGTACACCTGCTCTGCTGGACGGAACCACTGTATATTGGCCAGCTCCCCTTCGCACGGAGGCTCGTAGGTTGATCGGACTTCATCCTGCACCATTTTGGGAGCACGCCCCTGGCTGACAAGAGCCACCGCCTCCCCCAGTCCCTCCACACCCTGGGGGAAGAGGTAGTTACGGTAAAGCGAGCTGACAGTGTCGGTAGGGGAGATGGGCGCCCTCTTCTGCAACAACAGCAGCCCGGTGTCTATGCCTCTATCCGGCCAGAAGATGGTAACGCCTGTCTCGGTGTCGCCATTGATGATAGCCCAGTTGATGGCGCTGCGCCCCCGGTGCAGGGGAAGCAGCGAAGGATGGTACTGGATCGTGCCGCGCGAAGGCAGATTGAGCACCCTCTCCGGGACGATGACCGTGACAAAGGCCATGACGTTGAGCTCTGGCTTCAGGGCGCGATAGGTCTGGAAAAACTCACGGCTTCGCAGCTCTGGCGTCGGATAGGCAGGGACGCCCTGCCCTTGAGCCAGGGTGTGCAAGGCGTCCCCTTCCCGCTCGTAGAATACCCCCACCACCTCTTCGCCCTGCTCCAGCAGACGCCGGTAGACCGCCTCGCCGAAGGCCGCCTGTCCTATGAGAACCACTCGCATGGTAATACTCCTGCCTGTAGTCTGACCCTGTTGCATTATGGACGACAACCTGTACCAGGACAAGAGCACCAGGCATGTACCTTGGATTGCTGCCACAGGCTTGACACCAGATGAAGGGACTTGTAGGCTGATACCGCCGGATACTACTCCCCTAGCCTTGCCGTAGTCCACCTGCAACATCCGGCCAGGAGAAGATAGGACAGAGCCGTCAAGGAGGTGCGTATGGCCCAGATAACCGGTGGACAAGTTTTCGGTCGTGCCCTCAAGCAAGAGGGCGTGAAGTACGTGTTCACTCTGACCGGAGGGCACGTCCATGACCTGTACGAGGGTTGCGAGACCAACGGCATCAAGGTCATAGACTTTCGCCATGAGCAGTCGGCGGCCCACGCCGCCGAGGGGTGGGCCAAGACCACGGGCCAGCCAGGCGTAGCCATCGTCACCGCCGGCCCGGGCGTCACCGACGCAGTCACCGCTGTGGCCAACGCCTTCCAGGCCCCCAGTCCCATGCTCCTGGTCGGTGGCAACGCCGCCATCGGCGAGTCTTTGATGGGCGGCCTCCAGGACTTCGATGGTGTGACACTGATGCAGCCCATCACCAAGTGGTCAATGCAGGTGCGGGAAGTGCGCCGCATCCCGGACTTTGTCGCTACCGCCTTCAGGCAGATTACCACGGGGAAACCAGGCCCAGCCTACCTGGAGATTCCCAGCGACCTGGTCAGGGGACAGATGGAGGAAGGGGAGATGGTTCTGCCCACAGGCTACCGCACCCAGGCGCGCTCCTTTGGAGACCCGGAGTACATCCGCCAGGTAGCCGATATGCTAAAGGGAGCCAAGAAGCCCATGGTCATAGCAGGCTCAGACATCTGGTGGGGCCAGGCCTGGGACGAGCTGCGGGAGCTGGTGGAAATGACCGATGCCCCCGTATTCCTCAACTCCATGGGCCGTGGCGCCATACCCTCTGACCACCCCAATCTGGGCAGCACCGGGCGGCGCTACGCCATGGTCAACGCCGACGCCATTCTCCTCATCGGCGTCCCCATCGATTTCCGCCTGAGCTACGGGCGGGATGTCCTGTTCAACAAGAACGCCAAGGTGGCCCAGATAATGATGGACGGAGGAGAGATTGGCAGGAACCGCCGCATCGACGTCGGAGTGGTGGGCAACACCAAGGCCGTTCTCTCCCAGACCCTGGATGAGCTGCGTCGCATCAACTACCGGTCCCCAGGCAAGGAGTGGTTGGAGGAGGTCATAACCGAGGACAAGGTGATAAAGGACGACGACGAAGAGCTTCTCAACAGCGACCAGACGCCCATCCATCCAATGCGCCTCATGAAAGAGCTGCGTGACTTCCTGGACAGGGATGCCACCGTCATCGGCGACGGCGGAGACACCGTCACCTTCGCCGCCCGCGTCCTGGGCATCAACGAGCCGGGCCACTGGCTGGACCCGGGCCAGTTTGGCTGCCTGGGAGCAGGGCCTGGCTTTGCCATTGCCGCCCAGCTAGCAAGGCCCGGGAAGCAGGTGGCTGTCGTGTTCGGCGACGGCGCCTTTGGGCTAAACGGCTTTGAGATGGAGACCATGGTGCGGCACAAGCTGCCAGTGGTGGGCATCCTGGGCAATAACGGGGCATGGAACCAGATTGCCCACGGGGTGTACCGACGCTACGGGCGTGCTGTTGCAGCCATGCTCTCCCAGGCGACCCGCTACGACATGGTGATGCAGGGGTTTGGCGGCTATGGCGAGCGTGTCACGGAGCCCTCTCAGATACGTCCTGCCCTGGAGCGGGCCTTCAACTCCGGCACCGCTGCCCTGCTAGACGTGGTCATCGACCCCGCCGTGTCATACAGCCAGATGGGAGGACGCTCCCGCCAGACGCGCCAGTACTAGTGGTTCCTTTCGTAAATTCGCGTAAACATTTCGTACTTCAAGTCCCGCTCACCCGTAGGGGCGGTTCATGAATCGCCCCTACTCCGCTCATGGTGAGCCTGTCGAACCATATGAGCGGAGCATTGTAACGCCGATTTGCAACACCAGGTACTAGTGTCCGTTCGGAAAACCCTCACTCCCCTGTGTCCCTCACTCCCTTGACAAGGGAGAGAGGGAAGCGAATGAATCTGGGGGGGCACCCCCAGACCCCCAAGAGGGGGCACAGCCCACTCTGCACTCCCCTTTTCCAGGGGACACAGGCCCCACGTTGCCGCCCTACACCGCGCCGTTCTCCGCCAGGAGGCTCAGCTCCTGGCGCGACAGCCCCATCTCTCCGCAGAAGACCTCTTCGTTGTGCTCCCCAATGCGAGGAGCACGCCTGGAGATACTCCAGGGCGACCTGCCGTAGATGGCACAAGTCCCAGGATAGGTGAAGGTACGGCCAATCTCTGGATGCTCTACATTCACCCAGAAGCCGCGGTCCTGCATTTGCCCATCCTCCAGCAGCTCGTCGGGGGAGCGGATGGCACCCCAGGGGAAGCCCCGCTCCTGTGCGCCGTTGTATATCTCCTCCGACGTCAGGCTGGTAACGAATCTGGTTATGACTTCGACGATATGAGGCATACTCCCCTGGATTACCCTGCCATCCCGGTACTTCTCGTCCATAAGGTCGTCAGCCAACCCGTAGCCGTCCATCCACTCGGCCACAACCCTTAGCTGTGCTGGCGGAAGCCGCAAGGCAGCGGTGATGAGATAGCGGCCGTCGCTGCAGAGGTGCTGTAGCTTGGGGCTGGGGCCGGGTGAGGCATGGCGGCCGGTATGGCGCAGCGGCACTTTGCCGTCGTAGATCCAGGTGGCTATGTGCATCTCGGTGGTGAGGGCGCACGCGTCGTGTGCCGAGGCGTCGATGTACTGTCCCTTTCCTGTGGCTGCGCGATATATGAGGGCAGCTACAATGGCGATGTAGGCGTAGTGGCCGGCCATGTGCCAGGCCTGGCCACCCCCAGGAGCGATTGGTGGGGCACCGGGCACATCATCGTCATCGTAGCCACAGCAGCCCATCTGACCCCCGGCCGCCAGGTGCAGCAGGTCGCTGTCCAGGTAGTCCTTCCACGGCCCCGTCTGCCCAAAGGAGGTCAGGGAGCACATGATGAGGCGAGGATTGTCCTTCTTCAGGCCATCGTACCCCAGTCCCAGGGAGGCCAGGTAGCCCGGTGCAAAGGTCTCCAGGACAATGTCGGCGGTCGCGGCCAGGCGGCGGAAGAGCCTGCGGCCGTCCTCGGTCTCCAGGTTCAGGGTAACACCACGCTTGGAGGTGTTGTAGTGCCAGAAAGAGATGCTCCGCTCTCTGTGTGGCACGTCTTGATAGTACGGGCCTACACCCCTGGTCTTTTCCCCGCCGGGCGGTTCCACCTTAATGACCTCGGCGCCCAGGTCTGCCATGAGCTTGCCACACCACTGGCCCTTCTCATCGGCCAGCTCCAGCACACGCAGGCCGGCAAAAGGGCCGCCTCCGGCTGTTTCAGCCGATGCGCCAACGGCAATTGGAGAGGGGGACGGAAGCTCGTGGCCCCGTAGCAAAAGGTGGTCTGCTCTTCTCCCAATGGGGCCGTTCCGAAGCATCTCATCCATGTAGGGATAGCGGTTCAGACTCTTGGGCCAGATGGTCTCGTCATCATACCCTGCCACCAGCTCCTCGTGGCTGAGGCCCAGCAAACCCTCGAACACCTGCTGGTTGTGTTCGCCAATCAGGGGGCCAGGGAGAGAGTTGACCGCCGGGCTTTCCGTGAGTTTGAAGGGAGCGTTCTGGAGCTTCTTGACCCCCAGCTCGGCATGCTCCATCTCCAGGTACATGCCCCTGTGGCCGAGCTGCGGGTCGTGCTCCACCCGGTCTTCGTTGCTCTGGACGGGCATGGCCCGCACACCCGCCGCCTGGCACCGCTCCATCACCTCGTACTTCTCCAGGGTCAGCGTCCACTGCTCAATACCTCGATCAAGCTCCTCCTGGTGCTGTAGTCGCCCTGCCTGGGTGGCGAACCTGGCGTCGGCGGCCCAACCCGGCGAGCCCATTACCTTCACCAGGTGCTGCCACTCCTGGTCGGAGAGACAGACGATGACGCACCAGTCGTTGTAGCCGCCACCCCTGGTGCGGTATGAGTTGTGGGGCGCTACGGTAGGCCCTCGATAGTTGTTGAACAGAGGAGTGCCAGGCCAGTGGGCACGATTGCCTGGCGGGTACCCCTCCCGACGGGATGCACGGCCATTGACGGTAGCGTCCAGGATAGCAGGGCCGTTGAGGGTGACGCCCATAATCATCTGGGCGATGTCCACGTGCTGGCCCTGGCCCGTCATGTTGCGATGGTGAAGGGCCGTGAGGACTCCCATGGCCCCATACATACCGCCAGTGTCGTCCAGGTAGGACCACCCCCACCCTGCTGGCGGCTTGCCTGGCAACCCGGAAAGGTGGGTCATCCCAGAAAGGGCCTGAGCGGAGGGGCCCCAGGTGGTGTAGTGGTGATGACGCCCCGTGTGGCCGAAACCGGCCAGGGAGACGTATATGATGTCGGGACGGAGCTTGCACAGCTCATCGTAGCCCAGGCCCCAGTCGCGCATGACACGGGAGCTGTAGTTCTCGATGACGACATCGGAGATGGATATGAGCCGTTTGATGAGGTCCATGCCCTTGGGAGTGCGCACGTTCAGGGTGATGCTGAGCTTGTTGACATTGGTGTCGTTGAAGTTGCCCGAGGCGTTGAAGTTGGGCTGCTCCCCTGGCTGAATCAGAAAGGTCCGTCCAATTTCCCGCAGGGGCCACTCCACCTTGATAATCTGAGCGCCGAGCGCGCCCAGCCAGCGACCGGCCCAGGGGCCGGCCCGTACCCAGGTGAAGTCCACCACTCGGACTCCATCCAGCGCTCGGGGGATAGCCGCCACTCTCGCTTCAGACTGTGCCATTCTCTCACCTCCAAATGTAGATGCCGTCACGACACGATTTCGCTCCCATGCGCCATGCCCCCAGTGAAAAGACGAGGTGGGCGGCCCTATTCTAACCCACGATCAAGCCCCAGTCGAGTCAAACTTCCATCCAAATCCTGAAAAACAATAGACGCGTTTCGTAGCCTCTGACTTGACGCTCTTGTCCATAGGACACCGCACCAGTATCTTCTTTCGTAAGTTGGCGTAAACATTTCCTGCTTCAAGTCCCGCTCACTCGGTAGGGGCGATTCAAGAATCGCCCTCCGCCGATTTACGCCACTACAGAGCCATGCATAGCGACTAAACGTTTCCAGCGATCGGCCTGCACTGGTGGATATCATTCCGAGTCCCGATGCAATCGGGACGAAGAATCTGGGGTGGGGACAGCCTCACCCCAGATTCTTCGTCGTCCCGACAGGTCGGGACTCCTCAGAATGACAGGGCAAATGTCTGGCCCACCGCCCAAAGCTCTGTAGGCACTAGCAACCCTCTGGCCTGTGATGCAGACATGTGTCATACTTGTGGGCAAAATCGCCTGGAATTGCCTGGTGGCGCGGCCCCTGAAAGCTGATGGGTGCTCTCCCAACGGACAAACCCGTAACTGTTTGAGAAAGGAGTCCTCAAGAACCATGAATCGCTCACCTGGGCAGACCCTTGAGGCCAGAACCTACCCCCCTAACTACGGCTGGGTAGTAATGGGGTCCCTTTGGGGCATAGACCTTGCAATACCCATCGCGGCTATCTCTATAGGGGTGATGCTGCCTACTATGACCAAAGAGATGAACATCTCCCCCTTGCAGGCAGGGATGCTGGGGGCCGCCATGTTCCTGGGCTCGGCAACGGTGGCTCTCCCCAGCAGCATCTGGCTATCCCGGTACAACCCCAAGAGCATAGTCTTCCTCTCTGTCCTCCTGTCAGGCGTAACCCTGTTGCTCCAGGGATGGGCACCCACGTTCTACGTCCTCCTGGCCGCCAGGTTCCTGTTCGTGATAGTCACTGCGAGCAAGGTACAAGCAGAGGTCTTGCTGATCCAACAGTGGTTCACTCCCAGGCAGATTGCCGTGGTTATGAGTATCTCCATAGGGGTGATGGTCAGTGGACAGATGGCAGCCGTCGGCCTTACGCCCTACCTGATACTCCTCCTCTCCGGGTGGCGCAATGTTTACTTCGCCCTGGGAGCGCTCATGCTGGTGGGAGCCTTTCTCTGGCTGGTGGTCGGGCAGGTGCGGGTGCAGTCTGCCTCCCGAGAGAGGGACTCCTCCCAGGTGGGATCCCCTATCGGGGTTTTGCGGCGTCACAAGTTCCTGTGGGTGCTGGCCTTGGCTCCCTCGGGTGCTGCCCTGGCCTTTCTCTCGGTCATGACCTTCTGGCCCACCCACGCTCTGGAGACCCTCGGCCTCTCCCTGACCGAGGTGGGCGCGCTCTTGACCCTCTACCCCATGGGAGGCATAGCCGCCGCTTTCCTCGCCGGGCCTCTCTCAAACCTCATCCGTCGGAGGAAGCCCTTCCTGTGGGTGCCGGGCATTCTGCTACCCCCCGTCTACGTAGCCCTCTTCACGACGCAACTGCCCGTGCTGGCGGGCGTTCTCCTTCTTATCGCCGGATGGAACGCCCAGGTCTGGGTCCCCATCATCCGCACCATCCCCTTCGACCTGCGGCTGGCTCCCAGGGAGACCGCGGTAGCCACGGGCCTATCCATGACCCTCTTGCCCATTGTGGGTGCTATGGGCCCGCCGCTGGTGGGGGCCATTCAGCAGCTCTCTGGCTCCCTTCAAATAGGGCTGTTGAGTATAGTCGGTTTTCCTCTAACCCTGCTCATAGGGGGACTCCTGATCCCCGAGACCAGCCCCTACCGTGCAGCACAGGCCTCGAAAAGCCGCGAAGATGTGACGGAGACCCCGCGCCAGGGCTGACGGGTCGTGAGCCACATCCGTGGGTAGGAGTCTCAGGCATATGCACCCCCATCCTAAGCCTTCCCCCTCGGAGGGGGAAGGAATAACGCTCTCCCCCTTGAGGGGGAGAGTTGGAGAGGGGGTGAAGCCAATAACTGAAAGACCCTGCGTCCGTGGGCGGACGCTTGACGAGTCGTGGGAGAGGGCGGATAATGAGTTTAGCATATTCTAAACTCATCACAGGAGTGCCCCATGCCATCAAAAGAGGGGCTAGACCGCCTCTACAACCTCCACGCCGCCATCTGCAAGACCTTCGCCAACCCGTGGCGGCTTCGCATCGTGGAAGCCCTGGGCAACGGGGAGTGTACCGTGTCGCAGATAGTGGGGATGCTGGGTATCTCCAAGAGCAACGCCTCCCAGCACCTGGGCATCATGAGAGAAAAAGGCGTGGTGGAGCACCGCCGGGAGGGGGGGTACGTCTTTTATCGCCTCTCAAACCCCAAGGTCCTCCAGGCGTGCCGTCTCATGCGCGAGGTACTCCTGGAGCAGGTCGAGCGGGCCAGCGAGCTATCCCGCCTTGAAAGTCGCATCCCATGACAGAAGCAGGAGCAAAGGCCATGAATTCAGCGCCTCGCCGGCAGACACTCATCATCCTCAACGACCCGCCCTATGGGACAGAGCGCTCCTACAACGGCATGCGCCTGGCCAACGCCATGAGCAAGGGCGAAGAGGATGAGGTACGCGTGTTCCTCATGGGCGACGCCGTGGTCTGCGCCAAGCGGGGCCAGCAGACACCCAACGGCTTCTACAACCTGGAGAGAATGCTGAAAGTGGCGTCACGACAAGGTGTCGCCATCGGCACCTGAGGAACCTGTCTGGATGCCCGTGGCATCGGCGTCCAGGAGTTGGCAGAGGGAGTGCACCGTGGCTCTCTGGACGAACTGGCTGAGTGGACCCGGTGGGCCGACAAGGTGATTGTATTCTAGGGCAGGAATAAAGGGAGCCCCATGCCAAAGGCCATTCTGGATGAGCCTCGCTGCCGCCCTCAAAACTGCGCCGATGGCCTCTGCGCCGCCCGGATGCAGTGCCCCGTAAAGGCCATATGGCAGGAGACACCCTTTGAGGTGCCCTTCCTCAGCGGAGGGCGCTGCAACGGCTGCGCCAGGTGCGTCGCCGCATGCCCCCTCAAGGCCATCTACATGAGCTGAGGACAACAGCGAACACTGCCACCAGAAGGACGTGGGACATTCACTCCACCTTAATACATTCTTCAAAAGACTTCGCTAGCATTGAAGATAGAGTGCCCAAAGCACCGACACTCAGTTTGGGAAAAGGAGAAACGAGATGAGTCAAAGTACTAAGACAGCCTTGCTTATCGGGGGCATTGCCGTGGCGCTTTTGGTGGGCGTGCCCCTCCTCTGGGGAGGCCTTTCGGGATGGCAGGGTGGCGGTTGGGAGATGATGGGCCCAGGAATGATGGGAGGATTCGGCGTGATGGGATTTGGAGCGGTGTTCATGGTGCTCTTCTGGGGCCTGATTATCTGGGCGGTGGTTGCGTTGATTCAGGGCCCTCGTCCAGGCACCTGGGGGGAGTCCCACAACCAAGACTCGGCCCTGGAGGTGCTCAAGAGAAGGTACGCCCGGGGCGAGATCAGCAAAGAGGATTACGAGGAGAAGAAAAAGGACCTGGCATAAACGGCCCAGACTAAGGAGGTATCTATGAGAAGAGGGCCTTTGCTAGTCATTTCAGCCGCGCTCGTGGTGACCCTGCTGGCGTTGGCTGCTTGCTCCTCCGCGACTGAACAGCCAGCACAGGGTGAGACCACGGGTGAACAGGGTGGAGCGACAGGGGCTCAAGATACCTCCTGGACTTCTGAATCTCCTCAGCAGCCTTATCCGTACGGGCCCGGCGGGATGATGGGCGGGATGATGGGAGGTTGGGGCGGATACGTACCCGATTCCCAGCCGCTCACCCTTGAGCAAGCTGCCAAGGCGGTGTCCCCCTACCTCAGCGCGTACGGACACGACCTGAAGCTGAAGGAGGTCATGGAGTTTGCCGAGAACTTCTATGCCGAGGTGGAGGAGCAGTCCACGGGCATCCACGCCATAGAACTGCTGGTGGACAAGTACACCGGGCAGGTTTACCCCGAGATGGGACCCAACACGATGTGGAACACCAAGTACGGGATGATGAGCCAGATGATGGGCAGCTATTACATCGGCGGGGCGCCCACAGCTGCGATGTCGGTCACTTCTGAACAAGCCTCGGCCCTCGCACAGCAGTTTTTGGAGGCCAACCGCACCGGGCTCATCGTGGCTGATGCTGATGCTTTCTATGGCTACTATACCTTGCATACTTTGAGAGACGGTCAAGTAGAAGGGATGCTCAGCGTCAACGGCTATACGGGGGCTGTCTGGTACCACAACTGGCACGGGCCTTTCGTAGGCATGGAAGAGTTCCACGATTAGAGCGATGGCAGATACTGAGAGAGGGACCGACCCGGTGACTCCCCAGGAACAGCCAGGCTCTTCTCAAGATGACACAGAGCTGCTGACCATGCACCGGGAGCAGCTCCAATTGGAGTTGAAAAAGACGCTGGCCGAATTGGCTGACAACCTGGAGCTTCGAGATGGCTTCCTGGGCCAGACCGGGGTACACATTGGCATGAGTGTGCTGAGCAGTGCCCGGCGACAGTTCGAGCAGGCAGAGGCCCGGCTGAAGGAACGCATCGCCCTTCTGGAAGAGCTGCTCCAAAAGAGTCCGTAGGGGCGTCCCGATGCATCGGGACGCCCCTACGACTGTACACCCTGCCACACGGGGGTCTGCCACTGGGGGTAAGACTTGTCTCTCCCCTGCACCACGTCCTGGTACAGACGCCGCAGCCTTCGGGTCAGGAGCCCGGGCCTTCCCGACCCCACAGGATATCGGTCTATTGACACGATAGGCTCAATCTCAAAGTAGGTGCCGCAGAAAAAAGCCTCCTCGGCCACGTATAGCTCCGTCCGGTCCACATCCCTCACCTCCACCGGCACCTGGAGCACGTCCTTGAACAGCCGTATCACCGTGTCCCGAGTGATGCCCTCCAGAATGCCGGCGGTGACCCCCGGAGTTATGGCCACTCCATCCCGCACTATGAAGATGCAGGCGTAAGCACCCTCGGCCACCTTGCCCTGGGTATTGAGGATAATCCCCCCGTCGTAGCCATTGACCTGGGCCTCGGTGGAGACCAGGCGGCTGTTCTGGTAGTTGGCGATGGCCTTCACCCTGGGAGGCATGACGTTGTCGGAAATGCGAACCCAGCTACTGACGCAGCAGTGAATGCCCCTTCTGCTTCTCAAATGGGAGGCCTGGGGCCTAGCCGTGATAAAGACCTCCGCCGGGTGCTGGTAGGTGGCCCTGTAACCGGGCGCTGCATCGCCAAGGTAGGCCATGGGCGAGATGTAGGTATCTTCCCTGGCATGGTTAGCCTTGAGGAGGTCCAGGATAGCGGTGGTCAGCTCTGCCGGAGAGCAGGGAGAAGACATGCGCATCAGCTTCATGGAATCAAAAAGACGGCGAATGTGGGACTGGAGACGGAAGACATACAGCTCCTGCTCCCCTTCGTTCCAGTAGCCACGAATACCCTCGAAAACGGCTGAGACGCTGCTCCAGGCCATGGCGCTCATGTGGACTGTCGCCTCCTCCCAGGGGAGTAGCTTGCCAGCATACCAGAGGTAAGCAGGCTCCGGTGTCTGGGAGGCGGCGAGTTGCTTTGTAGCCCTTCGACGTATCATGGGTTCAACTATCCTGGCGGCCTGGCTCACTGGGCCTGTGGCCACCCTCATTCGGCTTGCCCCTTTCGCGCCTTGTCAGGCAATGGAGGCATTGTACTCTGGTTCCAGGCCTTTGTGGATACCTTTTTGCTTGAGCATCAGGCCCCACTGAAGGCAATCGCAGCAATCACCCGGGCAAAGACGGCAACAAAAAGGTAACCCAGACTTAACATGCGGTTAACACGGTGGAAACAACGGAGACATAAGCTCCAATAAGAACGTAAAGGAGGAGCAACGAAGATGGAAGCTGTTCTCGCCGGAGTGGCCTTCGCAGGGCTGTTTGCTATGTGGGTGGTTTTGCCAAGCCGTATCCGTAGCCGGAGCGATAAATGATCCCCCGACCGGCAACGGGATCCGTGGGCACATACCAAGGTCAAGAGAAAGACACGATGCTCCCCGGCTCCGGGGAGCTTTCCGTTGATTCCCCTGAACGCCGACTGTGGCCGCAGGATGTCATTGGAAGCCTAACGCGGACAGAGCGGGATGTGCTCACATGCCTCAGCCGCAGGGCTGGCCGTGTCGTTTCCCGCTCCACCCTGGCAGAGATGGTACAAGTCCAGGGAGGACGCAACGTGGATGTGGTCATCTGCCGCCTGCGGCACAAGCTCAACGACCAACAGGGAAACTACATCAAGACGATTCGCAAGGTGGGCTACCGTCTCAATCTCGGGACCGAAGGCCCTGAGGCCGTTAGCACGACGGACGCGAAGCCGACTTCTTAGCCAAGTTAGCAAAGAGTGGAGGCCCATAATGACAAAGACGCTACGGATTCTGCTGATGGTTTTGACAGTCGGGGTGGCCTTCGTGGGAGTGCCCGCCATTGCACTGGCCGCGGACCCAACGGGGACGGCAACCCTTGAGGCCAACCCCAACATGGCTGTCAACATGGCCTGGACCCTCATCACGGGGTTCCTGGTGTGGTTCATGCAACTTGGGTTCGCCTTCCTGGGCGCGGGCCTCATCCGCTCCAAGAACAACGTCAACTACTGGACAAAGAGCTTCATGGACTTTTGCATCGCTTCCCTGGGGTTCTGGGCTTTCGGATTCGCCTTGATGTTCGGCGGCTCCAAGCTGTTTCCTGGTCTGGACCAGGGGAACAGTTTCCTCGGTTTCTCAGGGTTCTTCCTCAGCGGGCCCAGCTATGATGTCTCAACCATCATGATGTGGTTCTTCCAGATGGTCTTCGCTGCCACAGCTGCCACCATTGTGGCTGGAGCCGTAGCCGAGAGAATGAAGATTACCGCCTACCTGGCCTACAGTTTCATTATCGGTGCGATCATTTACCCAATCTACGGCAAGTGGATTTGGGGTGGCGGGTGGCTCAGCACCCTGCAAATCTTGGACGCCACGGGGGCGCGGGATTTTGCTGGCTCGGGAGTCGTCCACATGGTGGGAGGAGCAACTGCCCTTGTGGGCGCGGCCTTGGTGGGCCCCCGAATTGGTAAGTTCAATGCGGACGGCACACCCAACGCCATCAGGGGCCATAACCTACCCTTCGTAGTCATCGGAACTTTCATCCTTTTCTTCGGGTGGTTCGGGTTCAACCCTGGCAGCACGCTGGCCGCGACGGACCTGCGCATCTCCGTTATCGCCGTCAACACCTTCCTGGCAGGAGTGACCGGTGCAATAGTAGCCATCTACTGGAACTTTGCCCACACCGGCAAGATGGACATCGTCATGGCTTGCAACGGCGCTCTGGCCGGACTGGTGGGAATCACTGCTGCGTGCGCCTTTGTCCCACCATGGGCAGCGGTGCTCACAGGCGCGGTTGCGGTGCCCTTCATGCTGGCTACGGCTTATGTCGTGGAACGGGTACTCAAAGTGGATGACGCCGTGGGGGCAGTACCCGTCCACTTGGGTGCTGGACTGTGGGGACTGCTGGCCGTGGGCATCTTTGCCGATGGCACCTACCTGGGGGTCAAAGGGCTGATCACGGGCGAGGTGGGCCAGTTACTCTTGCAACTGGTGGACATTGCCACCCTGCTGGCCTGGGTGTTGCCGACGGCTTTCTTGACCTTCTGGTTCCTGAAGAAAACCATCGGCCTGCGAGCAAGTCGGGAGGAGGAACTGGAAGGGCTGGACATTCCCGAACACGGAATGGAGGCCTATCCGGCCGAGGCTCCGCTGCCGGCAGCTGGTCCTGGAGCACACGGGATACACAACGCGCCAAGACCCTGAAAGGCACGGCGCCCGGCCTCTCTGAAAAGCCCATATTGGCCGACGGCATCAGGAGCGGGGGCATGTGGGATGCCTCCGCTCCTCTTGGTGTCCGTTGAGTTCAAGCATAAGCTACAGCTTGTACCGGGTTCATGCTGTAACAGCTATCGAGCCAACTGGGTAGGAGCCTGCTTCAGCATGTCCTCCAGCACCTGCTCAAGGCTGCCTCTGGTAATAGGCTCCTTTTCCACAAGCCTGTCAGGAAAGGCAATCCCCACCGCTGTATGCCCAAGCTGGCGATACGCCTCAAACTGGACCTGGTCATAGAACTGGTCCCCCGTGGGATGGAATGGAAATACGGAGTCTTCCTCAGCGTACCGTACAACGTCTGGTTTCTGGCCCCTGGTCATGACAGTAGGGATCCAGACCAGCACACCATCGGTCTCACTATCGTCCTGGACCGAAGAGTACTTCACCCTTCCTACCACAAAGGCCTGCTCGGAAAGCTTGGCGGGAGAGCCATACTTCAAGGGTTCCAGGTTAATGTCTATCTGCACCCCCAAGTCTATGCGCGCCAGGCGAGCCACCGTCGCCAGATTACCGATATCCGCAGAAGCATCCACCGCCAGGATGTACTTGCAGCGCCGTTTCAGCAACTCGTAGATGCCCGAGTTGTCAAAGTGGCCTCCGTCCGTAAGATAGACGTAGCGATCCTCTGCGGAGGCCGCTCCAAACAGCTCCTTCAGCCAGAACCAGACCAATGGCCGCCACGTCCTGCGGCCCTGGGCATCTTCGTTTGGATTGTGTATCCAGGAGCCAATGCGGACGTTGAAGAGGGCCATCAAGATTGCCATGCTGGTGGTAGTAGCATGGCCCATGTTGGGTGACTGGGCAGCACCGGAGATAGCCATGGCCTCGCTCAACGACATCCCCTTGAGAGCCCTAGAGGTGGCCGTGGGCCAGTACCTGGTGACGCGAGAGCCGGAGTAGAGGTGGGCCAGAACAAATCCATCACTCTTGCGGCCCAGACGCTGCAACTGGGTATCGCCGCTGGTATTGATTGCCGTGCCTATGAGGTGATATGGCATGTCCGGTGGCTCATCCCCCTTCTTCAGCTCTGACAGCAGGAACTCCTCTCGTCCCCTGGGCACCACGTCATCACCAGAGCCGCGTGCCTCTTCCTCGCGCACCGCCCTCAGAATATAGGCCTTGCGCAATCCGCGACGATAAAGGGCCTGCAAGGAGAAGAAGTTGAGGAACCTCCTTACCGGCATGAACAGCATTCCGGCGGCAACAGCAAAGGCCCCCGCAGTCATGAAGATGACACCCTTTGGAATGGGTCGCCTCTCCAGCAAGTCCGAGAAGAACGAGCTGTCCAGGGCATAGTAAGTAGCCAGGAACAAGCCTCCCAGGGCGAGATAGCCTGCAATACCCAGCAGGAAACCCGCAGCCTTCTTGAGGCCATCTCCCTTCCTATTAGCTACTCCTCCAGACACCTCGCCGCCAAAAAACCGGTAGATGGCTCCAGCCACACCTATCAGGGTAGCCAAGGAGAGACCGGTCATCTCCGCTAAAATGCCCGGCAGCTTCGTGTAGAGGAAACCCAATGCCAGTATGAACAGCGCCGCCACTATCCACCCTATTGCCAGCACGAGCGAGGTTTTCTGCAGCCAGTAGAGAGGATGTTTGATCTCTGATCCCGAGATACTTACTTTTGGAGTCCTCGCCCAGATGAAAAGGGAGAAAACAGCAAAGAGAAGCAGGGGCACTACCCACATGTAGAAAGCGATAGGAGACTCCAAGGGGGTCTGCCGGTCCCACCACTCCTGGGGCACAAGCATGGTGAGCCCCATTACCCCCAGCACCCACGGCACGGGTATGAGAGCGAGATTGATAACCGTAGACACCACGTACCGAGTGATGGCCACCCAAGTCCACACGTCGAAAAGGCCAATATGGGGAGCCAGCCAGTTCCCGTGAGCTCGAAGGTGGCGCACGGCATCCGACTCCCGGTCGAAAATCTGCCTATCGGGGTTTTCCGCGTTGCCAACGAACTTGAAGGGGAAGTTGTTGATTCCCGAGCCATACTCGTAGCCATCGGCGCCGAGAGCACCAGGAGCAGCCGAGCCGGACGGGTTGCTGCCTGGTCCGGACTTGACTGGAGAATCGGCTGTAAGGCTGCTCCAGCTCGCGCCCAGGTATCCCCCTCCCGAAGCGGTAGAGAGGATGTCCACAAACCGCAGGATGCCCAGCCTGCCCAGGCGCTGCAGCACTCCCAGCGCGAAGGTGGCTGCCCTGATTCCCCCACCCGAGAGCGCCAGGCCCACCAGTCCATTGTCCACCCTGGGATGGTAGCCGTCAGGGCTGGTATCCGATGCCCCTGGCGGAGACTCCCTTCTCCTCCTGGGGATGATCCACTGGGCCATCTCCTCCTGGAAAACCACCTGGAATGCGCTGTCGTCCGTATTCATCGTACCTTCACCTGCAATCGGGTGTTCGCGGAAGCGTTCAACGGCAGAAGAGGTGACGCTGGCTAATCCCTGCCAGGTCTCATATAATATAAGGTACTTATACCCCCAAGGTAGGTAAAAGAGTAGTACAATAATAGCATCCCAAACAAGGGGGTGCTAGTGAGGATAGCTTGGATGATGTTTGCAAAGAGCGTGAGACCATCTGAATTGGGAGGAACGGACATACTTGGGATTTTTGACAGTATTGATATGGTGTCTTTCCCAAATAGAGAGCAATTCTGGCTAGTTGCCAGGATGCACCCTGAACCGTCGGATGTAGAGAGAGATTCTTTGCTCGTGCAAGTTTTTGATTCCCAGGATAGGTGTGTGCATGAGCATCTTATACCAAACTCTAGTCCAACTTATGAAGAATGGCTTGAAGGTCGTCCTATGGAACTTTGGCTTGATTATGACTTAACCTTTAACTGGGCTGATAGATACAACTTCCAGCTTGGGACTACCACTCAAGTGCTAGTGGCAGAATCGCTCCTGGTTTCTCAAAAGGAAGGTTGATGATTAAGCGCAAGGGCATTACCGAACTAGAAGTAATACAAACCAAGCCATCGTTGCTAGATGGTAAGGTGAGAGCTTTCCTGGTGTATCCCAATGAATTAGAGCCTGGCTCAGAGTTCATTGCTGGGCAATTAGTGGAGGATGCGGAAGGTGAACTAACTGAGAAACAGTTCTACGACAATCTTGCCAGAGTTAGTCGTAGGCAACCTAAGCCTTCCTCACCTGGCGGAGCATCGTCAGGAACATAGGAGCACTGTCTTGCCGATGATTGAAGCGGAACACATAGGCATCAAGATACCCTTGAAGGTGCTGCGGGCTGACGTGCTTGTTAGCTCCAAGGATACCATTCTTGATGGTGCTCCACAGCCCTTCGACATTGTTGACATGGGCAGTTCCGTTCACGTATTGCTTGGCGGAGTGCTGAACGCGCTCATGCCTAAACCCCATCTTCGCCAGTCGGTTATAGCTAGGGAGTTCGTCAGTATAGACGATGGTGTCTTTGGCGACGGGGATGTGCTCGGTGATGATTGGCAAGAGGCTCTTTGCTCGGACATTGGGAGTGACCTTAACCACAGCCTTACCGCCTCTTTGCACCAATCCTACGGCGATGCTCTTACCTTCTGCACCCCTGCCACGCTTTCCAGGTTGTTGACCGCCGATGTAGGTCTCGTCAATCTCAACTTCTCCGAACAAAGTCATTGTTTCGTTCTCCATCATCTCTCTAATCCTGTTAAACATGCGCCATGCGGTCTTGTACGTCACACCCAACTCTCTTTTCAGGTGCATGGCGGAGATGCCAGTCCTGGTGTTGCTCATAAGGAATACGGCATAAAACCAATCCCTGAGAGGCGTAGTAGACTTGTGATAGATGGTATCTGCCGTAGGATGAACATGGTGTCCACAGTAGGCACAGCTATAAGAGCGACGCTTGGCAACCTTGTGATGGGTAGTGGTCTTATTGCAGGTCTCACAAAAGATGCCGTTGGGATAAAGGAAGTCCTTCAGCCATTCAAGGCAGGCATCGTCGTTGGGGAATCTGGCGTCAAACTCTTTCTTTGTAAACTTGTCCATCGTGTCGCCTCCCTACTCTCTAGGGATAGTCTAACACAATGTATACCTACTGTCAAGGGATAAATACCTAATATAATACTCCCACGCCATCCAGGGGCAGCACCGAGGGACGTGGTGGAGGCTATTCAGCGCTGGACCGATGTATGGGGGCACAACCACTATCATCCAGGAATCACAAAGAGGTTCCATATCAATAGGGAGTAAATACATGGCTGAGAAGCTCCAACAAGGTGATCGCTTCCCTTCCATCACCTTGAATCTGGTCGGTGGTGGGACCGTCAGAATTCCTCAGGACATGCCGACCCGCTACGCCGCGGTGCTCTTCTATCGCGGCCACTGGTGACCCTACTGCATTCGGCAGTTGGCCGAGTGGGAAGAGAAGAAGGCAGAGCTTGAAAAGCTGGGGGCCACCATATATGCTGTCAGCGTCGACACGCTGGAGCAGGCGCAGAAGGTCGCAGCCGCCGGACTGACTTTCCCCGTCGCTTATGGTTGCACCCGAGCGGAGGCGGATGCCATTGGAGCGTGGTGGGGCAACCACCCGCCCGATGGCGAGCACATACAGCCGGCGGAGTTCCTCCTGGGACGCGGTGGAGTGGTGCTGGGCTCCATGTACGCCTCCGGCCCGGTAGGCCGCATGAGCGCAGACGAGGCCATACGGCAGATCACCAGCCGTGAGCGCCGTCGCCGCGAACAGGAGGAGCCACGAGCACAGGCCCCAGCCGCAAGCTAGCCCACATAAGGGCTAGGGGCGAACGCCCAGTTTCTCTCAAAACACCACGTAGTAAAAGAGGTAGCAATCTATGACACAGAGCGGACGCGAGCACCCCAACATCCTGGTCATCACTCCTCATCCCGATGACGCCGAAGGAGGAGCTGGCGGGACCATCGCCAAGTGGGCCGCGAGAGGAAGCTGGGTAGGCCTGGTGGTGTGCACCAACGGCGACAAGGGCACCAGCGATCGGGAGGTACGGCCGGAGGACTTGGCCAGGACACGGGAGAGGGAACAGATGGACGCAGCCAGGGTGCTAGGCATCCAGCACGTCACCTTCCTCAGGCTTCCCGACCAGGGCTTGCAGGACAACGACGAGTTCCGCGAAAAACTGGTGCGTGAGATCAGGACTTACCGGCCGGAGATTGTCTTTACCATTGACCCCAACCGTCCGTACACAATCCACCGCGACCATCGCATGACGGGGAGGGTCGCCCTGGACGCCGTTTTCCCCTACGCCAGGGACTATCTGGCCTATCCGCAACACCTGGCCCAGGGGCTGGAGCCGTACAAAGTCCGAGAGGTCTACCTGTGGGGGTCGGACCAGCCAGACACCTTCATAGACGTTACCGATACCTTCGATAAGAAGACCGAGGCCCTGTTCTGCCACAGAAGCCAGATGGGAGACCCGTCGGACGGCACTCGCCTGAGCCGAATGCGACAGCGTCACGAGGAGATGGGCAAACACATTGGCGCGCCCCTGGCCGAGGCCTTCAAACGGATCGAGATCTTCAGGTAGCGCGTCATCATTGTCCGCTCGTGGTGAGCATGTCGAACCACACGAGCGGAGGGTAGGCGCGATTGATGAAACGCCTCAACAAGAGCAGCGCGGCATCAAGGCACGCTCTGCACGCACAGAGTTACACAAGTAAGCACTAGGTAGCTTGCCCGTCGCCTGCCGTGGGACTCGCTCGCCTGGCGACGAGCCTTGGCCAGGCGAAAGCCGCTACCAAGACCACCAGGGCGACGATGAGCAGCGCCAGGCTGGAGTTTCGGATTCCGCCCACAAGGTCGTCCAACACCATCTGGGCAACATCCAGGCCCTTCTCAGCCGCCAGCAGTTGGGTGGGACTGTCCATGTCCTGGAGCACGTCGGCCCGAAGGTTGTCCATCAGCCCGTGCACGACGGAGCTGTACACCGGTCCAGATGCGACAAACACAATGGTCGCAGCAATACCCAGAGTCGCCGCCGCCCAGGCTATCCTGCTCCACCAGTGTCTCCCTCCCAGGATACCTATGAGCGCCAGCAGCAACCCCCCCAACACGTAGACCAGGAACCGCAGGCCTCGCGCCCTGCTGAGCTGCGCTCTGAAGGTGTCCAGGTTTTTCAGCGCCTCTCCATTGCCGTCGCCGGCATTAGCCAGGTCCTCCCGCAAGTCCACATCCGTATAGGTCCAGCCATCGCTCAGGGCAGCACGCACCTTGTCCAACATCTCGACGTTATCCTCGCCCAGGTTATTTCGGAAGTCAACGTCGGTATATGTCCATCCCTGGGCAATGATCTCCCTCACCCTGTCCAACCTCTCCAGGGTATCCGCGCCGCCGACTCCCTCCAGAGCCTTGCGCAGGTCGGCCTGGGTAAAGACCGCCTGGTCCGGGATCTGGTTTCCAATCAGCTGTCTCACCCCGTCGGTGACATTGACGTTCAGGAGGCCCATCACCGTTTCAACCGGAATACCCTGGGGCAAGCATTGGGGCAGCTCGTTCAAGGATGGGACAGGCCCCTGGAACGGAAACTGGTCTGCCCTGCATTCGGGCAGCCCTCTCAATAGCGTATCCAGCTTGGACTTGGCCAGGTTATCGATGACGGTCAGGGCTGTTTCTCGCCGCTCAGCCAGGGGGATGACAACCTGAAAAGTGTCCGTCTTGCCCGTAAGATAAGGGCCTGCCTCATCTATTACACTGAGCGCCTGCTCCTCCAGCCAGGACGGTGGAACCAACTCCTTCAGGGCCGACGAAACTTCCTCCTGGGTGATGCTCACCCCAAAAGGCAGGTCAGTATAGGAGGGCAGCTTCTCCGTCACCATGGGACCCAACACCTCATCGAATAGAAGCTCAAAGAAGTCGGCCTTCTTCAGAAGGGCCTTTATCTCCTCCAGGGCCACATCGGCCCGCTCTGCCAGCTGCACATTTACCTCAAAGGTCTCCTGGTCGCCCACCATGTAGGCCGTCACCTCGTCCAGCGCCTGGTCCAGCTGGTCCTTGACCCAGTCTTCGGGCGCCACCCTCTTCACAGCACCAACCAGGTCCTCGCCGGTAAGGGCCACCTTGAAGGGCAGCGTTCCCTCTTTCTCCAGGGCTTTGTCAATCTCAGGAGTCACAATCTCATCGAAGAGGAGGTCGTACACGTGGGCTTTGCGAATCAACCCCTTCACTTCCTGGGTCGTCGCCTTCGCCCGCTCTCCGGCTTCAATAGTTATCTCAAAGCTATCACGCTCCCCGGTAACGTGGCCGCCAGCCTGCTCTATGACCTGCTCCACCTGCTCCTGGACCCAGGATGGCGACAGAGACCTTCTCAGAGAGGAAACGATATCGTCCGTGGTCAGAGAGAGTGTATCCAGAGGGTTCTCTTCGAGGGATTCAGAGAAGAAGTCCGGTTCCTTGGAGCGAAGCTCCTCTATGGCGGATGTGGGCAGCTCACCCAGGGCGAAATCATAGATTTCCGCCTTGGCCAGCTCCTCCTTGTAGAACTTCGGCTCCAGAACTGTCGCGTTCAGCCTGAATACAACCATCGTGACAATGAAAAGCACGATGAAGACCAATCCCAGTGGTATGGTGAAGAACCGTCTTACCCAGATCATCTTCTTGGGTACTCCCTAAAACTGCGTCTGCCCTGCTAGCGCCCGCCTCTTGTCACAGCCCGATAAATTACACCAGGGTAGTTTAGCACAATGTAGTAAAAAGGGGCTAAAGCGGGTACACCCGGCAATACAAAATCCCTGCTAGTCGTGTCGTATTACTTATTGACTGCATATAGCCTTAGTATTATAGTATGTGTATACAAAGTCTTGAGGAGGTTCGTGATGCCCCAGTATTTGGATTATTACCCTGTCGAAGCTCCGGAGTTCCCAACAGAGGCCCTTGAAGAGATTGAGTTGGCTATGAGGACAGAAAAGACGTCAGCTATGAGCGAGATGTTCCCAGTTCCACCCCAGGCCAAGAGACTGGGCGTTTTCCTGGGCAATTGGAACGTGGAGGGCATCTTGAGCATCGAGGGCAGCCCTGTGAAGCTCATAGGAGGGCTGAGGTGCGAGAAGGCTGCCGGCAGTTGGGGCCTGAAGACAAAGTTTACGATGGACATCGAGGGGATGGGCGCTTACGACGAGGATGACTTGCTGGGTTTCGACCCAGGAGAGGGAAAGGTCCATCTCTTCAGCCTCACCAATAGTGGAGCAACCCACGATCACAAGGGTGACTGGACAGACGACAGCACCCTCCATCTCGAGTACACCGGCTTGCAAGACGGCAAACCCTACAAGGAAGACATCATCGTGAAGTTCACTCGCCCCGACAGGATGTCAATCCTTGAGGTAGACAGGGTGGAAGGTCGGGTCACTATGACCATGGACGTCACTCTGAGGAAGTAAGGCCATCGGGGGTAGCATCGGAGTAAATGAGAAGGAGGTTCGCAGATGGTAACAGCAACGGTCGTCAACGGGTTAAGCGTTCAGGGGATCGAGGACATGGTGAAAATGGTGAAGGCACAGCCAGAGGTGGCCAAGGCGGTCTTTTACGCAACCACCACATGGGAAAGCGGTTTTCACAATGAGGCCATCATTGGAACCTTCTCCCTGGGCGGTGTCAAGAACGAGACATCCCGGAAACAGGCGTTCAGGATAGAAGGAGACCACCCCAGGGAACTTCTAGGAACTGACAAAGGCCCCACCTCGGTGGAGTTGCTACTTGGAGCCTTGGGGCACTGCCTGGCGTCAGGATGGGCGACCTATGGTGCTCACATGGGCATCCCCATCGACAGGCTGCAGATAGAGGTGGAGGGTGACATTGACCTCCAGGGCATGCTGGCTTTGCCGGAGCCGGGGGTTGTGGCACCCGGCTACCAGGAAATCCGGGCAACTTATTTCGTAGAGAGCAACGCTCCCAGGGAGCAACTGGAGCTGCTTGCCAAGATGTCGGAGGACCTCTCCCCCACTCTCCACTCTTTGCGGGCGGTCAAGTTCACCTCCCGTCTCATCCTCATCGCCTCCCAACTCTTTGAGGACTGACGAGGGAGGTTACCCTGTCGCAGAGTATGTTTGTGCCCTGGACAGAAATCCAGGGCACAAACTCTTGGGAATTGCCAGCAGTCGGATTACCACTGTGCATAGTTCCTATTGGGGGATAAAAGGGGCGAGAACACGGGGAAAGTACGCAGCCGAGCGAACTTTAAACATTATCAAGACAAAGCCACTACAACACACTCAGAAGGAGGGCGCCATGACCATCACACTGACACACGACGAAGTCCTCACGCAGCTTGCGGAGCAGTATCGCCCAATCCTGGACCAGAGCACTGACGGAGTGTACCTGTGGCTAGACGAGGAGCACATGGTATGTAATGCACTTTGCGCCAAGCTATTTGGATACACCATGAAGGAATGGAGCAAGATTGACTCATTCCTGGAGACACTGGTCGCGCCGGAAGACCGAGAGATGTTCGCTAGCAACTACCAGACCACCGTTGCTAGACTTACGCATCCGGTTACGTTCCGTTTTCGCGGACTCCGGAAGGACGGCACAACCTTTGCAGCCGAGACAGACATGATCCCCATTACGTTCCAGGGGCACGCGGTGGCGTATCACTTTGTCCGCGAGCTTGCGGAATAACGCGTCACAGATGTGCGAGAAACAACACGGCTAGTACCTAGTTTCAGAAAAGAGTGTTATGAACAACCGCTCGTGGTGAGCCTGTCGAACCATGAGCGGTTCACCCTTCGACAAGCTCAGGGTGAGCGGGGTTGAGGTGGTCTTTCATATACGGATTTATGCAACTAGGTATTAGCGGGAACACCAGCTTAGTGGCAACGGGGCGCTGGCTGGTGTCTCCCTCTCAGGGTTGACTCTGCCAATGGGAAGCGGCTCACCCCAGCGCCTTCTCCAGTCCACCCTTCCACGCGGCCTCTAGCTCTGCTACAGGCACGTTCATCAGGGGAGGCAGGGAAAAAGCCGTCCCTCCCACGGAACCAAGCTGCACCCAGGGCACGCCTCCCTCCGAGGCCATCACCTCAAAATGTGCCATGTCCTGGGGGGACAGGGACACCACAATCCGGGATTGGGCCTCACCAAAGAGCGCGGCATCCCAGCGCCCTTCCACAAGGAAAGTGCCCCTGAAGCCAATGCCCCCGGCAATACACGACTCCGCCAGGGACACCGCCAGCCCGCCATCGGAGCAGTCGTGGGCGGAAAGTAGCAGTTCTACCTCAATGGCCTGGCGGCAGAGGCGCTGCACCCTGGACTCCATCTCCAGGTCAATGGACGGGACTCCCGCCACCTTCCCATGCACCGCCTCCAGATACGCGCTCCCAGAAAGAGAGTGCGCTTCATCCGATACCTCGGCAGCACCCAGGAGCAGCACCAGGTCACCCTCGTCCTTGAAGGCCGTGTTGCATATGCTCTCCGCGTCCTCCAGCAGGCCCAGGGCACCCACCACAGGGGTGGGCCATACCGCTACTCCCCTGGTCTCGTTGTAGAGGCTCACATTGCCGCTTATAACCGGCACCTCCAGCACCTGGCAGGCCCGGGCCATCCCGCCGACGCACTGCTCTAGCTGGTAGTACACGTCCAGACGCTCCGGGTTCCCGAAGTTGAGGCAGTCGGTCAGGGCGATAGGCTCGGCGCCGACGCAGGCCAGGTTGCGGCAGGCCTCGGCCACAGCGATAATCCCCCCAACAAAGGGGTCCAGATAGCAGTAGCGGCCGTTGCCATCGATGCTCAGAGCTATACCCTTGTGAGTGCCCTTCACCCTCAGCACCGCGGCGTCTCCCCCGGGGGCTTGCAGAGTATTGGTCTGCACTTGGTGGTCGTACTGGCGGTAGACCCACTCCTTGCTGGCGATATCTGGGAAGGCGAGCAGGCGAAGGAGTATGGACTCGGGCCCCTCGGTTGGAAGGGGCAGACTCTCCAGATCAAAGCCGCATGTCTCCTCCAGGTAGGCTGGCGGCACGCCCTGAAGGCGGTAGAGGGGCGGGTCAGTAACGATAGCGATGGGGAGAGAAGCCTCCAGCCTGTCCCCCTCAAAGACCTTCACCAGCCCGTCATCGGTGAGTTTCCCTATAACGGAGCTTTCCAGGTCCCACTTCTGGAATATCTCTACCACGTCCTTTTCGTGCTCCTTGCTTACCACCACCAGCATCCTCTCCTGGGACTCGGAGAGCATTATCTCATAGGGGGTCATTCCTGACTCCCGTAGTGGAATCTGAGAGATGTCCACCTCTACGCCGCTTCCGCCGCGGGCTGCGCATTCCACACTGGCGCTGGTAAGTCCTGCGGCTCCGAGGTCTTGCATGCCCAGAACATGTGGTGTGCGGGAAGCCTCTAGACAGGCTTCTATTAAGAGCTTCTCCAGGAAGGGGTTTCCCACCTGTACAGTGCTCCTCAGCTCTCGCTCTTCCTCAAAGGTGCGAGAGGCTAACCCGGATGCACCATGGATCCCGTCCCTCCCCGTATCAGCTCCAACCAGCATGATCAGGTTGCCTTCGCCGGAGGCTTTCGCTCTCACCAGGCGCTTTCTCTCGATCAGGCCAACGCACATGGCGTTTACCAGGGGATTGTGGGAGTAGGAGGGGTTGATAAACACCTCCCCGCCTATGTTGGGAATGCCGAGGCAGTTGCCGTATCCACCTATGCCGCCGACGACGCCGGAGAAAAGATAGCGGTTCCTGGGCTCGGTAAGGGGACCAAACCGCAGGGAGTTCAGGAGGGCTATAGGGTACGCCCCCATGGTGAATATGTCGCGGACAATGCCTCCCACCCCTGTTGCGGCGCCTTGGTAGGGCTCTACCGCCGAGGGGTGATTGTGGGACTCAACCTTCATAACGATAGCCAGACCTGACCCTATATCTACCGCGCCGGCATTCTCTTCGCCGGGCTTCACCAGCACACGTTTGGAGTGGGAAGGGAGCAGTTTGAGCAAAGGTCTGGAGTGCTTGTAGCCGCAGTGCTCGCTCCACAAAGAGCCGAATAGACCTAATTCTAAATGATTTGGCTCTCTGCCAAGCCGTTCAACGATTAGGTTGTATTCCTGTTCGGAAAGGGCTAGCTCTTCAAGGGCTCGTTTGTCTATGCTCATGTTTTGACAAGGTAAACTTGGTGAAAGAGACAATGATGCCAAACGGCGTAATTCTACCCCATTGGGGGAGTTGTTGCTAGGGGCTGTACATGTTGCCCACGGTTATTTAGTTATTTAGGGCGACTGCTTCCATAGCGCTCCATTTACCCCCTCCTGACTGAGGCTGTCCGAAAAGTTTTGTTTTTGAAGTTTTCCCTTCGCATACCAACTACGATGTCATTGCGAGCCTGAACGCAGTGAAGGGGAAGCAATCCGTAGGTCCCTACTGGTCTCAGCCAGCGGATTGCTTCGTCCTTCCAAGGAAGGATCTCGCAATGACGAGAGAAGGGCTATTTTCGGACACCCTGAGAAAGAATTTCTTCCCCGTTAGTGGGGGAAGGTTAGGATGGGGGCGAACACTAAATGACCCTCACCTATCAAGCCGGGCGCGAGCCAGGGGGCTGGGGCTTCCACTTGGCCAATGTCTCCTTCAGCAGTTGCAGGGCTGCCTGAGTAAACGCAGCCTTGTTCTCCTCTCGGCTACCCTGGGCGAGAAAGCGATGGCTGTGGGTGCCATGCTTGGATGAGATCCCTATATACACTAGACCTACAGGCTTCTTAGGTGTAGCCCCGGAGGGACCAGCGATACCCGTTGTAGAGACGCCAATATGCGCCCCTAAGAGTATCTTGACCCCCGCTGCCATAGCCTCAGCCGTCTGCGGACTCACCGCACCGAACTTCTTGAGGGTCTCTTCTGAAACGCCCAGGAGCTGCGTCTTCACCCGGTTATCATAGGCTACAACGCCGCCCAAGAAATACTCAGAGCTTCCTGATACATTGGTGATGTGGTCAGCAATCCTGCCACCGGTAGCAGATTCGGCAGTCGCCAGGGTTAAGCCCAGGCTTTTAAGTAAATACCCTATTTCCTGTTCCATGGTGGTGTGACCTCCCATCAGGCTGCCATTTTGGGATTGACGGGATAACCTCCTATGCTATAATCAAATGTGACATTCTTCACAGCATGTTACCGGAAAAGTCTAGTTCCCGCTAGAAGGTCCTGACCGTGAGGTGATGTGGTTTTCACGAAGCGAAGGTTAGGGCGTTTAGGTCTCCGTCTTGTAGTGCATGAGCTTTTGTTGGTCGATTTGAGTGAAGGGGGTAGCATTCCTATGGATAAGGACGCTACCCCTTCTCTTTCTACACTCAGTTCTGTGTAAGGGAAGTGAAATTCAGTGAGGAGTGATTGCGCCCCACGGTTGACATAAACCACAGGTAGGTTTGCTCTCGCTTACAAGATTACAAGAATGGGTACAACGGCAAAGGAGGTACGCTTGAACATATCTTTGATACCCAGAGAGGCAAAATTCTTTGATCTCCTAAAGGATGGAGTGGAGAACGTTCACGCCGCTTCTCTTAAGCTCCTAGATTTGATGGAGGACTACACCAATCTGCCCATAAAAGTGGAGGCGATCATACAGCTAGAAAGCCGAGGCGACTTCATTATCCACGAAATAATGCGACAGCTATACCGGACATTTGTTACGCCCATCGATAGAGAAGATATAGCTACACTTGCGGAACGATTTGATGACGTGGTGGACTGTATTGAAGAGGCTGCGAGGTTGATGCTGGACTATAAGCTGGTGAAACCCACCGAGAAGGCCGTAGAAATGACTAGGCTAGTTGTTCGGTGCTCGGAGGAGATGAAGAAGGCGATGTCCCTGTTGCACCATCGCGGGGCTAAATTGCAAGAGATGCTACCACGCATAGTCGCAGTCAATCAGGCGGAGAATGAAGCGGACCTCCTCCTGCGTATGGCGCTGGCTGAGCTGTTCAATAACGGGACAGACCCGATCGAGATAATGAAGTGGCGGGAGGTGTACAGCCAGCTTGAGAACGCCTGCGACCGCTGTGAGGATGCAGCAAACGTCATGGAGGGAGTCGTCTTGAAAAATGCCTGAGACCTCCCTTGTAATCCTGGTCGCGGTAATTGTCCTTGCCGTCGCCTTTGATTTCGCCAATGGCTTCAACGATGCAGCAAATGCCATAGCTACGGTAGTCTCTACGCGGGTCCTACACCCTATAGCGGCAGTGCTCATGGCGGCAACCCTAAACTTTGTGGGAGCCCTCACTGGG
>JACQTZ010000004.1 GCA_016210515.1 Chloroflexota bacterium
ATGATCCGTCCCCAGCCTCTCTGGCGCATGTAGGGGATGACCTCACCGCTCAGGCGCACGGCGCTCAGGAAGTTCTGCTCCAGGGCTCCCTGCCACTGCTCCTCCGTCACATCCAGGGGAGGCCCTCCTGGGGGCCCACCGGCGTTGTTTACCAGGATGTCCACCCCGCCGAACCTGTCCACCGTTTCCCTTACCAGACGCCTTATGTCATCGTGCACGGCCATGTCCATGGGTACCGCGTGAACCAGACCGGAGCCAAGTCGCTTCATCTCCTCTGCGGCCTGCTTCAGAGGCTCCTCATGGCGGGCGCAGATGACCAGGTGGGCCCCCTCCTGGGCCAGGGCCAGAGCCGTAGCCTTTCCCAGGCCACGGCTGGATCCCCCAACAATGGCGACTCTACCTTTTAGACCCAGGTCCATCTCTCACCTCTGGCAGACCCCGGTTACAGGTATAAGACCTCTGGATAGCTCGACAGGCTCAACTCGCTCGTTTTATAGAGCCTTGAACGGTGAGCTAAACATATGCCCCGTCATTCTGAGGAGCGCAGCGACGAAGAATCTAAGACCTACGCCTTTAGCAAGGATGGGACGCCCTAGATTCCTCACTTCGCTTCGCTGCGTTCGGAATGACACCCACCAGTCCGGGCTGACCACTGGAAACGTTTAGGCCGCTATGCATGGCTGTAGTACATTCTGATGCCTATGTATGCGCTGTGGGCTTGAGCCAGCGGTGGAAGAAGGCAGCGACCAGTGCTCCTACCTCACGCTCTTTCCACAGAAAGAAGTGGTCTGCCCCAGGAACCATGTGTATCTCCGGCGACGTGGTGAAGCTGGCTGCAAGCTCATTGAAACGGCCTGACTGCACAAGCTGGTCCCGGTCTCCCACCACAAACTGGATGGGCATGGAAGGCCTCAGACCCGGGTGGTCATTGGAGTCTAGCCGTGCCCAGGCCACTACGGAAAGGGCTTTCGGCAGGTCATCGTGAAGGGCCACCTTCATAGCAACTCCTCCGCCGAAGGAGTATCCGGCCAGCCCCACACTGCCCTGCTCAATCCCCTGCTGGGAAGCCAGGAATCTGAGGGCTGCCAGGGCATCCTCCACCTCTCCCCTGCCATCGTCGTATGCGCCCTGGCTCTCTCCCACGCCGCGAAAGTTGAAGGATAGAGAGGCGATTCCCACCTGCGCCAGGCCGCGGCAGATGCCCGCGACCACGTTGTTGCTCATGTCGCCCCCTCGGAGTGGGTGAGGATGGCACACCACCACTCCAGGGAAAGGCCCGCCGCCTTCCGGCAGGTGAAGATACCCTTCCAGCGTCCCTGCGGGGCCGAGAAAAGTCACCTTGGCCAGGTCTGCCTCCCTTGCCTGCACAGCCACCGGGCTTACAGGCCTATGGCCTGGACGCCCATGCGAGCTAGAGCTTCGTCTTCCTCGGCCCTCAGGCCGCTCACGCCGATGGCGCCCAGGAAGGCGTCATCGGCAGGTCGCTGGATAATCACACCGCCTTGCAAGGCAACCATGTTGGGGTCGCCGAAGTCGCTGATGCTCCGCCCCATGCTCTTGAAACGCTCGGCAAGCGCCCCGGTGTCGCCTCGCATGATGGCCGCGGTGTAAGCCTTCTTGTAGGCAAGCTGCTGCGGTATCGGCCGACAGCCATCCATCCGTACAAACTCCACCAGCTTACCGTAGGCGTCCACCACGGCCATGGCCACCGGGCGGTCAGGCTCCCTCATAGCCTGGTCCAGCATGGCCTGAATGGCCTTGCGCGCCTCAGCCAAACCGATAACAGCTTCATCGTACATGGGACACCTCCTTAGTCAAAGGTCCTGCTTTATGGGCGTCTTGATTATATTCTCCTGGCGCTGAAGTGCGCCTCAGCCATGCTGGTGTGCGAACCCCACGTGCCACGCGAGATTCCCACGGCTGCTTGTAACACAATTGTAACGGGAGCGTAACGCCAACGGAACAGTTGGAGTCCAGAATTGCTAATTATCCTGAGCATAAGGGGGGGTTCAATGGATTCAGGCAATATAGCGTGGCTTCTCACCTCTTCAGCCCTGGTGATGCTGATGACGCCGGGGCTGGCCTTCTTCTATGGAGGCCTGGTGCGTGCCAAGAACGCTATTAGCACCATCATGTACAGTTTCATAGCTGTCGCGGTGGTCAGCGTGGTCTGGGTGCTCTGGGGCTACAGCCTGGCATTTGGGGAGGGTGGCCGTTTCATAGGGAATTTGGAGTTCATCGGCCTTTCTGGAATAGGCATCAACGATGGAAATGGTATACCGACCCTGCTCTTCGTCATATTCCAGATGATGTTTGCCATTATCACTCCCGCCCTGATTACCGGAGCCTTTGTGGAGCGTTTCAAGTTCACCACCTACCTGGTGTTCCTGGTGCTCTGGGTGACCCTGGTGTACGCTCCTGTGGCCCACTGGGTATGGAGTAGCAATGGCTGGCTGCTCAAGGCTGGAGCTCTCGATTTCGCTGGCGGGACGGTAGTTCATATCAATGCGGGAGTGGCTGCTGTGGTCGCCGCCCTGCTCATTGGCAAGAGACGCAATCCTGGCCCGGAGCCCCATAGCACACCCTTTGTCGTGCTGGGCGCAGCGCTCCTCTGGTTTGGCTGGTTCGGCTTTAACGCTGGCTCAGCACTGGCAGCCAATGGATTGGCGGTCAATGCCTTTCTGGTTACCAACACCGCGGCCGCAGCGGCAGCACTGACATGGGGAATCCTGTCCCAGATTCACAGGGGACGAATGAGCGCGGTGGGCGTGGCCTCTGGGGCTGTGGTTGGACTGGTGGCCATCACCCCGGCATCCGGCTTCGTCGGTGTCATGGGGGCCCTGGCCATAGGATTTGGGGCCGGGGTACTATGCTACTTTGCGGTGCTGCTTCGCAGCAAGACCAGAATGGATGACGCGTTGGAGGTCTTCGCTTGCCACGGAGTTGGAGGGACTTGGGGAGCAATAGCCACGGGAGTATTCGCCACGGCAGCCGTGGGCGGGACGGCGGGGGCCATAGATGGGAACTGGGGACAGGTGTGGATTCAGTTGGAAGCCGTAGCAGCAACCTACGCCTATAGCTTTGTGGTCACGCTGGTGATTCTGAAGGTCCTGGATGCGATCCCTGGGCTTGGGTTGCGGGTTTCCGAGCACCAGGAAGACGAAGGTCTTGACGTGGTAGCTCACGGAGAGCGAGCATATGTCAGGGACGGTGCAGACTAGGAAAGCAATCAACCCCAACAAGGGGATCGAAGGAGGGTCTTATGCTGAAGGTTGAAGCGATTGTCAGGCCGGAACGGATTGGCCAGGTAACACCGGCCCTTACCGCGGCTGGGTGTACTGGGTTTCACTACACCAATGTTACAGGCCAGGGCCGCCAGGGTGGGGTTGAGGTCTTTGTGGGCCGGAGCGGCCAGATGGTCACCAGGTCCGCGGTGCCCAAGACCCTGATAACCACCGTAATCCCAGACCACCTGCTGGAAAAGGTAATCGAGGCCATTCTTGAGAACGCACGAACCCCCGGACAGGGTAACGAAGGCGATGGGAAAATCTTCATATCTCCGGTGTCCGAGGTAGTACGCGTGAGCAGTGGCGAGCGAGGGGAGATAGCGATCTAATGTGGTGTCCCCGAAAAGGAGCTTGAGTGTCATTGCCCCTTCCCCCTCTAGGGGGAAGGTTGGAGCTTGCACTGAGCTTGCCGAAGTGATGGGGGTGAGACCCCCACCTCAATCCTCCCTCGTAAACGGGGGAGGAACCTGGAGAGACCCTATTTTCACGGCAATCTGGGGTGGCGCTCCGCTCTCTCCGCCAGATTGCCACGCCCCGATGGAATCGGGGCTCGCAATGACAGCCTAGCGCTAGTTTCCTTAGCGCACTTCAGGGACAGGACACTAAGCTACCCGTTGCCCATCATCACTAACGACGACTGGGGGGTTGAGAGCAGGAAGATGGGCCTCCAACCCAGGTATGGACCTCAAATGGCGGGAGCGGGAGGGAGTCGAACCCCCCGTGGACACCGTAGGGTGCCCACCAACGGATTTGAAGTCCGCGAAGCCCACCAGAGCCCATCCACTCCCGCGCGGGCCTTGAGACGGTTTTTACAGAGCGGAGTCCAGGCGCTTTTTGAGCATTGCCCTGGGGACAGCGCCCACCACTTGATCCACGGGGCTGCCGCCCTTGAAAAACAGCAGAGTGGGGATGCTCCTTATGCCATACTTCATAGCTGTCTGAGGGTTGGTGTCAACGTCCACCTTGGTGAACTTGATCTTCCCATCGTACTCGTTGGCCAGGTCATCCAGAACGGGAGCGACCATTTTGCAGGGCACACACCACTCAGCCCAGAAGTCCACCACCACGGGGGTTTCGGCTTCCAGAACCTCCTGCTCAAAATCGCTGTCCGTTACGGCTATGGGTGCAGCCATGTAATCAGTACCTCCGGTAATGCTAGTCCTTTTACCTTAGATTCCATCTGCGACTCCAGGATGCAAGAACTGCCTGAAGTGCAACTGTGCGGGTCAATAGAAGTTTAAGACTCCTGGCACCCCCAGTCAACCTTAGCTGAGAAGGCGAGTGGACACCTCCAACCTGGCGAGACACCTGTCCCGCCCCAGGACCGTCATGGTCTCAAACAAGGGAGGCGCCGCCTTGCGGCCCGTCACCGCCACACGAATGGCCCCAAATAGCTGTCCCGTTTTCATCTCCATCTCCTCGGCCAGGGGTCTCAGCACACTCTCCAGGCGCTCCGTAGACCACTCCTCCAGGGTTGCCACTCGTTGCAGCGCCGCTTCCAGGGCCTTCCTGGTGCTCTCCCTGTCCAGGCCCGATTGAACAAGATTCTCGGCGGGGTAGTCCAACTCCTCCAGGAAGAAGAACTCCATCAGCTCCGGGGCTTCGGCCAGGGTCTTGAGGCGCTCCTGTACCAGGGGCATTATGCTATGCACGTACTGCTCTGATATGGGACGGGGCACCTGGGGAGGCAATGCCTCGTCCAGGAGCTTGAGACTCCGGCGCGCCAGGTCGTCCTGGCTCATCTGCCGAAGGTACACGCCGTTCATCCATGTGAGCTTGTTCAGGTCGAAGATGGCCGCTGCCTTCCCCACCCGCTCGATGGAGAAGTGCCGTACCAGGTCTTCTATTGAGATTATCTCCGTGTGGTCGTCCAGGGACCACCCCAAGAGGGCCAGGAAGTTGAGCACGGCTTCCGGCAGGAAGCCACTATCACGATAGTGGAACACAGACACATCACCGTGACGCTTGCTCAGCTTGGAGCGGTCTGGGCCCAGGATCATGGGCAGGTGGGCAAAGAGGGGTTTCTTATATCCAAAGACGTCGTACATGAGCACGTGCTTGGGCGTGCTGGAGAGCCACTCGTCGGCCCGCATGACGTGGGATATCTCCATGCGAGTATCGTCCACCACGTTGGCCAAGTGGTAGGTGGGATATCCGTCCGACTTGAGGATGACGAAGTCGTCCATGCTCTGGTTGGCAAAGGTCACGTCACCCCTGATGAGGTCGTGAAAGGTGGTCTCCCCCTCCAGGGGCATCTTGAACCGCACTACCCAGGGCACGCCTGTGGCCTCCAGGGAGGCGCGCTCCCTTGCCCCAAGGTCGCGACACCGCCGGTCGTATCCCGGAGGCTCCTTGCGGCTTGTCTGTGCCTGGCGCATCTCTTGAAGGCGCTGGGAGGAGCAGTAGCAACGGTAGGCGTGCCCCTTATCCATCAACTCAGAAGCGGCCTGCTGGTACAGCTCCAGGCGCTGAGACTGGATGTAGGGGCCACAGGGGCCGCCCACCTCGGGGCCTTCGTCCCAGTCCAGGTCCAGCCAGCGAAGGGCTTCGAGAATGGCTTCCATAGCTCCCTCTACCCGGCGCGCTTGGTCCGTGTCCTCGATGCGCACAATGAAGGTCCCCCCCATGTGGCGTGCAAAGAGCCAGTTGAAGAGCGCGGTGCGGATGTTGCCCACGTGGGGTTCGCCCGTGGGGCTGGGAGCGTACCTTACTCTAACCCGGTTGGCCATGTTATTTCAGCGCCTCCTTGCAAGCTGTCTGGGTACTCTCCCAGGAACCAGCCTGGCTCCCTCCTCGCGTAGCTGGACGAGAAACGTGTCCAACTCCGCAGGCAAGGGAGAGGTGAACTCCACGTACTCTCCGGTGGCGGGCAGCCTGAACCCCAGGACGTGGGCGTGAAGGAAGTGGCGGCCCAGGCGAGGTTCTTTACCCCCGTAGAGGGAGTCTCCGGCCAGGGGGTGGCCCAGAGATGAGAAGTGCACCCGTATCTGGTGGGTCCTGCCCGTCCTGGGGGACGCCTCCACCAGGGTGAAACCGGGCAACCTCTCCAGCGTTCTATAGGAGGTCTCCGCCTCCCGACCCCCTGCGACCACGGCCATCCGCTGGCGGTTCCGAGGGTCCCTGCCAATGGGGGCATGAACAGTCCCCTCCGCTGGCTCAAGGAGACCCGTCACCAGGGCAATATACACTTTGCGAACGGCTCTATTCTTTATCTGCCTGGAAACATCTTCATGGGCCCGGCGGTTCTTGGCAACCACCATGAGGCCAGAGGTGTCTTTGTCCAGGCGATGCACAATCCCCGGCCTCAAGCCCTCCCCAACGCCACTGATGCCTGGCAGGCGAGCGAGAAGGGCGTTGACCAGGGTGCCCAATGGGTGCCCGGGAGCGGGGTGAACCACCATGCCCGCGGGCTTGTTCACAACCAGCAGGTCGTCGTTTTCATATACCACGGCAAGGGGTATGTCCTGGGGCGACAGCGTCGTAGGCGGAGGAGGGACGATCTCCATCTCCACCACCTCTCCCCCCTTTAGCCGGTAGGAGGGCTTGGCGATGGCTCCGTTCACCGTCACCAGACCCCTGGCCACCAGGCCCGAAATATAGGCACGAGACAGGTCCTCGTGTTTGAGGGCCAGGAACTTGTCCAGGCGCTCGCCACGGAGGTCTGCCACTACTCTTCGGACATCTCTCACGGCTTTCCCTTTTCCGCCGGGACGCTGCTTTCGGCTATCAGGGCCTTCTCCAATTCACCGTCCAAGGTGGCTTCCTGGCCGAAGGTTTCAGAAGAAAGTACACCATCTTCAACAGTGTCCAACTTCGGAGCAGGCTTTCCGCTAGTGAATGCCAGGGTCCAGAGGAGGCCGAGCAGCCCCATCACAATGGCAGAGTCGGCCAGGTTGAAGACCGGCCACACCCCCACGTCGATGAAGTCTACCACATATCCAAGACGTACCCGGTCTACCAGGTTGCCTGTAGCCCCCCCTAGCTGAAGCCCCAGGCTTATTTGCAGCAGGGTGCTGTTGACCGGATGGGTGCGATAGAAAACCAGCAGCACCCCGATGCCCACAAAGGAGGCGATGATGAGGAAGAGGGTCTGATTGGGGAAGAAACCGAAGGCGCTGCCCGTATTGATGAGGTAGGTGAATCGAAACAGGCCTGATTCCGGCAGCGACTGTCCGGGCATCATGGTGAACACCACCGCCATCTTGGTCATCTGGTCTACCGCAAGGGCAGCACACAGAATGGCCAGAGACATTACTCCCAGCATACCCCTGGGGCGGTCTTTAGATGGTTTGCTTTCCATATCAGTTGATGGCAGGGGGCAAGGCCGAAGGCCAGACACGTCCCGGGCGTGTCCACAAGGTGGGCAACGGTCGGCCCTCTTCAGCAGTTTAGCACAGGGCCAGTGGGCAGGCAATTGAGCGTCACCAGGAGCCGCCTCCGCCACACGCTTGCTCTGAGTATAGTACCTTTCCCCTTCGAGGGGGAAAGCCAGAGCCTGCGCTGAGCTGCCGAAGTGACGGGGGTGGGAGCGCCCATGACCTTTTCGTGGGTAACTGGAAGACCCTGCACGCCGCAGGCCAAGATAGCAAGCCCCTGGGTGGTTATGTTAAACTCTTCAAATCGAGCGCAAATTCTAGCCATAGGAAAACGGCCGTGTCCTACGCCATCAGGCCCGCCAGGGAAGCAGACATAGTCCAGCTAACGGAGATAGAGAGGGAAGCCTTCCCTACGATGTTGCCGTCTACTCCCTTCAAGCGAGACCTGTCCAGCAGCACAATCAGCTACCTGGTTGCCTATGAGCTCCCGTTGCCAGGGCAGCCATACTCCCCGGCAACCCATGTGTTATCGCGTGCGAACAGCAATGAGGCCACGCACGGGTTGAGAGGAGTCTGGAAACGCCTTTTTCAGACAAAAGCCGGCACATCTCCTCCTGCCGACCCCGTAGAGTACGTCGCCGGCTACGTGGCCACGTGGTACATGACGGATGAAGCCCACATAACGGCCATCGCGGTGCGGGAGTCGCTGCGAGGGAAAGGCTTGGGGGAGCTGCTGCTCATGTCCTCCATCGAGATGGCGATGAAACGGCAGTCCCGGGTGGTGACCCTGGAGGTGCGGGTCTCCAACAAGGTGGCCCATTCGCTGTACAGCAAGTACGGCTTCAGCCAGGTGGGGCTGCGCAAGGACTACTACACGGACAACCACGAGGACGCCTACATAATGACCACGGCTCCCATATCCTCGCTTGCCTACAACCAGCAATTCCGTTCCCTGGAGGAGACGTACAGGACACGTCGCGGCAATATGGCTCTACGGCTGGGATAGGGGAGGCCAGGGCAGCCGCCTAAGGCGGGCCAGGCGTTGGACGGTAGCCAGCCGAGGAGTGTTCGGATGAACTGCTACTACTGCGACAGAATCAAAGGGATTGACCCGAGCTATGCAACGACGCCGGCTTCCTACGACCTGGGATCGGCAGCGCCCCGGTGCTCCAGGCATTGGCGTTATATCTGCGGGCAGTGTGGGGCAACCGACCATTTCATGCGTCTGGCCTACTGCCATGCGGCGCGGAGGTTTTTCTGCTCTGCATGTGCAACTGCCACGGAAGAGGTTATGAGCCCGTTCTGGGCATGGAAATACTACTTCAACTATCGTTCACCCTGGTCTGGCCAGTGGGTCCCCTCCCTGGATCGCATGGAGTTCGAGGGGACACACCCTTGGCTCCTCAACGAGATGCGACCAGAGGCTCAAGCCGCCGTTTCTCAGGAGCTATATCTTGTTCGATATCCGGAGGACGGACTCCAGTGGCGACCGCAACGGCAGTTTACCGATGCGGACGTGCAGTACAACTGGAACGCCAACGCAGATAGGTGGAACGCTGGCTACGACGATGACGGTGATCGGAACAGGCGGTACCAGAGCGATGAACCCATGCTCGCTCTGCTGGGAGATGTGGAGTCCAGTCGAATCCTTGATGTGGGCTGCGGCAATGGGTATCTTTGTCGAAAGCTCGCCAAGGCAGGGGCGAATGTGACCGGCATCGACCTTTCAGACCGTTTTATAGACATCGCGAGGGAGCGTGAGGAAGAGGAGAAGCTAGGCGTCACCTACTACCACGGGTCGGCAGCGAACATGAACTTTCTTCCTGACTCACACTTCGACAAGGCCGTCAGCAACTATGTACTGATGGACATTCGAGACTATGCTTCGGCTCTGGGTCAGGTGTTTCGCGTGCTACGCCCAGGCGGCTGCTTTGTGGTTGTAATCAGCCACCCCTGCTTCGCGAGTGGCCCGGCAGGGTGGGTGGCTCCCGCACCCGATTCGCCGCGTCGCGAGGAGCGGTTTGCATTTCGCGTGGATTCCTACTTCCACCGCGGTCCATATCTTGGACAGTGGGGGGGCCTGGACCCCGTACTCAGCTTTCACCGGCCCCTCAGAGACTACTGGCAAGCGTTTGGCGAGGCTGGTTTTACTGTTGATGCATTCGAGGAGCCCAGCATCACCGAGCGCGGACGTCGCGAACTTCCCGTTTGGAGAGTGGAGCAGTCTCTACGGATACCTTATTCGTGCATATTTCGGCTCGTGAAACCGCGACTGCGGTTGGCATGAACTGCGTCCGGCTGCCCGATTTTGCTCGAAGGCAGGATTAGCAAACAGTCCGCTAGCCTACCTCCGGTTCACTGCCGTTGTGTCAAGGGCAATAACCACTTTGTTCCTCTATGCAAACGCCTTGACCAGGCAGCATGAAGGGCAAAAACGAGCGGGACTTTCGGGAAGTCCCGCTCGGCCGAGCAGAGCAAGATTCAGGTCTTGAATATCTTCACTCAGGCTTGCTAAGCTGCAAGCCGTCCTGCTCCCCGCCCAAAAGGTGCCGCGGACTGAGCCTGCGCAGGGATTACTTCATAGGCGGTGGCTTTGAGCACTCTCCCTGCCAGTTCCGGGGCGGCCTGGCTCAGCTGATTGAGGGTAAGAGTGCCAACCAGGACTCCATCCTCATCACACACACAGAGAGTGCGGCTTTGCGTCTCTTCCATGGCCCTGGCCGCCTGCTCCAGGGACGCGCTCGGTGCAATGGTGGCCACTCTGGACTGCATTATGGCCCTGGCGGGGTTGTTATAGGGGTCGAGGCCCTGGGCAATCGAGCTTGCCAGGTCCCAGGGTGTCACCACGCCCTGGGGTCGCGAGTTAACCGAAATTGGGATGAATCCCTGCCCTGACTGGGCCAGTGCTTGGGCCACTTGCGCGCAGCTGCTGGTCGGGGCCGCCTGGATTGGATGCATCCTAGCAATCTCTTGGACTGACTGTTCTTTCATCACCTTTCCCTCCTCCGTTTCCCTCTCAAGACCTTCTCTCTGCCCTACAAACCAATTCTGATGCTGGCGAGAGGGCAATGTCAGTACCATATAGTTCCAACTCACATGCGATTTATATTAGTAGTTTTTCACCAATGATATGGTCAAGCCCATGTCCTGAAGCAACCCCCAGAATCAGATTATCGAGATGCCTTGCTGAACCTGGGTCTCCTCTCCTGGGGCGCAGGTGGGCCTGCAGCCACGCCACAGGAGGACAAAGGGTGGTTCTGGCCTGAGCGGCCATCTAGACGCTGGTGGCACACCAGAGCTAGCTCAGCGCGTCGCCAAGTCATGCCCAGAAGGCTATTGTCTGTGGCAGGAGTATGGCTCAGGCCCGTTTTCTCCACCGCAGGAAAGCAGTCACGAGCCCGGCCCCGAGGGCCAGCAGAAGGCCAGCAACGGTGGCAAGAAATAACGGGTGGGGGCCTGGGGACTGGGATTGAGGTGTTGGCACGGCTGGAGTCGCCTCGAACGAGGCTGTGGGCGCAGGTGTAGAGGTGGGAGTGGGGATGGGAGTTGAGGGTGGGACGGCGGCCAGGGTCAGGCCCACATTGAACTCACCTACCCCTTTCACAAAAACGGTGTGATAGGGGAAGAATAACCAGTGCCCGCGAGGATAGGGCTGGTCTCTTCGCTCGTTCCTTTCGGCTCTGGCAGGAGAGTCCAGAAAAGAAGGAGCCTCGATGAACTCCGTGTCCAGGAGGTTGACCACAGCGTAACCCCCATCGGAGTTCTGCCAGCCGACGGCTTCCTGGGAATCTACCGGTGTGACCTTCTCCCACCAGTTTCGCGAAAACATGCTCGCTGGATTGACGGGCAAGGTGAAGTAGACATACATCTCACCCAGGTTGCTGGTCTTGTAGCGAGCGTGAATTGTGCTGCCCTCCAGGGTGAATGTCTTGCGAATCTGCCCTTCAGGAGAGGTAAAGGTCAACCTTTGGTTGTCAGCGGTGACTTCAAAGATGCTGTAACGGAAAGGTTCGCCGTCCTCGAAAGCCGTCTCCTCGGGTGGGAAGGGTACTGGAGATTCGCTCTCCTCGTAGTTCCGCACGCTGGTGCGTATCAACTGATGGGTAGGTCCTACAAGCTGCACCGGCCCTGTCAGCGGGTCGTAGGCAAAGGCGTACTCCAGCACCCCGCCGTCATTTTCGAAGATGGCAAAGAGCTTGTTGTTACGCAGGACGTACTCGTCTTCGCCATCCAGATCGAGGTCCAGTGTCAAGAGCGCGACACTGTCCGGCAACGTCCCCTGGGCGGCCTCTTCGGCCCAGCGCGCACCAGCCACAAGCTTGTTGACCTGGCGAAGTAGATTGGCCCCGGTCTTCGCACCGGGGTGGAGGTACGGCCCTCCCGGGTCTCCCACGGGGTCTTCCCCACCTTTCCACAGCGACTGAGCGTGGGAGGTTTGCTCTGCGATATTCAGAAAGTATGCATACCAGGCCAATCGCGTCAGGTTGTTGTCGGGAGCAGAGCGCAGGTTCTCCAGGGTCTTGTAGATGATGGTCCCGGGCGTTTTGCCATCTCCCATTCTCATGCCGCTGGGTATGCGCTGCCCATTCCTCAGGTAGGGGATGTAGTCAAAGTAGCCCTCGATTTCCATCCCTGCCGGAATAAGGGGAGAGTGGCCATCCGAGATGCCTCCGTAGTAGTTTTGCCAGAAGTAGTCGTTGCTGCTAAAACCAGTACCCCATGGAAAGTATCTGTCCATGGGTTGCTCTTGGGGGAGTCCCAGGTCGCCGTGGTCAATGGGTGTCCAGTTTCTATTGGCCAGGTTGTCCAGGGTTGTGGCCTCTATCCAGGGATGGCTGGCAATCCAGCGAGCGCTGCGCTCGGCCTCCCCCGGCAGGAACCACGACGTCAGCATAAGGTCGGTGCCCATGGTGATGTACTGCTCCTGGTCGGGGTGCAAAGCCATGTCCAGCAGCATTCTACGCCAGGCGTGGTACAGGCCATCGTCGGTGCCCCGAAAGCTGTCATAGTGGTTAGGATGCCATCCCGAGTCGATGCGCACCTGGTTCCATCGGGAGTCCCAGGCAAACCCCTGGAGGCCAGGGAAGATAAGGACACCGTTGACCTTGTGAATCTTTCGCGAAGAGGCGAACCAGTTCCGGACTTCGTCCACGTTGCCCCAGTCGTTGACCCAACCAAACCAGAGTCCGTATTTGTCGATGGCGTAGACTGCCTCATATCCTGCTTCTTTAATCTCTGCCAGGTCTCCCAGGGTGAGGTGCGCCTCGTAGGGATAAAAGACCTTGCCCTGCGCCAGCCCAAACTCATTCCAGGTCTCGCGCGCCATGCGGAAGGCCACCGCATCCACGTCAGCAGGCTGCCAGGGCATGTAGTAGCCATAGGTGAGGGTGGGAAGTGGGTCGAACAGGCCGCGCTCGGCCAGACTTCGCAGTCGGTCATTTATACCCAAGTAGTCGTTGGCGGCCAGGACGTCCACTCTCATGTCGTTGGTGGTGAGAGGAACTTCATAAGTCTCTACGGCATCGAGAAGGTATTTCAGTCCTGTTCGTTCCCCTTGCCGCTCCGGAGGGGTGAAGGCATAGCCATCGTACCAGGAGACGGCGTGGGGGCCGTAGCCTGCGAACATGTTGCCGAAAAGCAGCACAAGTTTCCCCCTGCCTGCGGTGGAGTCTGTGGAGGCGGGCACGGTTTTGTCAACAATCACGGTAGAGCCGCTGTCCATGACCAGGGCCTGCACAGTTAACGGCACGCCGTCCCAGCCCACCAGGGCTTCGGCACTAAGAGCGAACTCCACGTAGTCGAGTTCAGTGTCAAGAGTCACACGAGTGAGGTAATTGGGGTGACCCATATAATCGGTATCGAAGGCGCTCTGCCTCCCATCCTCCGAGAGGAGGAGCAGCAGGTCCCAGGAGGTATCGGCGGCGAGGTCTGTACCCCCTTCGCTCAATGTCCTTTGCCCTCCTGGTTTGTAGTCAATGGCTACGTACAAGTTCGGCTTGCTAGCGCTTTGCAGGTCAAGCAAGTCCACCCGAAAGTAGGGAAACCACTCCCTTTGCTGGAAGTAGACGGCTACCAGGTCGCGAACGTCGCTCTCCGAGTCGCCCCATGGATCCAGGGCTTTCAGGTCTTCGTACTTCCAGAACCGCCAGTCCTGGCTTGGGGAGACGCTTCCATCAGAACCTGCTGCAGATGCAGAGGGGAGGTTTGTAAGTCTGCTGGCAGAGAGTGCTCCGGAGGAAACGATGACGAGCGTACCGAGGATAGCCCTCAGAAGAATGGTGCCACACACGGCCCTGATTTGCCGAAGCAACGACCTGGTTCCCATCCTGGCCCCCCGGCTACTGCCCCATCGCTAAGGTTCCACACTCAGCCGCAGGCTAAAGTGGCCACTGCCGGAGACCTCCACCTCGGCAAAGGGATAGGCCATCCAGTGCCCAGGATGATAGTCACGTTGGGAGTCGTGGCGCCATTCCCATCGAGCGGGCGAGTCCAGGAAGGATACGACCTCGGGCCTGACCCAGGGAGTGCCCTCCACCACAGTGAGAGTAGCGGACAGGCCATCGGCGTAGCGGACTCCCATGGTGCTCCCCACCTCGATTTCGCTGAGGCCTCGACTCCACTCCTGCCTCCACATTCTCAAAGGGTCCAGGGCAATAGGCACTTTGACCGAGACCTCTCCGCTGGTCTCGTACTCGACAGCGATGCCTTTGCCATCTCGCTCCAGACTGAAGCTCTTCCGCACCTTGCCATCTGGGGAAACGAAGCTCAAGAGGCCCTCTTGTATGACAGGAGTATACCTTTCATTGACCAGGAGTGCTCCATTGGGGAGCAGCTCCACAAAGGCCCCGTCCCAGGTGAAGAAGGACGGCCCACCCTGGCCTGCCTCACCTCTAGTCCAGTCCCAGTCGGTTGGACCTAGAAAAATAGGGGCGAACTGTGCGAGTGGCCCCACGAACTGGACAGGGCCTCGCCCTGGGATGAAGCCAAAGGCATACTCCAGCCGTCCGCCGTCGTCCTCAAACACCAGGAACAGGCGAGCATTGCTAAGGATGTACTCTTCCTCGCCGTCCAGGTCCAGGTCAGTCGCCTCCGCCACCGGTTCAACAGGTATGGTGCCGCGGGCAACGGCGTCGGCCCACCGAGTTGCTGCCACAATCTTGTTCACCTGGCGGAGGTCGTTGGCCCTCAGCCTGGCTGCGGGATGCAGGTAGGGACCGCCGGTGGCGGCCTTGCCCAGGTCAGGGTCGCGAGGCTTATAGTCCTGGTCGGTGCGCAACGTCTGCTCCCCGATGGCGTTGAAGTAGGAGAGCCAGGCCAGGGTGGTCAGGTCGTTGTCCGGAGCAGAGCGCAGGTTCTTCAAGGTCTCGTAGACGATGGTGCCGGGTGTCTTGTCGTCTCCCATCCTCCGCCCGCTGGGGATGGGAAGTCCATCCCGCCAGTAGGGAATGAAATCGGCGTAGGCCTCTATCCGCTGTCCTTTGGCAGCGAAGGGGGAGTGGCCGTCGGCGATGCCACCGTAGTAGTACTGGGAGAAGTAGGCGTTATAGTGGGCATCGCCCTCCATGGAGAAGCGAGGCAGCAACGTGTCCGCAGGCAGGCCGAGGTCGCCGTGGTCTATGACATGCCACCCCTGCTGGAAGAGGTCGCTGACCTTCATCACCTTGATCCAGGGGTGCTCGGCGAGCCAGCGCAGGTTGGCCTCCACCACCTCCTGGAAGCCCCAGGGAGTCACGTTGATGTCTGTGCCCAGGTTGACGAAACTCTCCTGGTCCGTATCCTGGGCCATGTCAACCAGGTTGCGACGGAACCACAGGTGAAGCCCGCCGTCGGTGCCTCGCCAGAGGTCCTGCTCGTTCCAGTTGGCATACGGATCGCTGCCCCATCGCGGATCCCAGGTAAACGTCCAGGGATAGCGCTGGAAGATGAGGCCGATGCCGTTGGCCCGATGGAGCTTGCCCGCCGCTCGGACCGCCTCTTCCATGCTCCCCCCAAACCAGCGGTAGTACTCCTGCTCGGCTCCTGCTGCCACCCATTCATATCCAGCGTCCTTGATGGTCTGGAGGTCTCGGACAGTTACCTGGCCCTCGTACGGGTTGAAGATTGGAGAACGGGGCAAGGCCAACTGTTGATAGAACTGCTGGGACAGGGCGATGGCCCTGGCGTTCACGTCCTGGGGCTGCCAGGGCATGAAGTGCCCATAGGCCAAGGTATCGGCGGGCACGTCGCAGAGACCAGCCCCGTAACAGGCCCGCAGCCGGGCATACAGCCCCAGCTCCTCCGTCCAGGCCAGATACTGGGTCTGTTTCACTTCCAGGGTCACGGGCAGCCAGTACTTCTCTGCGCCATCCAGAAGGTAACGCCAGCCATAGGGCTTCACCTTCCCGTCGCGGTCGGTCTCCTGCCGGTCGTACCAGGATGCTACCCCGGCTGGGGTGCCAGGCCCCAGGATATTGCCGAACCAGATGGTCAGCCTAGCCCTCCCCTGGAGCGAGGCATCGCTGGATACCGGCTCTGTCCTGTCCAGCACCTCGGTAGCTCCGGAAGCGACGGCCAAGACCTGGAATCGGAACGGGCCTCCAGGGGCCGAGGACATGGCGCTCTGGTGAATGTCCAGGGTCACGTAGTCCAAAACAGAGTCGCTCTTGACCCCTGCGATGGCACCAGCCATGGGGCGGAAGTCTGTGCCAGCCATCTGGGCCGTAGCTCCTCCTGAGACCTTCACCAGCGTGTCCCAGGAAATCTCAGAGGCTTCTTTGCCGCCAGGCTCCAGTGTGTTGATCCCACCGTTGGCGAAGTCCAGGGCCAGGTAGAGGTCTGGAGGCTGCTCGGCGCGCAGGTCGAGGAGGTCAACTCGGAACCTGAGGAGGCTATTCTCCTGCCTAAAGTAGACGGCCACCATGTCCTGCTGGTCGCCGCCGGCATCGCCCCAGGGGTCAAAGCCTCGCAGGTCTGCTTCGCCCCATTCCGGCCTATAGGCTGCTTCCTTCCTTGGGACCTGGACCGTGGGGGGAGTTGGCCTGGGCGTAGCGGTGGGCGTGGGCATCAGTGTCGGCGATGGGACCGGCGTTGCAGTCGACGGGAGGACAGGTGGAGTAGTTGGTGTGACGGTGGTGGTAGGTGAAACTGGCGGGGCTGGCTTTGCACAAGCGGAAATGGCAGAGAGGACAAGCAGCGCCATGAGAAAGGCTCCCGATACCCGTCGTTTTTTGGACGGGTCATGGAAGCACTGTCCGTTCAGCACTTGGGCATCCCTTTCCTCAGATGAGTTACCGGCAGCAGAGGAAGGATACGATAAGGTAGCAGCAATGTCGAGGTTGTCCGGCCGTGGCGACAGGGCCTCTTGATTGTTGCCGGCTTCACCAAACCCTGGCCGCAGGCCACGCGATTTGACCCCCGCGTTTGTCCATGCCATACTGCGCTTGGGCCACAGGATACATCAATTGTGGAGCGTCAACCTGCCGCAGGCGGGCTACCTAAGGAGGTGTGTCATAAGGTTGCTGGAGGTGGTGCCACTAAGGTCAGTGGGGTGGATACGATGGATCGCTCGCATATTGGCCCTCCTGATTGCCCTTTTCGTACTGACATGGAACATTGCCGGGGCGGTAGACTTGATAGGAGGGGCTTCCTGGCAACTCACGGAATTCCTTGAGGGTGTCGTGCTCTTGTGCGTTGGTGCCAGCATGGTCCTGGCATGGCGATGGGAGAGGCTGGGCGGCTTATTGTGCGTACTGGAGGGGATCGCCCTTGGCATCGTCATCCTCCTTACCGCCGACGTCAACAAGATCCGCGTGTTCCTGACGCTTAGCCTACCCCTCGTAGTTATCGGGGCAGCGTTCCTGTTTGCAGACCGAGGAGCGGGTATTGCCCATCGGAAGGATTGACAAGAGCCAAACGACCGCAGTACGCTTTAACCCACGTCAGACGGTTCCAGAGCTTGTCCGACAGGCAGCCCAGGTGAGAATCGGGAAGCATGAGTCTGAAGATAACGGAGCCCCTCTGTAGATGGCTCAGGGTGCTCAACTCTCGGGGGAGAGTCCAGCGGGTGTCCCTCTTCCTTGCCTTGCTCCTGATGGTATGCGGCGGAATGTTTCTTGTCGTTAACACTCTGTCGGACCTCTTTGCAGGCGGAACCCTTCCTGGCGCGGTGGTTCTCGTGGTCACGGTGAGCATCTTCTCTGTGCTGTACGGTACCATCGCGGCCCGTATTCTTGGAGTACTCGGCGTCAGCCCCTTCGAGAAGACAGAGTTGTAGAATGGAAACCGGGCTTCAAGGACAGGTAGCTGCCAGCTTCATTACTCTGGAACCCGCAACTGTCGCCGCCCTCATTATCCTGGGATTCCTTGGGGGTCTTCTTAGCGGATTCATCGGGTCCGGGGGCGCTTTTGTTCTAACCCCAGGAATGATGGCCCTGGGAGTTGACGGTGCTGTGGCCGTGGCAAGCAACATGGCTCACAAGTTTCCCAAAGCGATGGTGGGGGCCTGGGCTCGGAGGAGGTTGGGGCATGTGGACTTGAGGCTTGGCCTGGTCATGGGGGCAACGGCCATAGTCGGCGTTCAGGTTGGCATCGTACTCCAAAAGCTGGTCATCGCGACGTGGGGCCAGGCAGGCTCGAACCTTTACATCAGTCTGGTCTTTGTAGTAGTCCTGTGGGTCGCTGGAAGCTACATGCTGCGCGACGGATTGAGGGCCGAAAAACGGGGCCCTGGAGATACACGCGTAACGCTTTCGGACAGAATCGCGCGGATAAAGGTCCCACCCTTGCTCACTTTCAACCAGGCCGGTACCACGGTCTCCTTCTGGGTCATCGTTCCGCTGGGTTTCCTTACAGGGCTTCTTGCGGCAACAATTGCAGTAGGAGGGTTCATAGGCGTCCCATCTTTGATATACGTCGTCGGCGCGCCGGCGTTTGTTGCCAGCGGCACCGAGCTTGTCATCGCCTCAGTCATGGGGCTTGTCGGGGCGTTCACCTGGGCGCTGGATGGTTTTGTAGATGTGCGGTTGACGGTTTTGATACTGGTTGGTTCGCTGTTTGGGGTCCAGGTTGGCGCCCTTGCCACCATGTACGTCAAAGAGTCCATGATCAAGGTTGTGGCCGGTGCTGTAATGCTCATGGCGGGAGTAAGCAGGGCCATGGTAATACCAGTATACTTGACCGACCTGGACGTGCTGTCGCTGCCTCAATCGGTCTACTCCGCCCTTGAGACGGTGAGTCTGACATTGCTCTTCTGCACCTTGCTGGGTGCCGGTGCTATCATCCTGTACCCACTCATAAAAGGAAAGCGGTCTGAGGTCGCACTGAGGCTGCATGGCTCCCCAACTGTGGAGCGCCACTCCAGATTGCCGTGAGATGGGGTCGCACCCCCATCACTTCGGCAAGTCCGATTCCATCGGACTCCGCCCCGATTTCTTCGGGA